>JACDCC010000371.1 GCA_013694595.1 Chthoniobacterales bacterium
CCTGTCTGCGCGGTGCGGTAGATCGGGCAGTCGTGGTTAGCGTAGGGTTTTCCGTCCGGCTGTGAGTGATGGATGACGCCGTGCAGCTTCTTGCCGATGGCCTCTTCTTCGCGTTTGAACCCAAGCATGCGCAGGAAGGCGGCGTTGCAGAATGTCGTGACGCCTTCACGATCAACGCCGTAAAAGCCGTCAGCGGCGGAATCGAGCAGCAAGCGAACGAACGCCTCCTTCTCGCGCAGTGCTCCTTCGGCGGCGCGTGCCTGGGTGACATCCCGGAAGGTCCACACCCAGCCCAGGCGGGCATCGCCGCTGCGAATTGGAGAGCCGAAGCGCTCGTAGACACGCCCGTCGCGCATCGTGAGTTCCTCCCGGATCGAGCGATCGGGATTGGCATAAATCTCGGTGACGCGCGCGAGGAATCCTGCCGGGTCGGTGGTCGCCTGCGCAGCCCACTGCAACGCTGCGGCGTCCGAGCGGGAGGCGATCACCTCCGGCGGGAAACGCCACATCTCGAGGAAGCGCTCGTTGAAATGTACGACCCTCCCTTCCGGCGAGACGATCAGGATGGCATCCAAAACACTTTCCGTCAGCGCTTCGAGCAGACGTTTCTGGTAAGCGACGCCTTCTTCGGCGCGCTTGCGTTCGGTGATGTCGATGACGACGCCGGGGAAGCGGGTCGCTTTGCCCTCCGCGTTCCGCTCGACCTGACCTCGCGCGGCCACCCAACGAACGGAGCTGTCTGCACGCAGGACGCGGTAGTCGATCTCGTAGCGCCCGCTCGGGCTGTGCAGTGCCTCAGCGATGATGCTCTGGAGACGCCCGCGATCCTCAGGGTGAACCGCCTCGAGATATCGTTCGAGGCTCCCACCCACGGCGGCTTCCGGACTGAGCGTAAACATGCGCGCCAAATTCTGATCGGCGGTGACACGGTTGTGTTCGACGTCCCACGTCCAGGTGGCAATCTCGCTGGCAACGAGAGTTGCCTCAAGTCGCACCTGCGTCTCATGCAGCGCCTGCTGCGCGCGCGCGCGCTCAACGGCATCCCAGGTTTGATCTGCCACTTCGCGCACCAGCGCGATGTCGTCGTCGTGCCAGGCGCGAACCTGCGAGTGATTCACGTAAAGGCCCGCAATCCAGCGCCCGTTGCGGATGATGGGCGCGCCGACGATCGCACGCGCAGCAATTTCCCCGAACAGCGAACCCGCGGTCAGCGGTTCACGCGAGGTGTCAGCGAACCCGAGCGTGCGTCCGGCGCGCACTTGCGCCAGATAACCTGCCCCCAGCGAGGCTGCCTGGAGTGTACCGGAGAGCGGTTCGAGCACCCCGTCGGTCCACGAGACGGTAAAGCGGAGGGTCTCGTCGTCGACCATTTCGAAAAAGCCGACGCGATTGGCGCGGAGATGCCGTCCGACCGCTTCCGCTGCTGCTGCCATCATCGCATCGGGATCGGCTGTCTCGCGCTGGCGTTGCAACAAGCGCAGCAGCAGATCCTGCCGAGCTTCATGCGCGCGCAGTTTCTGCTCCGCCCCGACACGCTCCGTGATGTCTTCATGGATGAGCACGACCTCGCGCAGAGCGTAATGCTCATCGAGGACGGGATAGATGATGGAGCGCGTCCAGCGTTCCTGCCCCTTGTAGTGACCGCGATTCGGTACGTACGGGAGCGCAGGGATTTCCGCCGCCTCGCCGCTGAAGGCGCGGAGGATGTATGGCATGATGCCTTTCTCCACCAGCTGCTCGTCCTCCAGCAGGTTGTAATTGCTCAGCTCCGCGAACGTAATCCCCCAAAGCTTTTCCCAGGCGCGGTTCACCCGCACGGTGCGTCCGCTCGGATCGACGATCTGCAGACTGAACGGCAGTTGATCGATGAGAAGACTGAAACGCGTCTCCGAGACCCGGAGAGTTTCGTCTGCATTCGCTCCTGCGACTAAATCGTTCATGAAGGTCAAGGAGCTGGCGGGCTCCTGGGCGGGCGCCAATTCGCGACGCAAGATTTCTACTTTGCCGGAATAAATAACACGAGGCTGATTTCTCCTGGTGGCTGGGGCCAGGCGCGCGGCGCGACTCCGCAGCACCGTAATGACCTCCGCGCCGCTGGTGAAAACTCGCTGATTCGCGCTACCGTCAGCTCTCCACAACATGACCTCCGCGCAGATCCGCCAATCCTTCCTCGATTTCTTTCGCGAGAAGCAGCACACGATCGTGCCTTCGTCGTCGTTGCTACCGGGCGCGCCGAACCTGCTCTTCACGAACGCAGGCATGAACCAGTTCGTGCCCATTTTTCTCGCGCAGCAATCAGCCCCGTGGAACCCGCCGCGCACAGCTGACACGCAGAAGTGCATCCGCGCCGGTGGGAAACACAACGATCTCGATGACGTCGGCCTCGACACCTATCACCACACGTTCTTCGAGATGCTCGGGAACTGGAGCTTTGGCGATTACTTCAAGAAGGAAGCGATCGATTGGGCGTGGGAGCTGGTAATCGAGCGGTGGAAACTCCCACCGCGGCGCCTCTACGCCACCGTCTACAAGCCGGGTGACGGCGAACCGAGTGAGTTCGACCAGGAAGCGCACGACCGTTGGGCACGTTTGTTCACGAAAGCCGGGCTCGATCCCGCGGTGCAGATCGTGAACGGCAACAAGAACGACAACTTCTGGATGATGGGCGACACCGGCCCGTGCGGACCATGCTCAGAGTTGCACATCGACCTCACGCCGAACGGCGACACCCGCGGCTCCCTCGTTAACGCCGGCGACCCGCGGTGCATGGAGATCTGGAACCTCGTGTTCATCCAGTTTAATGCGAACGCGGACGGCACGTTCAGTCCGCTCCCGGCGCGTCACGTCGATACCGGAATGGGCTTCGAGCGTGTCACGGCGCTCATCCAGAACACAAAACACTTCACTGACTTCTCCTCGGCGACCTCGAACTATGAGACCGATGTTTTCCGCCCAATCTTCGACGAAATCGAGAAGCTAAGCGGCAAACGCTACGGCTCCACCCTCCCAAAAGCCGACAGCACAGGCGACACCGAGCAAGAGAAGATCGACATCGCCTTTCGCGTGATCGCTGATCACATCCGCACGCTCAGTTTCGCGATCGCCGACGGCATTCAACCGAGCAACGAAGGCCGCGGTTACGTGTTGCGACGCATCTTGCGACGCGCGGTTCGTTACGGCCGCATGCTCGGCTTCCATGAGCCATTCTTCTACAAGCTTGTCGACGTGCTAGTCGCCACAATGGGCGACGTGTTTTCCGAAGTGCGCGCGAAGCAGCAGCTCGTCCGCGACACCCTGCGGCGCGAGGAAGAAGCGTTTAATCGCACGCTCGATAAGGGGATCGCGCTTTTCGAAGCGGAGGCAGGAAGTGTCGCCGGTACAATCTCAGGACCATTTGCTTTCCGATTGTACGACGAGCAAGGATTTCCGCTCGATCTTACGGAGCTGATGGCGCGCGAGCGCGGACTCACCGTTGATGTTGCGGGCTTCGATGCGCTCATGGAGCAGCAGCGCGCACGTGCGCGTGCGGCGCAGAAGAAGGAGACGATCAGCGTCTCGGATGCGGAGGCGTTCAGCGCCACAAACTTTGTCGGCTATGAGCAGCGGGAGACGTCCGCGCGGGTCCTTGATTCAGTGACGGTGAAAGACCGGGTAGGTGTCGTGCTGGACAAGACTGCGTGCTACGCGGAGATGGGCGGACAGGTTGGCGATACAGGTGAGCTGTCACAAAACAGCAGTCGCTGGCGCGTGGCGAATACGCAAAAAGCCGGCAGCGCCACTGTGCACGTGATCAGCGAAGGCGCGCCTCCCGAGCCGGGCGCTGAGGTGACGGTGCGCGTTAATGTCCCGCGACGCCGCGCGATCGAGCGGCATCACACCGTCACGCATCTGCTGCATTGGGCGCTGCACGAAGTGGTCTCACGCGATGCGGTGCAAAAAGGCAGTTACGTTGGACCGGATAAGCTGACTTTTGATTTCAGCAGCGCGGCGCTCACGCCCGAGCAGGTGCGCGATGTCGAGAAGTTGGTGAACGAGCGCATCGTCGACAACGCGCACGTCTCGTGGGTGGAGATGCCATACACGGAAGTGAAAGCGCGTCCCGACATCATGCAGTTCTTTGGCGACAAGTATGGCGACACCGTGCGTGTAGTGCAGATCGGCGGACAGCCGCGCGCGCTCGATGGCTACTCGATGGAACTCTGCGGCGGCACACACGTGCGGGGGACTGGCGAGATCGGGCTGTTCCG
>JACDCC010000099.1 GCA_013694595.1 Chthoniobacterales bacterium
GGACTGGTTATCAGGGCGTGATGAATTACGCCGGCCGGCCGTACGAGCAGATCGAGACCGATCTCGCACGCGACTACGAAAAGAACGACGCCAACCCCGCTATCCCGTGGGATCGCGCTCGCCCTGCCGTGAAAGCGGCGTGGTCGCGCGTGTCCGGTGTTCACGGCCCACGTAATTCGGACCGCGGCATCCGCAGCGGATTGTAAAGGACCTCGCGGCAGCCGCAGAGGCGCAAAATGACTCCGTGTCGCCGGCGCTAGACGCCGGCGGCCTTCGGCGTGTCCTCGAGGAACTCGTCCACGACGGCCAGGAACGGATCGATGTCGAACGGCTTCGTCAGGTAGTTTCTCGCCCCTGCAGTAAGGAGTCGCTCGATTTGGCTCGGAGTCGCGTCCGCACTGAGGATAACGACGGGGATGTGCTTTGTCGCGGCGTCCTGCTGAAGGCGCCGCAGCACTTCCGATCCGTGCATGTCAGGCAGGTTTAGGTCCAGCAGGATCAGTTTTGGGTTGTACGCTTCTGCCAGCGCGAGCCCAAGCTGCCCCTGCACCGCATGAATCACCGTGACGGCAGGACGAAAATCGAGGATCCGTTCTACCAGCGTAAAGTTCACCAGGTCATCCTCGACGTAGAGGACATCGCAGACGCGCTCCGAAGCAGCGGCCTGCGAAGGCGGCGCGGCCTCCCCTGCTGCGGCTTCACCCAAGTCGCGCTCGATAATTTGAAGCAGATCACGCGCGGACTTCAGGATCTGCTGGAGGTCTTCGTCTTCGCGCGTGCCGCGAGGCTGCAGCGCGAGAAGCTCGGTGAAGCCGATGATCGCGTTGAGAGGCGTTCGCAGCTTGTGGTTTAGCTGCGTGCGAAACTCCCGGTGTGCAGGCGTGTCGAGAGAGGCGGCATTTTCTGTTGCCGGGCCTGCTGAGTTGAGTGCTTCGTTCATCAAATCACGTGGTTGTTGGGTTGTGCTACGCCGGCGCGGGTTCCATCTGCAGGCCGGACGGTTCTTCGAAAAGCTGGTTGCGGAGCTTCCGCGCCATGTCGATGTCGCGCCGCATTTTGTTTTTGTGCGCGCAAAAAATAAGCGCCGTTTCGTCGCTGATCACGTCGGACTTGTAGGCCTGAAGCAGCGACTGATCGAAGCTGTGCCAGCCCATCGTGCTGCCTGCCTCGATGATCTCCTGGAAAGTTTTGCCCTCGGATTCGCCGTAAAGCAGCGTCTCCCGCGTCCGCAGGCTGCTGCCCATGATTTCACTCACGAGCAAACGTCCGCCACCGATCTTGCTGACCAGCCGCTGACTCACGACGAAGCGGATCGTGTCCGCCAGCCGCTGGCGCAGCTGTGGCTCCTCGTCCTTGCTGAACATGCCGAGGATGCGGTTGATGGTCTGACCGGCACTGATCGTATGCATCGTCGAGAAGACGATGTGGCCAGTTTCCGACGCGGTCATCGCGATCTCCATCGTGGTGCGATCGCGAATCTCGCCTACCAGAATTGCTTTCGGCGCCTGCCGTAAGGCTGAGCGCAGGCCACTCGCGAAATCGGGGAAGTCTTTCCCGAGCTCGCGCTGATTGAAGAGCGCCTTCTGATGCGGATGGAGAAACTCAATCGGATCTTCCAGCGTGAGGATATGAATCTGCTGCGTCCGGTTCAGCTCATCCAACATCGCCGCGAGCGTCGTCGTCTTGCCGCTGCCGGTGGAGCCGGTCACGAAGATGATGCCGTTTTTCTCCTTCACCATCTCCTTGAAAACGGGTGGCAATCCGAGCCCCTCGAGCGTCGGGATGCTGGTAGCGAGCTTCCGCATCACGATGGCGTGGCGGCCGTTCTGCTTAAAGATATTGACCCGGAACCGCGCGATCTCTCCGAGCTGATAGCTGCAATCGCACGAGCCAAGCTTCGCCAGATCGTCGATCAGGCGCGGATCGCCGTTCATCAGGTGCCCGGCGATCTGCTCGATTAACTCCGGCGTCAGCACACCTTCCGGCGTATCAATGGGAAATTCCTGAAGCGCACCGTGTTGCTCGACGACGGGCGGTTTGCCAACCCCAAAAAGAAGATCGGACACACCCGCGGCGCTATCGAGCATCGCAGTGAGCAGGGCATCAATGACTTCTTGGTTCACGGGCGCAACGAGGGTAGGCGCGTAAACAGTAGCGGGAAGCGTGCCGTTTCTAGACGTCAGCAGGCCGACGTCTTACCGAGTCCAAGCAGAACGCGTAGCGTTCAGCGCCACTCGTGCTTCGGGTATTTGCGTTGCAGCTCTTTCTTTATCTTCGGGTAAGCGTCGCGCCAGAATCCCTCCAGATCGCTCGTGATCTGAATCGGCCGGTGATTCGGCGCCAGCACCTGGATCACCACCGGCACCCGCGCACGGCCCATGGTCAGGTTCCGCTCGACACCATAGAGATCCTGAATCCGCGCCGCGATCGAGGGCGAGGCAGACGCGCTGTAGGCGACTTTCGCTTTCCGGCCGTTCGGCAACTCGATCCGCTCCGGCGCCAATTGCTCCACCTGTTGCTGCTGATGGCCCGGCAGCCACGATCGGACCGTCGGCCAGACCGGCCGATCTTTGATCTCTTTATAGCTCACCGCGCCCGTGCAGATCTGCTCGATCATCAAGAGCTTGTCGGATTCGCCAATCGGCGGGAGTGCGAGCTCCGGAAACCACGCCGCCGCGCAGTTCACGCGCACGATCCATTGCTCGACCGCATTGTCCCAGTTCTTCAGCGGGCACGTTCCTGCGACCACTTCCTTCGCCAGCAATGCCGCCGCCTGCTCCGGCGGGACGTCAGCCGTTTCGCTCCGCAACACCAGATCGTGAAACGAGATCTGGTGTCGGCCGTTCACGCGCCGCTGGCTCGAGTCGAACACCACCTCCCGCGTATCGCGGAAACCTTCCGGGAATAGCTCACGTAGCCACGGCTCCTCGATCCGCGTGGCGAGGGTGAGCAACACCTGGCGCTCCTTGTCGCTGCTCTCGATCTCGCGGATCTCGGACGCCACGAGCAACGGCGCCCGATGCACCACGCTCTCGCGCGCGAGCACCCCGCGCCGGCCATGCACCAGCGCACAGCGCAACGTGCCCTGGTCCAGGCGCGCCGCTACCTGATCCGGAAAACCGGCGAGCACGCAGCGTTGGATGGCGCCGCTCTCCACTTCGCGAGCTTCGACGTCGAGCCCTTCGTCGCGTGCGATCTGAATAAATTGCTCCCACAGCTGCGCCGCCTCACGCGCAGCGGCGGCGTTCACGGAGAGTGCTGAGCAACGCCGCGGATCGAAGTTGTTCTT
>JACDCC010000145.1 GCA_013694595.1 Chthoniobacterales bacterium
CCGCTTCCGTCGCCTCGCCCGGGACTACGAAAGGTTGCCTTCCTCCCTGGCCGGACTGCACGGGCTCGCATTTCTTACCCTGATGCTCACTTCTATCTTCCATCAAAGTGCATGACACGCTCTAGTCTCGCGGCTCGAAACGGACTTCGCTCCAGTTGGGGCAGTTGAGCTTGCCTTGGTGCGTCGCCTTGCACTCTGCATGGTCCGTGGATCGGAGCAGAGGCCCGGATGTCCAGGTCAATCGCTTGGCTAACCCGCTCTTCAATGAATTGTTGGTCGCAGTGGCCGACAAGGATAACTACAATCGGTCCAAGCCGACAGAGGACGCCGCTCGCTTTGCCACCTATGCGCTCAATCCCGAGATCGCGGTTCTGCTCAATACCGTGTTTGGAACCGACTTTCAGACGACCGATCGTGTCGATCTGCAAGCGGTTTACATTCCCGATGTCATTCGGGTGAACACGACGACCGGACCCGTTCCAGTGGCGGGCGAACCTGCTTTCAATCGACTCAGCTTCATCGGTGGCGATACCGTGGCCAATAGTGACGGCGTGCAAATCCCATCCGGATGGCCGAATGGGCGCCGGTTCGGTGACGATGTCGTCGATATCGCCCTGACGGCGGTGGCGAGCGGACCGAGCTTTGACCCGATCACGGTGGTGGGAGATAACGCCGCCGCCAACGATCAAGTCTATAATCGTACGATCCCCTATGCGGGCACTCCTAACGCCGGAACGCGCAACAGCAAGGATTCCGGGCCCAATATCGGACTGCCCACTCCGACCCCCGCCGGACCGTTGGCGCTGCGTTAGTTCTCCAAACGAAGTAAAGTTGGTGGCGCCGGCGCATCCACAAGATGCGTCGGTGCTTCCTTTTTAGAATGAACTCTTCAACCTCATCTACTGCGTCCCGATCTCCGGCGCTCGCCTGGCGGATTGGCGCAGTGATTCTGTGTCTAGCGGGTGCCTTGGCGGCAGCGCTTCTCTGGCGCCAAACACCATTTTCTCCTCCAGTCGCAGCGCCTGCCTCAGCGCCAAAGTCGCTGAGTTAACCACCGAACAAATTCTCGCATCCATTCCTTCGCCAAGCGGGGATTCTCTGACTGACAAAGCCTTCAAAATTCGGGAAAAACCAGCTACCGCAGTGGTTTGGGTTAATCTGGGCGATTCCCTCGCGCAAGTCCTGCGGGACACCGCTAACGTGCAGTACTACGATTTTGCCGAGACCGCTTACGAACGCGTCTTAAGACTCAATTCCAAAAGTGTCGACGCAATGAGCGGAATGGCCTGGGTTACGGGCGGCCGGCATCTTTTCGACCAAAGCATGGCCTGGGCGGGCCGTGCCCTAAGGATCGATCCGGGCCACGCACTGTCGCACGGCATTATCGGCGATGCGGCCTTGGAGTTGGGCGATTACGAGAAAGCCTTCGACGAATACCAAAAGATGATGGATTTGCGGCCCGATCTCTCTTCTTGGACTCGAGGATCTTACTTACTCTGGCTGACCGGCAATCGGAGCAAGGCGACGTGGCTGATGAAGAAGGCGATCAAAGCCGGCGCACCTTACGCCGAGAACACCTCCTGGTGCCGCGCGAAGCTGGCCATGATGCTCTACCATGACGGTGCCTACCTGCCCGCGGCGCAGGTCCTCGCTCCCGCGCTGACGAGCGGCACGCGCAACACTCACGTCCTCCTCGCCGCGGGTCGGATCGCCGCTGCCTAGGGAGATTACCCGGCGGCGACGGAGTTCTACGAAAAAGTCGTGGCTGCTGGACCGAATCATGAGGCGCTGGTCGGGTTGGGCGATGTCTGCGCGGCCCGCGGCGATAAAGAAAAAGCGGATGAGTTCTACAAAAAAGTGGAGGCACTTCCGCCTTTCAGTTCCGCGATATCCGGCCCATTGACGCAGCAACCGGCCGCACTCAGTTGCAACCTGATTTTAGTGACCACGTTGCGCGCCGGTGAGTTCGACTTCCAGACCACCGCGATCAGCAGCCCGGTTCGATTGAGGCATGCCTCGCTCACTTCCCCATTGCGCTCCAGCTCCAGAAGAACCGGTTTGGCGGAACTGCCACAGCCGATTTGCGGCGGTGCCGGGCAGTGCAAAGGCACATGAAAAATGCTGACCCGATCCGGCGGCGGAAGTTTAAGCGCGGGTTGCTCACTTGGGCGATGCAAAGCGACGTCAGACTAACGAGCGCTGATCCTATCAGTGTTTTTTTCATCTTCAGTTTCTCTCTTCCGGGTTGTGATCAAATGTTTAAAGTGCTTCTTCATTTTCGCGGCACAGAAGCGCGATAGCCGGTGGAATTGATCGCGGCAACGAGCTTGTTGGGATCTGTCTTTGCCGATTCGTAATCCACTGTCGCCGTCCTGGTCGCGACGCTGACGGGAGCGGATGCGACGCCGTCCACTCGCTCGAAGAGGGCGGCCATCGGCAAATCGAGCGCAAGCGCACAAGATCGCAGCGGTGCCGCTGATGGATTTCGCCGATGTCCTGCCCGACGAACGGAAGACTTTGCTCGGCAATCGAGCACATTACGAACGGCGACTTCGCAGGTCGCACAACTCATTCCCTCCACTGGAATGGCGACGCGCTGGAGTTTGACGCTTGTGCGTGGCGCCGCAGCCGGTGGCGAACTGCAAAGACGTAGCTGCTGATGTTGAGCGCGGCGAACGCCATGACGATTGCCGACGCGAGAAGCAACGTCAGCAAACTCATCCCGAGCCCGTACATCACGCGACGCTCACAGGCGCAGCGAGCTTTTTCACGGAAGTGCTTCACCCACGCCCAGGCGAGAACCGCAATCGCTGCGCTGAGAAAAAACCAGTGATAGCGACCGATAAATGCCGCGCCACTTCCCAACCCGATCGCAACGAGCAAGAGAGGTCCGATGCAGCAAACGGATGCGAGGAGCGCCGAAACGACGCCATTTGCCGGCTTTCATCTAGCTCTCCTGGGATTGCTGCGCTTTGAAGCCGGCTTTGTTTACGGCCTCAACGATTCGCGCCTCGTCGACTTTCGTCGCATCGAATTCAACCGTGCCTCCCTTTTGCTCGAAACTGATTCGCACGTTCCGAACGCCATCGAGTTTCCCGAGCGCGGTTTTGACCGATGCTGCGCAACTGCCGCAGGTCATTCCCTCGATGTCGAGCCGAACGGTTTTCGTGTCCATCTGCGTGGAAGTTGACGTTGTCTCCGCGATCGTTTTCTCCGGCGCGCCGCAACCCGCATGAGCGTCAACAGTCTGCAAAACGGAGCCCGCCAGCGCTGTGCCGACGACCAGATATTTCGTGTTCATACCTGAAGCCTAGACCCTCTATTTAGGTAGAGGGTCAAAGGCAAGTTTCAGTTATTTTTTGAGCCTGATTATCGGATCAGGGTAACCGCTCGATCAGGTCACAAAATTCACCAGCGCACGCACGCTCCACCGCCGTGTCGTGCTGCCATTGCGGGAGCACCGCGACAAGCGAGCGGCGAAAAGCACGCAACCGCGCCAGCTCTGAGTCGATCTGTTCCAAACGTTCGGCTGCTACCTCCGCGACGCGACGGCAGGGCGCCTACCGTGGTCCTTCACATCGAGAATGTTCTTGATCTCCTCCAAGGTAAGACCGATCGCCTGCGCCTTTTTTATGAATTGCACGCGCTTGACCGCATCGGTCGAATAGAGCCGGTAATTTGCAGCAGAGCGCTTAAGCTTCGGCACGAGTCCCATGCGCTCGTAGAAGTGCAGCGTTTGGACGTGAACACGCGCTTGCTCGGCAGCTTCGCCAACCTTGAAAGTTTGCTCCACAAGCCAACTTTACTCGTCGGCTGCGCACTGGAAAGAGCAGCCAGTTCGCTCCTCGGAATAGATCAGGTGGGAGTAGAAGCAGTCCTGCGGATGAAGGGCGAGATAATCGCCATCACTTGTGCGCGCGTCAGCGGTTCATCGAAGGCCTCGCTCAAAGCGCGGTGCGAGACCTTGCTCACGGACGCCATGTTTATACCGCCATGCGTGGTGTTTCCCTCGCCTGCGTAGGTCCGCTCATCCGCACCGGTGTTTTCGCTGTCGCTGATCCAACCTTTTAAGCCGCGTAGGCGCCGCAGCTCAGCGACGTGGCGGCCTTCGCAGGAATGAATGCGGAGCGCGGCGGTGAGCAGCGTCGGGCTATCCATCAGAAATGGCGCCTGCCCTTTGTAGGCGCGGACGCCGGTCTCTTCGTTAGTCTGCGCGAGCTTCACGAATGTTTTGTAGTTCCGGAAGACGTCTGGGAGTTTTCCGGAACCGGTGTGATCGAACTGCGTGGAAATATCCGGCGAGCCGCCAATGCCGGTGATGCCGGTAGTGAGAAACACAACGTGCCGTTCTTCGTTGCGACCGATCTGTTCGATGACCGCGCGATCGGAAGC
>JACDCC010000392.1 GCA_013694595.1 Chthoniobacterales bacterium
ATAAGCGGGCTCGCCATCGGCCGCGGTGATGATCCGGCGGGTGTAGCGCGCGAGCGATGTCGATCGTGTCTTGTCGAGCAGGATGTCGAGCACATTCACGAGGCCGACTGCTTTGCCGTCCGTCGAGTCCACCGGGAACCGATCCACGCCGGACGTGCTGCTTAACTCGAGCACCTGTTCGATCGACGCCTGCGGGTCGACGGTGAGGCATTGGACGAGCGGCACCATCACGTCACGCACGCGCACGTGCCGGTAGTCGACCACATTGTGAATCATCGCGCGCTCGCTCGCGGTGAGAGAGCCTTGGCGCTCGCTTGCACGGCGACCTGTTTCAATTCCTCGCGCGCAGCGAAGAGGCGCCGGCGTTTCGACCCGGGCTCAGGCCGGAAAAAGCGGCCGACGCGACGATCGCGAGGACTGGTGAGAGCACGAGCGCTGCGGCCTCGAGGATTCCTCCCATCGCCGACACGGCACCGAAGGGCAGCCGGCGAAACAACGCCTTGGGCAGGACGCCGAGCAGGAAGAGGTAAATCGGAATGGCGGCGGCGATCACGTTCGCGTAGCCGAGGCGACCGAACAAGCCGACCAGCTGGGTGCGAAGCACGGTGGAAGTGGTCGAGCGCGATCTGCTGCGCGACGGCTTTGTGCTTCGCTATCGGACCCACGAAACAACGTCGATGGAATACCCGGCCACGAAGGTGTGTTCCTGCTCTGCTCCTTCTGGCTCGCGGATTGTCTGCACCTGATCGGGCGGACGGCGAACGCGCGTGCTCTCTTCGAACGCCTGCTCCGATTGCAGAACGATGTTGGCCTGCTGGCGGAAGAATACGAGCCGCGTGGCGAGCGTTTGTTAGGCAATTTCCCGCAGGCCTTCTCGCACATCACGCTGGTGAACACGGCCCGGATTCTCGGCCAGGAAGCGCTAGTGCCCGAGCGGTCGCCAGCGAGTCGCTCGTAGCGCACCTCTGCCCCGGCGCACCGGTCATTGGTCGTGTGCTCCAGCCGCCGACAGATTTGTTTTACTTGGATCCTGTACTTAACAATCGAGTAAAAAGTTCTTCCGCTGCTTCGATCAAGTTGATAAGCTTGCCCCTCTATGCTCCCTCGGCCATTGCTCAGTCGGTTAGTTTTGCTCTTCGCGATGCCGGCGGCGCTTGGTGCGCAGACGGTGATCGAGTCGCGCTTTCTTCCATCGTACGGCGCATACTCGGACCCGGCGAACTGGTCGCCAGCGGAAGTGCCGAACAATACGGCGGACCGCCACTACAACGTGACAGCCAACTTCCTGCGGGTAGATATGGACGCGACCATCTCGAACCTTTCGCTGATTGGGGGCCAACAGGCGGGGCTGCAGGTGTATGACCAGACGTTTACGGTTGAGGGCACCACGTTAGCCGCGCGTCCGCGTGTCGGTGTCATCTCAAGGCAACGACCGAGCAGCTTCAACGCCGGCACTTTGTCGGCGTTCTCAAACGGCAGGTTGGCCGGCGAATACGGCGTCGTCAGTTATGAATTCAATCCGGCGACTTTGCGCCTGCGCGGGCGCGGTATCGTCGCTTTGGAGAACGCGCAGATTACGCTTGAGGGGGCGGCGAGTAGGATAGTCGATGAAAACGGCAACGACGCTCTGCGCACGTTAGCGGAGATCGATGCAGCGTCACGCCTCACGCTGGAGCAGCACATCGCGAGCACAGAGTCACTGCTGGCGATCGACGGCACACTGGAGCTGAAGAATAATGGGGCGCAGCCGACCATCTTCCATGCGGCAGCATCTCTGGCTAATTTCGAACCCGCCACGAAAACGTTGGCGGGCGGCACCTTCTTGATAGGCGCGTGGTTCGGTGAAGGTCTCACAGAATTTCGTTTTGCGCGCGCCGACATCGTTAACAACGGGACCTCGATCACGTTGAGCTCTCCGGGCTCTAGGATCGCTGACAGCGTCGGTCTGGATGCTCTGCGGAACTTCAGCCGGAACCTGGCGGGCGGCTCATTCAATCTGGAGTTTCGCGAGTTCGCAACCGCAGGTGATTTTACCAACGAAGGAAGTTTGAGCCTGGCGCAATCCACCTTCACGGTCGGTGGCACTCTAACGAACTTCGAACGGTCCAGCGGAACGCTGCGCGGTGGGCGCTACACGATCATCGGTCCGCAGAGTAACTCCAGCACGCTGCCGGCATCGCTCCGCTTTCGTGGTGCGGACATCGTCCGGAACGACGCGTATCTCGACGTGGAGCGCGGAAGCATTACCGATGAAGCGGGGAACGACGCGCTGCGGAATCTCTCGGACAATGGTCCCTCCGGCACGTTCCTGCTTCGACCTTATTACCGGACGCTTCGGGACAACCGGGTTGATGACTTTGTGGGCGCCGGCAATTTCAGGAACGCCGGCCGCATGGAGATCCAAACGGGTTTCTTCTCGGAAAACGGCCCGTTTTTTCACACGGTAGCAGCGGGTTTCAGGCTGCCGTCCGGTGCTACCTTCAGGCAGACGGAAGGATCCTTGCTAAACCGTGGGCTGTTCGCTGCGCCCGTGATCGACATCGAAGGTGGTTTGCTCAACAGCGTCGGCAGCATCAGCGGGAATGTGGCGATCGGTAATGCATCCGTCGTCCCCGGCGGCAGCATCGCTGGCAGCCTCACCCTGTCATCGGAATCTCGCGTTCGCGTGAGTATTGGCGAACGCAGCAGCGTCAGCGCCTGGCGGAGAATCACGGGAAACGTCGCGCTCGATGGCACCCTCGAGGTGACTATCAGGTTCGAGAACTATCTCGCTCATGACGCCGCTCTAACGCTGCTCCAAAGCGACGGGGTGGTGACCGGAAATTTTGCGAACGCGCCGGATGGGACACGGCTGCCAACGACCGATGGATCGGGATCGTTCGTGGTGAGGTATGATGGGAAAACGGTAAAACTGACGCAGTTCCAAACGAACCCGCCGGCCGCTCAGCTGCTCAACATCTCCACGCGCGGTTATCTAAAGGAGGCAGCCACTGATGTTGTTGGCCATCGACACCTGATCGGCGGCTTCATCATCACCGGAGTTGAGCCAAAGACAATCATCGCTCGCGGAGTCGGACCTTCACTGGCCCGGCGCGGAGTCACCGAACCGCTGAATGATCCCAAACTGGGCCTGCATCAGTCCGGCGTCAGCGGCCCGATCGCGACGAATGACAACTGGGGCGACACCGGGGAGATCGACTGGAGCGGTTTGGCACCGGAAGACTCGCGCGAATCTGCGATGAAGGTGACGCTGGCGCCGGGCGCCTACACAGTCGTTATGGAAGAGGCGGCTGGCCTCGCCGGCACTGGATTGATCGAGATCTACGATGTCTCTCCGCGTTCCAATTCAAAACTTGGAAACCTCAGCACGCGTGGATTTTTCGAAACCGGCGATGTGCTTATCGGCGGAATCATCGTCGCTGAAGGGGAAGCCAATGCCGACGTTGTGGTTCGCGCCTTGGGTCCCACTCTGCAACGGCAGGCTTTCTACTTGAACGCGGTCGGCGATCCGACGCTGGAAGTGCGTGATAACAACGGTGAGCTGCTGGCGTTCGATGACGGTGAAACGGTGTCTGGTGAAAGCGGCGGGGTTCCGCGCGAACTGGCGCCCTTCTTCAACGAAGATTGCGCGATGCGTCTTTCGCTGCCGCGCGGCAACTACACCGCGCTGGTGCGCTCGAAGAGAGGCTCACGCGGCGCCGCGATTGTCGAGTTCTACGATCTGCGCCGGTAAAAACGGCGGTCCGGGCGTGTCGGACGGGAACGGATTCGATCGGCCGCTGCCAGGCTGTCTTGCGGGAGAGCGGGACGGTGCGCGTGGGCAACGCTGCCTCCACGCAATTCCAGCTCGATGTCGACGGCGAGGTGTCCGACTGGATGTATCGAGCTTACGCGCTCTGCACGAGGCGTTTCACCAGCTCCTCGTCCGTTGCAATGCCGAGAAGACGGCGTCGGCTGTCGACCACCGCCGCCAGGCCAAGGCGCGCGGCGCGGAGCCGGCGGATGATTCGGTAGGCGGGTTCGGTGTCGCTCGCCGTGACGATGCGGCGCGTGTAGCGAGCGAGAGTGTCGGTGCGGGATTGGTCGACGAGGATCTCCAGCACGTTGATCAAACCGACTGCTTGTCCTTCCGCGGAGATGACGGGAATCCGCTCAAGCCCGGAAGAGCGGCTCAGCTCGAGCACCTTCTCCACCGGAGTGCCGGGCTGAACGCTCACGCAATTAGCGAGTGGCACCATCACGTCGCGGACGCTGACGTTCCGGAAATCGACGACATTGTGGATCATCGCGCGTTCCGTCGAGGTGAGCGACCCTTCTCGCTCGCTCTGCACCGCGACTTGTTTCAATTCCTCGCGCGCGGCGAACAACCGCCGGCGCTTGGAACCGGGTTCCGGGCGGAGAAAGCGCCCAACACGGCGGCCGATCGCGAGCACGGGTGAGAGGACGAGCGATGCAGTCTCGAGAATGCCGCCCATCGCGGATAACGCGCGGAACGGCAACCGGCGAAAGAGCGCCTTCGGCAACACGCCGAGCAGAAAGAGGTAGATCGGAATCGCGGCGGTGATGACGATCGCGTAGCCGACGCGGCCGAAGCCGCCCACGAGCTCACGCGTGGCGAGCAACAACGCCAGGATGTCTGCCACGTTCGTCACGAGCAGCACCGTGACGAGCAGTCGCTCCGGGTGCTCCAGCAAACTTTCGAGCCGGCGAGCGCCGCCCGTTTTCTGCTTCACGTGATGCCGCAATTGCGCGGCGTTGATCGAGAGGAGCCCCGCTTCCATCCCGGCGAAAAGGAACGACACGACGCCTAGCGCAGTGATCGCCAGCCAGATCATGATTCTTCCGCTCCGTTCTCGTTCGCCGCGGAGTCGTCGGTCTCCTCCTCGTCATTCAGCGACGCGGTCTTCTCGAGCAGCATTTCTTCGATCCTTTTGCGGCCGGCACGGCGCACCGTCACCGCCAGCCGCGGCATCTCGAACTGCGTGCCCGATTTCGGCAGGTAACCGAGCCGGTTGAAAACGAAACCGCCGATGGTGTCGATGCCTTCCGCTTCGAGCTCGAAGCCGAGATGCTCCGTCAGGTCGTCGAGCCGCGCATTACCGCTGACGAGGAACCGTCCGTTCTCGAGCGGCTCGATGTAGAGATCAGCATGCCCGAGCGGTGCGGCGTCGCTGATGATCTCCTCGATGATATCCGAGAGCGTGATGATGCCTTCGGTGCCGCCGAATTCATCCACCACGACAGCAAGTCCCTGCGGGTGCGTCAGAAAGCTGCGGAGCAAATCGAGCGCGCGCATCGTCTCGGGCACGAAGGATGGCGTGATCATCTGCTCGGTGAAATGCGCGGAGGGGTCGAGCAGGAAAGTGCGGACGTCGATGATGCCGACGATCTGGTCCGGCGTCTCGGCATACACGGGCACGCGGCGATGTCGTTTCTGCTTCAACTCCGCGATCGCTTCTTCGTTCGTGAGGTCATCCGAAAGCGCAAACATGTCGACGCGCGGCGTCATGCAATCTTTGGCCGTCTTGTCGCCGAGCTTGATGATCTCCTGGATCATCTCGCCTTCCGCTTCGTGGAGGACGCCTTCTTCTTCGCCGATCTCGACGAGCGTCTCGAGCTCCTCATCGGTAATTCCGGTGGCGGCGCGGACCTGCGCGGGCGTGACTTTGTTGACGATCGCTTCGCTGATCCGCTCAAGCAGGTGACCGACCCGCGTGAGGAGCGGCATCGAGGCGCGGAGTGTGAACACACCGAGCTTTGAGAGCCGATAAGGCGCGGAAAGCGCGAGCAGTTTCGGGATCAGATCGCAGGCAACGACGATGATGGCAAAGATCGCGGTCGCGGCGGCCCACTGCGGCACGCGAGTGGCGAGCGGCGTTTCCCAAAGCAGGAAGAGGCAGAGGACCACGAGCGGCACATTGACTATCACGTCGCCAAGCAGAAGCACATTGAGGACGCGGCGCGGATTATCGCGAAGCACCTGCAGAAACTCCTGCAAAGAGGGATGCTGCTCCTCGAGTCGCCGCAGCTGATGCTGCTTCAGCGAGTAGAGGGCCGTCTCGAGGCCGGAAAAAAGCGCCGACAGAAAGATCAGCCCTCCGATGACGGCCAGGAGAACAATGAGCCCGCCGACCGTCATTCCGGCCTGCGGCAACGGCCGCGCGCGCTTTTCCGGTGTGGGGAATTCCTGCGTGCCGGTTTGCCCCTCATCTCAGACGGCAGCAAGCTACGGCTTC
>JACDCC010000413.1 GCA_013694595.1 Chthoniobacterales bacterium
CAAATCGGAGTCGCTCAAATGCGGTCAAACAAGCCTCACGCAAAGGTCGCCACGGGAAGAGCCGAACAAAACACCTTCGCGACCTTGGCGTCCTTTGCGTGAGAAAAGAATCGCCCGGCCGGCTCGCGGATTCCACTCGGAGCACGCACCTTGACGCGAGGCTGGCATGCTCGAACAAATTCTTCGCATCTTCTGGCACCTGCTCATGGAAGCGGTGCCGCTTTTTTTGCTCGGCGCGATCATCGGCGCGGCACTCGAGGCCTGGCTGAAACCGGAGTGGATCACGCGCTGGGTCGGGGGCGGTCATCGCTCGGTCGCGACCGCGGCCCTGGCCGGCGCGCTCCTGCCCGGGTGCGCCATGAGCACGATGCCGCTCGCCCAATCATTGCGCCAGCGCGGGGCGGCGGTGGGAACGCTGACCGCTTTCATCATGATCGCGCCGATCCTGAGCCCGCACACGATTCTCCTGACCGCGACGCTGGTGAGCGTGCCGATGGCGATCGGGCGCGTGGTTTTATCCCTGACGGTGTCGTTCGCTTTGGGGGCGTTGCTTAACGCGATGCAACGACGCGGCGGCTTATCGTGGACTGAGGAGGGAAGGATGGAAGGGAGCGTGGTCGCATGCTGCTCGACAGTCGGCGGAGGGGACGCCTTGCCCGCCGAGCTGGATTCGGACGGATGCGGCGCCGAAGAGCCCAGCCGCCTCGCGGAAGCTTCGCGCGGGCGGCGTTTCATCGCGCAACTGAGGGCTAACCTGCGCAGCCTGACACCTTACTTGATCGGCGGACTCCTGGCGGCAGCCGTGATTTCCGCGCTGGTGCCCGGGGAAATATTACAGAGATATCTACGCGGCGGATGGACGGCCTACCTGTTCGCGGCCGGGGCCGCGTTTCCAGTCTATGTCTGCGATGGCGGGGAGATTCCGCTCACGCGGGCGCTGCTCGAAATGGGGGTCGGCCCCGGCCCGGCGTTTTGTTTCATGCTGGCATCGGTCGGCACCTGCCTGCCCACGATGATGATGGCGCCGCGCATCGTCGGCGTAAAAGCCACCGCCATTTACCTCTGCGCCTGGCTCGTGCTGGCCGTGGGCGGCGGCGTGCTGATGGGACAGGTTTTCTGATCGCGACGCACTCTATTCTGCAGCAGATCATATGATTCCCGCACTTATCACGCTCCTTTTCGTCGGCGGCCTGGTTGTCATCTTCTTCGTGCTGGGCCGGTTCATCCCGCTCCGCAACGCCAAGGCCGAGTTGTTTGGGCGCCTGATCGTGAATCTCGTCATGTCCGCGCTGGCTTTCGTCACCGCTGCGCTGCTCGTTCGCCCTGCAGCCACAGCCGCGATGGGATGGGCCGGCCGGGAGCGGTTCGGTCTCATCCACCTCGTCGAGCTGCCAGCGGTGGCGCAGTTCGTCATCGCTTTTCTGCTCATGGACCTGAGCTTTTACTGGTGGCACGTCCTGAATCATCGCATCCCGTTTCTCTGGCGTTTTCACAATGTCCACCACATCGATCCCGATCTCGATGTCACCACCGGTTTCCGCTTCCATTTCGGCGAGGTCGCCATGTCGGCGGTGTTTCGTGTCGTGCAGGTGGCTCTGATCGGGATCTCGGCGCCGGCCTTCGCGATCTATGAAATCGTCTTCCAGGCCAACACTCTTTTCCACCACAGCAATCTCCGGCTGCCGATCCGAGTCGAGCGTCTCCTGAACAAGCTGCTCGTCACGCCGCGGATGCATGGCATTCATCACTCGCAGGTCGAGGGCGAGACGAATTCCAACTACTCGGTCGTCTTCCCGTGGTGGGACCGGCTCCATCGCACGCTCGGGCTCAACATCCCGCAGGACGAGATCGTCATCGGCGTTCCCGCCTATTCATCGCGCGACGACAATCAGCTCATCAACACCCTGCTCATGCCTTTCCGAAAACAGCGCGACTACTGGCGCCAGCCCGACGGTGAATTGAGTGGCCGCGAGAGGAAACACACAGCTGGCAGTCGCAATCATTTGGCGGAGTAAAAGCGTGCCTGCGCTCCGCTGCATGTGATCGGCGGCTTAGAGAAGCGCGATTGCCAGATGGCCGCTGCGCCTCATCCGTAAAGGCGTGAAGGAGATCCCTTTCGAGCAATGCACGTCATCACCCGAAAACGTCTAAACGACTTCGCCGCCGCCCATCCGGAGACAGCGTCGGCCCTTGCTCACTTGGTATGCGTTGGCGCGGAAGGCGCGCTTCGCGAACTTCGTTCATCTGCGGCAAACGTTTCCTCACGCTGATCAGGTTGGAAAGGTCACCGTCTTCGACATCGGCGGGAACAAAGTTCGATTGATCGCGGCCCTGCATTAGAGTCGAAACAAGCTCTACCTGCGCCATGTGCTGACGCACGAGGAGCGGAGGAAAGTGGAAGCAATAACATGTCTGCGCTCGAATTTGAAGAAGTGACGAAAGCCTGGCCGCCGCTCTCGCGCGCGGTTCGTGTGCCTCACACGGAAGTCGAGTATCGCGCACTGCTCGATCTACTCGATCATCTCACGGACGAAGTGGGGGAAGACGAGAATCATTCCCTCATGGACGTGCTCGGGGTGCTCATCGAAAAGTACGAGGACGAGCACGTGCCGGCGCTCGAGACGTAACGCAGTCGGGTGCTAAAGCGGCGCACAACTGCGGAAAATAATTACGTGTGCCGGCGATCTACTTTCGCCGTCTATCGCTCGTCCCGGCAGTGCATCCGGACGCATCTGATCGCCGGCTCGGTGTTTACGGCGCCTTCGAGTACAACACCGCCACGCAGTGGGAACAGCGCGTCGGCGCCACTTACATGATCGGCTGCTCCTCTTCATCCTTCATAGTTCATCCTTCATCATTTCTCATCCTCCCGGCGAGGATGCGGGCGGCTTCGGAGTCGCCGATCCATTCGTTCATGCCTTCCGTCGGCACCGTTGATCTGGCC
>JACDCC010000005.1 GCA_013694595.1 Chthoniobacterales bacterium
CGCGCAAGTTCTTCGGGCGTGGGCATTCCGAGCCGCTGTTTTACGCAGCGCGTCGGAAAAACTCCACCTGAATCGGAAGCTGGCACGGAATCCGCAGCAAAGAGGCGACATGGCGCGTCGAAAATCCTCTATCGCTGATGACCTGGTCCTCCTGCCCTGGTGGGTCAGTGCGGGTCTGGCAGGAGCAGCGTATCTCATCCTCCCCTCTATTTTGCCGCCGGCCATCGTGAACGGAGGAACTCTCGGGATAATCGCGATGGGCCTGCTGGCTTTAGCGGTAATTTCTGCCCTGCGATCATGGTCGACGAGACAGATGCTGGAAAAGCAAACTGGGATCGATTCGATTCGTGAGCTGCCATGGAAGCGCTTTGAAGATCTTCTGGGGGAGGCATATCGGAGGCAAGGGTACGCTGTAGAAGAGACTCTCGGCGGTGGAGCCGATGGAGGAGTCGATCTCGCCCTGCGAAGGAGAGGTGAAACGACGCTCGTGCAAGGCAAGCGCTGGAAAGGGAAGCCGGTGCCGGTGCAAATCGTGCGCGAGATGTACGGAATACTGGCGGACCGGCGTGCCGCGGCGGTCACGATTGTGGCAACGACAACGTTCACGTCCGATGCAATTGCGTTCGCTAAGGGCAAACCGATCGAGCTGGTGGATGGACAGGCGCTGCTAGGACTGCTGCGCGGCGTGCAGACCTCCGGCAGGATTGCCGAATCAGCGAGCTTGTCGGCAGAAAAGTCCGTCGCGCCCGACTGCCCCCGCTGCGGGGCTGGCATGACGCGCCGAGTAGCGCGCCACGGTGCAAACGCGGGTTCCGAGTTTTGGGGGTGCTCCAACTACTCGCGCGGCTGCCGTGGGACGCGGCAGTTATAGCAGATCGTCCCCGAACTACAGCGGCACCGATTTCTCGGCTTTCTCCCGCCCGAGGAACCTCCGCACCGCGGCGGATTCGTTGTGCGGGTGACGAGACGGCTATGAAGCAGGCGGGTGCAGGCGCAGGTGTTTGATGGTGTTGAGCAGGTCTTTGCGGTTGATGAGGTCGACGACTGCGATGGACGCGGGGGTGAGATGGAAGAGGAGCCGGTAATCGGAGCCAATCCGCTGCCGCAGGATCTCGTGGCAGGCGCGCAGACGGACGCACTTCTGCGTTATCCGAGCACGAGAGCGGTCGCGCGATCGCGGCGCCGGCGGTCACGCGATGGCTACTTCTTTTCGATCAAGGTAAGGGAGCTGCTCTCCCACCCCGCTTTTCCATCGCCGGTGCTTTTCGTCGTCTTGTACGTCGCACCGCCAGGGTCGGGCGCGAGGCTGAACTCCATGGAATCAGCGCTGGGCTGCCAACCTTCGATGGAGACTTGCGTGCCATCCTCCAGCGTCGCCTTCCCAACTCCGCGGCGCAGGACCTCGGGCGTGTCGCCCGGCGCCCACCGCATCTGCGCAGTGAGCGCTTTTCCGTTCCACGTGCCGGTATAGGTTTGATCGACCAGAGGCGATTCTCCGGTCCCGGACATGGGGGGCGGTGTCGGGGTGGGTGATGGGCTCGGGCTCGGCGTGGGTGTCGGGGCGCTTTCGGTGAGGGACAATGTGGGGCTGGACCACGAGGTGTTCCGGCCTCCGCCTCTCCGCACGAGGCGGATGGCGGTTCCGTTCACGGTGAGATCGAGGACGCCGGTCTGGGTGTTGCTGCCGGAGAAGGGGATGGTGGCCCCGCTGGCGAGCTTGATTCGCCCATCGACCGCCCCCCAGGCCCGCCCAGTTCCGCCAGGTCATCTGCACAGTGCAGGCGGCGCCGTTGTAGGTGCCGGAATAGGATTTTGTCGTCGCCTGCGCGAAAGCCAAAGATGCGCTGGCGAGGAGAAGGGCGGTGACGCTCAGGTGAATGATGACTCTGTGCATCGGCCATTTATGAGCCGAAAGTGGCCGCGGCGGCAATCACGGCGTTCGTTTACGCTCAATGAGAAGGATTTTATGGAGCAGGCGCTTGGCACAAGCGCCTCTACACTTGCGAGCGCGGAGGCCGGGGGATTTTTGGAAACGCTCAACGTCCAACGTTCAACGTCCAGTGTTTCAACTTCGAACCAAGGCGGCCCGCACGGAAGTTCGGCAAACGTCGAATGGAGCCCGCGGGCAGCGGTGCGACATGGCCGAAGCCCGCGGTAGCGGGTGAGCGGTGGGCACCGCGAAGCAACGTCGAACGTCGAACGCTGAACGCTGAACGCTCAACGAGTCATTGAAATGAAAAACCGCCGGAGCATGGCGCTCCGGCGGCTTCTCAAACCTGCTGGTTAACTGCTCGTTAGCCCAGGCCGAGCGCACCGAGCGTCGGCTCATCGATCACTGCGGTGCGGATTAATCCGCTATCCGTCTGGTAGGCGGTCAGGGCGCGGCGGGTCAGCGGTCCGAGCAATCCATCCACTTCGCCCTTGTAGTAGCCCATGCGCTGTAGCACGGCCTGGACTTCGGCGATGACTTGATCGGGCGGCACGGCGCGCTTGCCGACGTAGATCGGTGCGTCATAGGCATAGTATTCGTGCTGCTGGCTGTAACCCCAGGCCGGATACCAGTAGTTGTTGTTGAAGTAGTAATAACCGCCACCGATCAGCTCGACGCGGTCGTAGCGCGAGCGGTAGTAGCGTTCATCGTGCCGTTCCGGACGATAGGAGCGGTAAACTTCATATTGCGGCCCCTGCCACTGCTCGACTCCCTCGATCCGGTAGTTCGGTTGAAACGTGACGGTCGGAACCTGCTGCGGCCGGGGCTCGGCGCGGAAGGTGGAGTACTGCTGCTGGACCTGTTGGACAACCTGCGGCTCCGGTTTCTTCACCGTCGCGCCAGTGGTGGTCTGGGCCGCTGCGCTTGCGTCCGGAGATGCACTCGGGGCGGTCGCTGCTGCCACGCTCGCACTCGGTGACGCGGTGGCGCTGGCTGCTGCGACGGTGGCACTCGGTGATGCAGTCGTGCTTGCTGGCGTCGCGCTGGCCGTTGCTTTCGTGGTGGCCGCCGTTGGTGCAGCGGTCGCT
>JACDCC010000027.1 GCA_013694595.1 Chthoniobacterales bacterium
ATCATACCCTCTGCCGAGGTGACCTTCGCTTCCAAAGCCTGGCCAACCTGGCGCAGGTTCTCAGCCAGAAAATGCGGGGCGATGCCGTAGCCGCTTAGCAACCGGCTACACCAGCGCGCGTAATCGCAAAACGCCGCTACCGATCCGGTTTCGATCGCCCCCTCGAGAAAATCGATGTGGAAACCAGCATCCTCGATCCCGCGCTTGCGCCCGTTCTCTCCGTAGCGGGCCAGCCAATCGGGGTGGCGTTCGAAGAACTCGTCCGTGACGGCCGCAGCGACGCTCTCCTTTGCGGCTGCGATTTGCTGTGCGGTCGCAACGCGCGCGGCGAGTGTCTTTTTCACGGGAGCGTCATCGCTTATCGATCGCTGCCGCGATGCCTGGCGGATAGAACATCCATTATCCCGTGCTCTCCGTTCCGAGGTTCGCCCGCAGCTTCTCTATACACTCGGGACAACAGCCGTGGCTCAGAAAAAGCGAATTCTCCCGCAGGTAATCCGCAACGCTTTCCCACTCGCCTTCGCCCGGTTTTACTTTGCCGCATTCGACGCACATCGGCAGCACTTCTGAGATTTTGCGGAGGTGCCAGTGCGTCCGATGTAGTTCATCTAGCGTCTCCTGCAGCTTCGCTTTCGCGCGGTCCAGCTCCTTGCCGCGACGCGCGTTTTCCCGGGCCAGCACGGCCAGTTCATTGTTTAACCCGAACAGCTCTTCGTCGTAGCCGTCACCCCGCTTCAGCGCAGGTTCCCCGACGATCGTGAAATGCGTGGGGTGAAAATCGACCCAGCACGAGAGCGTGAAGGGCTTCGGCCCGCTTGTGAAACTGAGCGAGAAACGCTCGGCGGGCGATCTGCGGCGGGACGCGAATCTCTCCCGGAGGGTGCGGCCATCGGCCTCCGCCAGTTGGTCCCAAAGCGAGCTGCCGACGAGCGTCGTTTCGGGAATGGCCAGCGCGCGGGCGATCGCCGGATTGCACGCCGTGATCATGCCTTCGCCTGTCGCGACCAGGAAATGGAGCGTCTCACTCGCGCCCAGCACACTCGCCAGCAACTCTCCGGCATCGTCGACGTTTTCCCGGAGTGAGGGGGAGAGCTCGGCATCTGAGAGCCGATCAAGCACGAAGATCTCCGTGAATGATGGATCGAGCTTGAGCCCTCTCGGAATGCCGCGGTGCGATTCGTGGTGGGCAGGACTCGCGTGCCAGGCCCGGAACGACCCGGCATCTGTCCACCTCGTGAGCAGGTAGAAAGCGCTCGCGTCCTTCTCTTCCGTAAAGGTTTCCATGCCGAGAAAGCCGGGAACGTGATCGACGAGATGCGGCCGATGGAGGAAAGCGTCCTTGACCTGCGCCTCCATCCCGTTCGCGACCTTGAACCTGGACATGCCCAGGATCATGCAGCCTTCCCCGCAGTAACTGGATTTAATACTGTTCGATCATCGAACAAAGCGCGTCGATCGACATCGGCTTCATCAGGAACTCGCCCATGCCAAGATCGATTCCCTGCCGGGCGAGGGCGGTTTCGGGATAGCCGGAGCAAAAGAGCACTTTGACGTGCGGCAAAATCGCGCGGATTCGTGCGGCGACTTCGATGCCATTGGTCTTTCCAAGCACAACGTCGGTGATCAGTAGTTGAAACTGAGTGCTACCACTGGCGAGCTCGAGCGCCGCTTCAGGCGAGCCGCAGGGCTCCACGTCGTAGCCTCGGCTGCAGAGAGCCATCGCGGTCATCTCACGAAACGCTGTGTTGTCATCGACGAGCAATAGCGTTGCGGGCGGAACTGCTGAGTTTTTGGGGTTCATAGATTTGGTTAGAGGGCGTTTACCAGCGCGTCAGAAAAAGCACGGTCATCCCGAGCAAAGCGGAGCGTAGCCGAGGGATCCCGTGGCGGAACCTGCAAGCTCCTGCCACGGGATCCCTCGGCTGCGCTCGGAATGACCGAGTTTTAGACGCGCTCTTACCGCCGGTGTGTCCATCACGCCTCGATGATGTTGTTGCGCACGGCGTAGCGCACGAGCGAAGCGAGCGAGTCCAGCCCGAGCTTGCGCATCAGACTGGCACGGTGCGTCTCGGAGGTGCGGACGCTGATCCCGAGAAGGCTGGCGGTTTCTTTGTTGCTCCGGCCTTCGGCGAGCAGACGCACGATCTCCCGCTCCCGGGTGGTCAGCTTTTGCTCGGCCGTGCCGTTTTTCCGGCCGCCATCCGCGGCGAGGAATTTCGTGAAAAGAATCTGGGAAACTTCGGGCGTGAAGAATGGCTTGTGCTCCGCAAGAGAGCGAATCGCCGCGACCAGATGCCGGCCCGCGTCGGCTTTGCAGATGTAGCTTTTCGCGCCGGCATCAAACACCTGCGCGACCACATCCTCGGAACGATGTGCGCTAAAGACGAGCACCTCCGTTTGCGGCAGCGCGCGTTTGATTTGCTGCACTGCTTCCAGGCCACTGAGCTCGGGCATGGTCATGTCGAGCACCGCGATGTCGGGCTTCAGTTCTTTGGCGCGCTCCACCGCTTCGCGGCCGGTGACCGCAGTCCCGCAGATTTCCCAGCCCGGCTCATGCTCGATCAGAGCGCGCAGCCCGTCTCGTACTACTTCGTGGTCGTCGGCGATGAGGATTCGTAATGGGTTCATAGGTTACTTTCTGTTTGGAGACATGACTTGATCGAGCAGCCGCAAGAGCGCTGTCTGGGTGAAGGGTTTAGGCAAAGTGCCGGCGATGCCAATCTCCGCCATTTCGGCGGGGGTGCAGTCGTCCTCCCGGCCAGCGGAAATGATGATGCAGGCGTCGGGCTGCATCTTGCGAAGGGTGCGGGCGAGCGCGACACCGCTCATGATCGGCATCGAAACGTCGGTCACGATCACGCCGATCTTCGCCGAGTGCTCAGCAAAGACGGCGAGAGCAGCCGGCCCATCTTCGGCCAGCAAGACTTCGTAGCTGTATTTGCGCAGCAGGCGCTCCGCGACCGCGCGGATGGCTTCTTCATCATCGACCACCAGAATCGTTTCGCCGTGTCC
>JACDCC010000034.1 GCA_013694595.1 Chthoniobacterales bacterium
CCTAAAATTCAGAACGAGCCCGGCATCTCAAACAAGCGCGCCACCATCGCGATGGCGAAGCTGGCTAACGACCCGAATAGCGCTACCAGCCAATGGTTCATCAACCTCAGGGATAATGGCGGCGGCACGGGTGGACTCGATACGACCAATGATGGTTTCACTGTTTTCGGACGCGTCATCGGCGACGGAATGGAAGTCGCCGACACCATTGGTAGTCTGCCAGTCTTCGACCGCGGCTCGCCCTTCAACGAGATTCCGTTGCGCGACTATGTCTCACCAAATCCCGTGACAGTTCCGAACCTGGTGAGCCTTCCGTCGATCGCCAAGATCGCCTCGGTCCCATCGCCGTTAAGCTTCAGCGCGACGAGCTCGGATGCTGCCATCGCGGAAGCCTCCGTGAGTGATACCAGGTTACTCGTCACCGGAAAAGCTCCCGGCAATGCGCAGATCGAGGCGAGCGGCGTCGCCCCCGGCAACGCTAGGGAATCGGCAATCCTGCAGACGCTGAGCCCGGCCGCCTACACTGCCATCGTGCGGTCGAACACCAGCAGCGCAGGCGTCGGATCGGTTGAGGTCTACCAGTTGCCGTAGCGGCGGCTCTGCCGCGCGATTCCTACTTCTCGGCGAGCGCTGCCGCGCCCTGAACGATTTGCGCGAAGCTGCGCGGATCGAGGCTGGCGCCGCCCACGAGCGCGCCGTCGATGTCCGGCTGCGTCATCAACGTGCGCGCGTTATCCGGCTTCACGCTGCCGCCGTACTGGATCCGGATCTTATTCGACGTTCCCTCATCGGCGATCTCCGCGAGCGTCCGCCGGATGAAAGCATGTGCTTCCTGCGCTTGCTCGGCGCTCGCGGTTTTGCCGGTGCCGATCGCCCAAACAGGCTCATAGGCGACCACCGTCTCCTGTATTTCTTTCACGCCAAGACCGGCGAGGCTGCCACGCAGTTGCGTCGATAACACCTCCTCCACCCGGCCGTTTTCGCGCTGCTCGAGCGTTTCGCCCACGCACAAGATCGGATGTAACGAAGCTTCGTGCGCCGCGCGGACCTTGCGATTCACGATCTCGTCTGTCTCGCCGAGCAGCATCCGGCGTTCGCTGTGCCCGAGCACGACATACCGCACAAAAAGCTCCCGCAGCATGGCGGCGCTGATCTCGCCGGTAAATGCGCCGCTCTTCTCCCAGTACATGTTCTGCGCGCCGACCTTGATGTTTTCCAACGCGCCGAGCGCCTCGCTCACTTTTGCAATCGCGGTGAAGGGAGGAACGATGACAACTTCGACATCGTTTGCGTCTCCGAGCTCCCGCAGAAGCGTGTCCACGAAGCTCGCGGCCTCCGCCTGCGTCATGTTCATCTTCCAATTCGCAGCGACGATCTTTTTTCTCATGTCATAACTCCCAAATCCCTGTCATTCCGAGCGAAGTCGAGGAATCCCGTGGTGCTGCGTGGAGGTAAACCACGGGATCCTTCGACTTCGCTCCGCTACGCTCAGGATGACGGTCTCCTGCGCGGCTCGGGATGACAACGCCGGTGGTCATGCGTCGCTCAGCGCCGCCACGCCCGGCAACTCCTTGCCTTCGATGAGCTCGATCGAGGCTCCGCCGCCAGTCGAGATGAACGTCATCTTGTCGGCGAGGCCCGCCTGCTTCACCGCAGTGACCGAATCGCCGCCGCCGATGATGCTGGTGGCGTTCGCCTTTGCGACCGCTTGAGCGATTGCCATTGTGCCATCCGCGAAATCCGGGATCTCAAAGACGCCGAGCGGCCCGTTCCAAAGGATGGTCTTCGCCGTCGCGAGTTCCGCTTCGTAGAGCGCGATCGTCTCGCGTCCGATATCGAGCGCCTGCCAGCCATCGGTGATGCCGTGGCCCTCTGTCACCTTGCCGGTGTTGCGCTTGCGCGCGCCGGCTTTGAATTCCTCCGCTTCGATTGCGTCGACCGGCAGCAGAAATTTCACTCCCGTTTTCTTCGCCAAGTCGAGCAGCTCGCGCGCGAGATCCAGTTTGTCCTCCTCCACCTTGCTGGCGCCAACCGGTGTGCCCATCGCTTTCCAGAAGGTATTCGCCATCGCGCCGCCGATCAGGATCGTGTCGGCCCGCTGCATCAACGCTTTGATGACGCCTATCTTGTCCGACACTTTCGAGCCGCCCATGATCACGACGAACGGCTTCGCCGGTTCTTCCAGTTCGCGCCCGAGATACTCCAGCTCCTTCTCCATCAGGAAGCCCATCGCTGATTGCCCGACGAACCGAGTGATACCAGCCGTGCTGGCGTGCGCTCGATGTGCCGCGCCGAAAGCGTCGTTCACGTAGATGTCGCCGAGCTTCGCGAGTGCCTCCGCAAAGGTGGCATCGTTCGCCTCCTCTTCCGCCTGAAAGCGAACGTTCTCGAGCAACGCCACATCGCAGTCGTTCATGTGCGCGATGATCTTCTCCGCGTCTTCGCCCACCGTGTGATGGCTGAAGATCACTGGGTGATTGATCAACGTGTGCAGATGATCTGCGACCG
The DNA here is from genome assembly GCA_013694595.1 of Chthoniobacterales bacterium. Classification (GTDB taxonomy): domain Bacteria; phylum Verrucomicrobiota; class Verrucomicrobiia; order Chthoniobacterales; family UBA10450; genus JACCTI01. Next base: position 2,509 of record JACDCC010000034.1, read on the forward strand.
GACGCAGTGAATACTTCGGCACCGGCGTTCCTTTCGGACGACCGAAGTGCGCCATCAGGATGGTCTTCGCGCCCTGCTCGCGCAGGTAGGTGATCGTCGGCAGCGACTCACGAATCCGCGTATCGTCGGTGATCTCAATCCGGCCGTCGCGCTCCTCAGTCGGAACGTTGAAGTCCACGCGCACCAGCACGCGCTTTCCGCGCACGTCGATATCCCGGAGCGAAAGCTTGTTCATTTTTAGACAGGATTAACAGGATTGTACAGGATTGAAGGAAAAGGCCGGAGAGACTGGGTCCCCCATCCTGTCCATCCTGTAAATCCTGTCTAGAAGTGGTTTCAAAACTGTTTGAGGGTTAACAGAAGGCAGCCCAAGTGGAAGAAAGCTTGGTAGAGGGGAAGCAACCGTTCATGGCGGATGAGGAGGCGGCGATAGTTGCCCAGGTGAG
>JACDCC010000156.1 GCA_013694595.1 Chthoniobacterales bacterium
CGAAAAAATACGAAGACATTTACCCGCTGAACTTCCGCTGCCCAAACTGGCAGGAACTTTGGGACGAGATGACGAGCATCATCCTGTTCTGGGCGGAGCGGGGGGTGCGGATCTTTCGCGTCGACAATCCGCACACCAAGCCGGTCCCGTTCTGGGAATACCTGATCAGCCGGGTGCGCGACCGTTTTCCCGACACCATCTTCCTTTCGGAAGCCTTCACGAAGCCGAAGATGATGCAGGCGCTCGCGAAAGCTGGCTTCACGCAGAGCTACACCTACTTCACCTGGCGCAATACGAAGCAGGAATTCACCGAGTATTTCACTGAGCTGACGCAGACGGACATGCGCGACTATTTTCGCGGTAATCTCTGGCCGAACACGCCCGACATTCTGCCGGTGCACCTCCAAACCGGAGGACGCCCCGCCTTTATGATCCGTGCCGTGCTCGCCGCTACCCTTTCGAGCGTTTACGGCATCTACAGCGGCTTTGAATTATGCGAAAACGCTCCGCTTCCCGGCCGAGAGGAATACCTCGATTCCGAGAAGTACCAGTGGAAGGAGCGCGATTGGAACGCGCCCGGGAACATCAAGGAGTGGATCACGCGGATTAACCGGATCCGGCAGCAAAACCGCGCGCTGCACCTTTACGACAACCTGCGGTTCTACCACTCGGATAACGAGAACATCCTGTTTTACGGCAAGATGACGCCTGCCCGCGACAGCATCATCCTAGTGGTGGTGAATCTGGACGCGCATCAAACGCACAACTCCTACATTCACGTGCCCGTGGCGGAGTTCGGCGCGATGGAGTCCGACACCTACCAAGTGCACGACCTGCTCACGGATGCGCGCTACACCTGGCATGGCAGTCGGAACTACGTCGAACTCGATCCGCTCACGCAGCCCGCGCACATCTTTCGCGTGCGCCGCTTGGTTGGCGAAGATCGCTTCGCGTAACGTTGCGCCGAATCGCTCGCCGAGCTGTGTGGGCTCTCCTTACAATTCTCTCATAGCACAAAAGAAGTCTTGCTAGCATCGCCATGAATCGTTACAACCGCGTCGATGCGCTGCGTGCTTTTCGCGGTAGTCCTTTGCTGTTGCCGGTCGACAGCAATAGCGGCTTCCGACGAGCGCGCCGATCCTGAGTCGAGTGAACGGACGGTCGTTCTTAGCCACCCAATCCCGGCATCCTTAACCGAGGGCGTCATCCCCGTCTTCGCTTGGTCGTTGGAAAGCGTTCTAAAGCAGGGGGCGAATACGCCTGCGGAAGCGCTGCGCCAGACGCCGGCGTATGTCGGCAACACCGAGACAGAGAACGATTCAAACGGTGGAACCGGCTCGGCCTTCGTCAACCTGTTCGCTCTTGGCCATGAGAACACTCTGATTCTGATCAACGGCCGCCGGACGTTCACATTTAAAGACATCAATGGCCTGGGCCTGGCCGCTCTCTCGAGAGTGGAGGTGTTGAAGGGAAGCGGGGCCGCACCGTTCTCCGGCAGCGGCGCCGTTGGTGGCGCGGTCAATTTCATCCTCCTGAACGGGCCGGGCGAGACGCCGCTAGAAGGCGCGGAAATCAACCTGCTCTACGGCAACACGACCGACAAAGACGCCCGTGTGACTCAGGGCTGGATCCGCGGCGGAGTGGCCACCGACAAGGTGGCGATCGCGGCCGCGGCGGAATACTACGATCGGGACGCAATCTTTTCTCGCGACCGCGAAATTTCCGCCAGTGCGGATCGACGGCCACTCGGCGGTGCGAACGCCGGCAGTCCGACGTACGCTGGTCGCGTCACATTCCGGACGAACCCGACGCTGCCTGCAAGTGGCCGCGCGTCGGTGCTGATCGACCCGTCAGAGAACAACCCTTCGGGAGCTGCGGACTACCGCGCCTACGGTGGCCCGAACAGCGACGATCCGTTTAACTTCCGCAGCATGACGCCTGCGATTCCGGCGATGGAGAAGTCTCAATACTACATCACGGGTCGTTATAAGGTATTCGGCGAGGGCTTGCAGATCTACGGAGATCTCCTCTACGCGAAGCGAAAGCAGGAAAACGCACTCGCGCCAGCGCCTTTCGTGCTCACAAACCCTCAGGCGAACCGCAGCCCATACAATCCATTTCTCGGTGGCAGCGACGACAGAGTGACGGGACCGCTTACCAGCACCGGGACCGGCAACAACCAGCTGACTTCGCTCTCGTATCGCTCGATCCGGGAAGGCGGTCTGCGTAAGTCGCTCTTCGATTACGATTACTGGCGCTATGTCGCGGGCATCAACGGCAACTTCAATTTCACCGACAACAACTTCATCAGCTTCCTTGGTTATGACACGGGAGTGGTTTACGAGCGAGGCGACTACCTTCGCATCAACTCGGGTGACGCTCGCCGCACTCCGCTCGTTGCGGAAATCGCAGCTGGTAACTTCAATCCGTTTATCGGCATCAATGCGCCGCTCAGCGGTACTGCCGTCACATACCGTGAAGGTGTGCCAGCCGGAACCGATACGTATGACAATGTGGCAGCATTCCAGCGTGCGTCGTATGTCGGCCGATCGTTCCTCTACTCGCACGACTTCCTGGCTGACGCGAAGATGTTCGGCCACCTCTTCCCGAACCTGTTTCAGGGTGGTATCGGCTTCAACCTTGGTTCGGAGTACCGTCACAGCCGGCAAAAGCAGATCGCTGATCCCACTCAGGCGTCGGGCGATCAGCTTGCATTAGGCGGGGTTCGCCCGTTCAGCTACCACCAGGAGGTGAATGCCTACTTCGCGGAGGTTCAGCTCCCGCTGGTTGGCATGACGATGAACATCCCCTTGGTTCACTCGCTCGAGTTCTCGGCGGCCTACCGCTACGAAGACTTCCGGAACAAGGATCAGTATGGTGCTGTCGAAGCGCCCACAGGCTTGCCTCTCGGCAAGCGGACTTCGCAGTTCGACAACAACGGCGACCTGCGCGTGGCGCTCCGCTACCAGCCGACACGCGATCTCATGTTTCGCGCCAGCTATCAGCGGTCTTCCCGTGCGCCGACCTTGTGGGAATTATTTGAGCCGGTAGCCAGCGCGTTTCCCGCACCAGATTCTCCGACGATTTCAGAATTTCTGGTGGGCGGCAATCCCGAGGTGAGGCCGGAAATCACGGATGGCTACTCCGCAGGGTTTGTCTTCAACCCGGATTGGATCGCCGGATTGATAGTCACCGCCGACTTCTATCAGCTCTTCACCAGGGATATTGTTTTACGATCCTCCGACCTCACCAAGACGATCGCTGCCTATCCGGAGTTGTTTCCGGACAGGATTTTCTTCGACAGCGCCCCCTTCTTCCCGCGTTATATCTACGCCGACGCTACCAACGGCAACTTCGGCAAGCGCCTGGTCAACGGCATCGACACCGTCGCAAGCTACGAACTGCCAACCTCCAGTTTTGGCACCTTCAAAGTGGGGCTCGGCTACAACTACTTCTTCACCTGGAAAACGGAGCCGGTAGCGCGCAGCGGGAGCCACAGTTTTCTAGGCGATTACAACAACAGCACCCTGCCGCTTGCCCCTGGAGCCATCCCTTACCATAAAGGATTCGTCCGTGGTGAATGGGCGTGGCGCGGCTTCGAACTTGTCGCCACCACAAACTACATCAGCTCGTACCACGACGATCCTGCTTTCGTCATCGAGCAGGAGGGCGTCGCCGTGACGCGAACCGGCGGCACAGATCTAGACCCGCAATACAACGTCTACCGCCGCGTTTCCGATCACATCACGCTCGACCTGCAGGCGAGCTACGAGTTTGTGCAGCCGGAGATGGAAGCGGCTGCTGCGGGCTACTCGAAAGACACGCGCGGTGCCAAGCCCATGCAGGTCCACGCAGCTGTTGCCGGCGTGAAGCAGGGGAGCTTCCTGCATCGAATGCTCTGGGGCACCAAGATCCGCGTCGGCGTTGTCAATGCGTTCGATCGCAGCCCGCCCACCGTGCTCGGTGCCTTCAACGACAACTACGACACGTCGTTGTACTCGATTCGCAATCGCTACTATTACGTCGGCATCACCAAGAGATTCTGACCGCTGTAGCCGGTGTTTCGCGTGCCGCACCACTTACCGCCGCCCCGTCGGCAATTAGACTTGAAGTGGTGAAGTGCTGGTCGGCTCAAAACTTCTCGTGATGCATCGTTCTCCGCGAGTTTTGCTGAGCAGCCTCCAAAGATCTAGGTGTATCGCGGCTCTGACTGAAAACATTTTCGTCCACAGATTTCGCAGAGTGCTCACAGATTCAGGGATTGCTGGCAGCGATCACATAAATGCGCTGGGGGAGCAGCACGATGTCGGCTCATCCTGGTCAGCAAACGAGCGGTCGGCTACGTAGCAGATCCGGGCACAGCTGGCTTAGGCGAGGCTGCACTTGTCCCGCGTCTGAGGCACACGGTAAAGCGCCGGCAAAGAAGGATCACCCGCTATCGGCGTGATCCCGACGATCTATCAGGCGGGACTTGGTTGGTCTGTTTGATTTCCTTTACTTTTGTTTAGAAGTGGTTTCAAAACCGTTTGAGGGTTAACAGAAGGCAGCCCAAGTGGAAGAAGGCTTGGTAGAGGGGGAGCAACCGTTCATGGCGGATAAGGAGGCGGCGATAGTTGCCTAGGTGAGCGAAGGTGCGCTCGATCTTCCAGCGTTTGCGATAGCGGCGCAGGGGGCGTCCGTCTTGCAGTTGGACTTTGCGGCCCCGGCGATGTGGACAGATCAGCTCGATACCTCGGGCGGCGAGTTGCTCGCGCAGCCACTGCGCGTCGTAAGCCCGGTCACAGATGAGGCGCGCCGGGCGGTTGCGTGGCCGGCCCCGCCCAGCTCGTGGCACGCTCACGCTCTGGAGGGTTT
>JACDCC010000049.1 GCA_013694595.1 Chthoniobacterales bacterium
GGATTTTGGTCTGAGTTTCACTGGCAACGGTCCTAAACCGCCAGGAGCACACCGCGCAGGACGCCGAGTATCCCTTCAATAAGGGCGGTGAGGAGGGCGAGACCGACCCCAGAGAGCCTTGACTTCAGCGCTCATCCACCGTGCCACGCGGAGACGGACATCAGCACGAGGGCCGCGACGAAGCTCAAAGCGGCTACCACGATGCGAGATCTTAGGGCCAGGAGGAGAGGTCGATGGTCGAGAGGAGCGAACTCACAGACGAGGCGTGGTAGCAGATCGCGTCGCTACTACCCGAGAGGGGGCGGCCCGGCGGGCGCTAGCGCGACCACCGCACCCTCGTGAACGGTATCTTGTGGGAGGCTGAGATTCAGGCGTGGCGAAGTACGGGCGTGTCGAGGAAGACTCGAGCACGGAACGCAAGGCATGGCCGCCGGGGGAGGAAGATCATCTTGCGACCGGCCCCGGCTCGTCGAAAACACGGGCCGGAAGGTGCTCTACACCTGTCCCTCCCGCACGGTCACCCTGCCGACCCGGGCACCGTCCACCTCGTCCACGCGCAAGATGTGGCCGTCGACGGTGACCTCGTCGCCGACCTCGGGGGCGCGACCGAGGGAGCCGAGGACCAGACCGCCGACGGTGTCGAAGTCCTCGCTCTCGAATCCCGAGCCCAGGGCCTCGTTGACGTCCCGTATCGGGACGCGCCCGTCGACCGAATAAGCGCCGTCGTGCTCGTGGACGGCCATCTCCTCCTCGTCGAACTCGTCCCGGATCTCGCCGACGATCTCCTCGACGATGTCCTCGATGGTTAGGAGCCCCTCGAAGGAGCCCCACTCGTCTATGACGACGGCCATCTGCAGCCCTTGCCCCCGAAGGTCCTTCAGGATCTTGTCTAAGCTCCTGTTCTCGGGCACCGTCAACACGTCGCGCATGATATCCCTGGCGGTTACGCCCGCGTCGAGTTCGCCCGCCTCTTTCACGGCCCTAAGGATGTCTTTGGCATGCACCATCCCGACGACCCGGTCCATGGAGTCGTCGTCGAGGATAGGGTAGCGGGTGTGGTTTCCTTCGGCCGCTACCGAGAACAGTTCCTCCAGTCCCGTCTCGGCCGGGAGCGCGACGACGTCTGGCCTCGGCGCCATGACCTCACGAGCACGCGTCTCCTCGAGTTGAATGACCGCTTTGAGCATGCCTTCCTCGTCCTCGTTCAGGACGCCCTGACTGGTGGACTGTCCGATGATGAGGCGCAACTCGTCCTCGGAGTGGGCCTCCTCGTTCTCCGAGGCCGGGGGGATCCCGAACATCCGCACGAAGGCGTTGGCCGTCCCGTTGAAGACGTAGGTGCCGGGCAAAAAGATGTAGTAGAAGAACTTCATAAACGGCGCCACCACCTGGGAGGTGCCCTCGGGTTTGGCGATGGCGAAGCTCTTGGCCGCCAGCTCCCCGAAGACAACGTGCAAGAACGTGATGATCCCGAAGCCCACGACGAAGGATATCAAGTGCAGCATGCCCTCGGAGATGCCAAGCGGCTCCAGTAGGGGCTCGATGAGGGTCGCGATCGCCGGCTCGCCCAAAGCACCCAAACCAAGTGAGGAGATGGTGATACCGAGCTGACACACGGCCAAGTAGCCGTCGAGGTTCCCGACGGCCTCCTTGACGATGCCGGCGGAACGCTTGCCCTCCCGCACCATCTCCTCGACCTGGGAGGCCCGAAGCTTCACGAAAGCGAACTCCGCCGCCACGAACAGTCCGTTCAGGGCCACCAGGAAAAGCGCAGCGAAGAGTTGCAGCCCGGAGACGACTATGCCTTCCAAGAAATTCTCCTTACCAAACGCACCGGCCCGTGCCCCCGAGGAATCCTCGCGGACGGATCGGTAACACTCCCGTTACCTTGCACCTCGTCGTGTTCCACGGTTATGCTCCCGACTATAATTTCCCTGCCTCCTTCGGCAAACCCATATTGGACAACCTTGTGGTAGTGCGGCTTCCTGGTAGCCCGGCCGGGCTACCAGCCGATCGCTTTATTCTACTCGTGCCACCGGGTCAATGGGTAGTCACGCCGGCGAGTTAGTCACCGCCAAGAGTTCAATCCCTGGTGAGAATAATGTACACGGCGTGCGCCAGTCCCGGGATGTAACCGAGAAGCGTCAGGATGACGTTGAGCCAGAATTGCCCGGTAAGGCCGACCTGCCAGAACACCCCGAGGGGCGGAATGATGATCGAAAGCACGATCCGAAAGATATCCACCGAAACCTCCTTTCGCTTCTCGCCTACCAGGACCTGCCGGTCATCTTGCTCCTGACCTTGTTTGCGGCCTCGCCCGCTTTGTCCATCAGGGCTTTCTCCTATTCCCCTCTTTTCTCTGCTTAACCGCCTGCTGCTCTTCTGCCAACACCTGACTCCTCCTTGATCGCATCTTTCTACCGTGCTTTATAAAGTGGGGTCGTCACCCGCTTACGAAGCCTCAAGAAGCGCTTCGCCGTCCCACCAACTTCCTATAGATAGCCAGCAGTATGACCGCTCCCAGGGTGGCGACCAGGATGGACCAGATATTGAATCCTGTCGCTCCGGCGCCACCCAAGATGCTGATGACGAACCCCCCGACGAGTGCGCCAGCCATCCCGATAAGAGTCGTCACGATGAAGCCGCCTGGATCATCCCCCGGCATAATCAGCTTACCCAAAGCACCGGCGATCAGTCCAACCACTATCCACGATAGAATTCCCATACCCTTGTTCCTCCTCGTATTTGTTTGGTCTCTCGTTACGCATATTACGAACCGGAAGCATGCAAGATCTGCTTATCGACGAAATTGAAGCGCCCGGCTACGATGAGCAGCCCGTCATCCCATTCTTCGGCTGCTTCCTGCACGTCTTCGAGACTCTCGGTCTCCATCCAATCGAGCTCTACTCCTGAAAGCTCCGCGTCCATCCGGTCGGGCTCCCACATCCCGCCGCCGAAGGACGAGTTGACGATCACCCGCGCGACAGCCACCGGCGACATCGCCAACCCACCCCTCTTAGATTCCACACAATCAACTCTCACC
>JACDCC010000060.1 GCA_013694595.1 Chthoniobacterales bacterium
GGGGTCAATCCACTCCGCGAGTACCAGATCTTCCAGGCCGACCTGAACTTCAAATTCTAGCAACAGCAACCACGCAAACAGAAAGAACCTAACGAATGAAACTGACACACATCGCACTCACCATCGGACTGGCGCTCGCCGCCACCGACGCACGCGCAGAACGCCTCGTCATCAAAGGCTCCGACACCCTTGGCGCGAAACTCGTGCCGCAGCTCGCGGAGCAGTTTAAAGCGCAAAACCCCGGCACCACCTTCGACATCGCGGCCGAAGGTTCCACCACCGGCATCGCCGCTATCACCGACGGCACCGCGCAGATCGGGATGTCCAGCCGCCGCGCCAAGCCGGCGGAAGTCGGTGCCGCCTCCGGCAAAGGCGTGAACATGAAACCGATCATCGTCGCCTACGACGGCATCGCCGTGATTGTAAACGCCAACAACCCGCTCAAGGGCCTAACGAGAGCGCAGGTCGAGCAGATCTTCACCGGCAACGTCACCGACTGGAGCGCAGTCGGCGGCACCGGCGGCAAGATCTCCATCTACACCCGCAACACCTCCTCGGGCACCTACTCCGACTTCAAGGAGCTGGCGATGAAGAAGCGCGATTACGCCGGCGGCTCGCAGAAGATGGCGGGCAACGAGCAGATCGCCTCTGAGGTGAGCAAGAACCCGAACGGCATCGGCTACGTCGGCCTCGCCTATATGAAAGCGGGCGGCATCAAAGTCATGCCAATTGACGGCGTCATGCCGTCCATCCAGACGGTGCAGGGCAAGAGCTACCCCTACGCGCGTCCCACCTTCTACTACACAAACGGCGACGCACAGGGCGTCGCGAAGCAATTCGTCGACTTCACACTCAGCGCCGCCGGTCAGAAGATCGTGGCCAATGTCGGCTTCGTGCCGGTGAAGTAACTCCACTAACGGTTAGGTCAGAGGGAAGCCCGCTGGGAGAGATCTCAGCGGGCTTTCTTGTTTTACTGGCCGTTGAGGAGTCGCGCTCCCTACCAATCCCTGCGCGCGCCAGCGACGGCCACCGCTCACTTCTCCGCACCAGCAGACGGCGACTTCTTTTCCGTAAGTGGATCAGCGTGGCGATGCAGGAGTTTCCAAGCGCCCTCTTCCTTGCGGAAAATCTGCGTGACTCGCAAGGCGCGCTGAGTCGGGGTCCGCTGACCGCCTATACGCACCTCGTCCTGGCGCTCGATCGCGACCGTGAATCCCAGATCGCCGCTGACGGTGGTGCTAATGTATTCAACCTTCAGCTTCGCTCCGCTGTCTCTGTACTGAGACGATGCCCAACCGTAGCGCGGCCCCACCTCCGCCCAGCCCTTCTCAAACCCGCCGAAGCTGCCAAGTATCGTAGCGTCCTCGCCCTGAGAAGCATTCTGCTTCCACAGCGTAGAATCGCCGGTAAGGAATCGTGACTGCGCTTCTTCCCACTGCCGCAGGAAGGCTTTGAACTCTGAGTCGCCCGGGCTGGCCGGAAGTAGCTGTGGGCGAAAGCACAACGCAGAAACAAGAAGCACAAACAAGAGCGATTTCTTCATGACTGTGCTTCTACACTAAAAGGGGTGGATCGAACGAGGTTTCACTTTTCGGCTTCTTCCCCCTGAACCAGAGAAGGCCTAACGGGACACAAATTTTGTCGATCGACCAGTCACCGCGAACCTCAGCTAAGAAGGAAACGTCACGGGCATCGCTTTCCAGCCGCAAGCCCCCAGGCTTAGCTTAGAGCGTGTCATGGACTTTGAGGGACAGATCGACGTTTGGTAGGGCGAGACTCCGTCGAGCCTGGGTGGAGACATCGCAACTCTCAGGCTACCAGGCCTACCGCCGCCCTCTTCCCTCACACGCGACGACGTCAGCCGAACAAAGTGCATGACACGCTCTAGCCACATACGCGTCGAGCTGACGGGGCAAACGATGATTTTGTCACGTAAATTGTCACACGCCTGTCGCGACGCCGGGACAAAGGCGAGCCACATTGCCGGCATGAAACCGAAAGCCATCTACCTGGTCCTCGTCGCGCTGAGCGTCGCTATGTCCCCGGCGGCTCGCGCCGATCGCCTCGTC
>JACDCC010000064.1 GCA_013694595.1 Chthoniobacterales bacterium
GAGGCGACCATCAGCAGTGTGATCGCGGACCTGCACACGCACGGCTTTCGGCACGTTCGCGTCATCGACAATGGCAGCTCCGATGACACCGCCGCACGTGCGCGGCTGAGCGGAGCAGAAGTGATCAGCGAGCCACGCCGCGGCTACGGCCGCGCCTGCTGGACGGGACTGCAGAATCTGCCATCCGGCGTCGAGTGGATTCTGTTTTGCGATGCGGACGGAAGCAGTGATTTGCGCGACTTGGAGCGGATGGTGTCGGCGGCCACTGAGACCGATCTGGTGTTCGGCGAGCGGCGGACGAATAGGACAAATCGCCCGGCCATGACGGCTGCACAGCGGTCCGGCAATGCGCTGGCCACGACTTTGATTCGATTTGGCTGGGGACATCGATATGCTGATCTCGGTCCGCTGCGCCTGGTTCGAATGGAAGCGTTGGACCGCATAGCGATGCGCGATCGCGGCTTCGGTTGGACGGTCGAGATGCAGGTGCGCGCGGTAGAACTCGGGCTGCGTGTTCGCGAAGTTCCCGTACGCTATAGGAATCGACGAGGTGGAAAATCGAAGATTTCGGGCACGATTTCCGGCACGATCCGCGCCGGCTTTGTCATCGTGGCGACGATCTCGCGATTGTTCGTCAGAAGCCTGGCGCGACGGCTAGCCTCATCCCCGCTGCCTCCAGCGCGGCTGAACTCTGAGCGGCTGATGGCTGCCAGTCGCACATGCCCAGAAGCCGCGCTAGAAATTGCCTCGCGTAAACGCGGCAGCATCTTGTCGCTAGCTGGAAGCATCAGAAAGAAGAAGAAGGAGTCCTTATGTCAAAAGCAGCATTTGTCATTCTCGCCGCAGGCGATACACACGAAAGTCTCGGGCGGGTCGTGAACGCCTTCATAGGCGCGCTCGAATACGCGAAAGAAGACGCGCAGACGAAGATCATCTTCGACGGTGCCGGCACTCAGGCCGCAGCCGCCTTCGCGAAACCCGATCACAAGTATCACGACCTGTTTGAGAAGGTGCGCGGGCAAATCGAAGGCGCGTGCAGCTACTGTGCAGGTGCGTTCGAAGTGACGGACAAACTCAAGGACGCGAAGATCGAGCTGATCGACGAGTTCAAAGGCCACCCGAGCTTCAAGAAGCTGATCGACGACGGTTATCAGGTCCTGGTGTTCTGACCGACGCTATGCCCGGCTGCATACGGTTGTTTCGTATCCAGCCGGGGCAGCACAGCACCGCCTGCCGCGCATTCGCCCTCGCTGTCGTCCGTTCTTCAACGCTAGATTCACTCGCTATTGCGCCTGTGAACGGCAAATCGCGCTTCTGGCTGCGAAGGAACATCTTCACGTCGTCACATTTTCAGTGGGTACTGACGCCGCGTTGCGGCTGATGCGCATCGGTATTGACATCGCGCTGCCATGTCCAACCCGCGCCGCTACCATTCCGATGCGTGGGGGATCATCCTGAGCGGATAACCTGCCCGGACGTCGCAGCGCGGCGTCCCTACCCGATCAGTGAGCAACGCACGCTGCCTGCGGCGATCTTCATTCGCCTGGAACGCTGCCTGCGTTCGCCGGAAAGTTCCGCGACAGGAAGCGATCGGTTCGGGTGAAAAATGTCGCGCATGGCTGCACCGAGAACCTGTGCGGCTCGTGCGGATAGATCTTCTTTTCGTAAGGCGTATGCAGCTTCTTCAGGAGCGCTTCCAGGCGCCGCTTGCGCGACCGGCACCGTCTTGTCGTTCTGCCGTGCAAAATCAGCGTGGGCGGTAGGCGCTTTGTGCTGGCGGCGTCGATCGCACCAGACGCTTCTACCACCGCCTCGATCCGCGGATCGCGCCCCGCCGTCAGCAGCGAGAGATAACCAGCAAGAGAATGGCCCATCGTGGCCGTCGAGGTGTCAGCAGAGCGCCGCGGTCCGCATGTACTCAGGCAACCTGCGCTTCTCTGAACCGGCCGTAGTTATAGTAGGCGGCGCACGCGCCTTCTGACGAGACCATGGTCGCGCCGAGCGGCATCTCTGGCGTGCAGCGTTTGCCGAATTGCGGGCATTCGTGCGGTTTCATCAGTCCCTGCAGGATCAAGCCGCTCATGCAGAGCGTGGATTCGGGCACTTCCATGCCGGCGACCCCGAACCGCCGCTCCGCATCGTAGTGCGCATACGCTGGCGTTAGCCGGTAGCCGCTTTGCGGGATATTGCCGATGCCGCGCCATTTGCGGTCGCCGATGTCGAAGACTTCGCTCAGCAAACGAAGCGCTGACTTGTTGCCGGCGCGTTGCACGGCGCGCGAGTACTGATTCTCCACGCCGACGCGGCCTTCTTCCAACATGCGGAGGCAATCATAAATTCCTTCCATCAGATCGACCGGCTCGAATCCGGTGACGACGATCGGGATGTTGAACTCGGCGGCGAGCGGCTCGTATTCCTCGTAACCCATTACCGTGCAGACATGGCCGGCAGCGAGGAAAGCCTGCACGCGGTTTTTCGGCGACGACATGATGGCGCGGATCGCCGGCGGGACGAGCACGTGCGACACGAGAACGGCGAAATTCTCGATGCCACGTCGCTTTGCCTGCCATACGGCCATCGCATTCGGTGGCGCAGTTGTTTCGAAGCCGACCGCGAAAAAGACGATGACTTTCTGCGGGTTCTGCTCTGCAATCTTCAAGCAATCGAGCGGTGAATAAACGATGCGCACGTCAGCGCCGGCGGCTTTGACCGTGAGCAAGTCACTCTTGCTCCCGGGCACGCGCAGCATGTCCCCAAACGAGCAGAAGATCACATCCGGCCGCGACGCGATCTCCAGCGCCTTGTCGATCAACTCGAGTGGCGTGACGCACACCGGACATCCCGGACCATGGACCAACTCGACATTGTCCGGCAGGAGCCCGTCGATGCCGTAGCGCACGATCGTGTGCGTTTGCCCGCCGCAGACTTCCATGATGGTCCAGGGTTTTGTGGTTACGCGGCGGATCGCCTGGGCGAGTCGATCAGTCGCGGCGCGATCCCGATATTCTTCGAGATACTTCATGAGGTGTTTCCCACGTATGTAAATGGCAGGTTGGACGGCGTCTCGCGCACCTCCGCGAGCTCGCCCATCTGATCGAGCACCTCGAAGACGCGCTTCGCCTCCTCTTCGTCGATCTTCGCCAAAGCAAAGCCGACGTGCACCAGCACGTAGTCGCCGATCTGCGCGTCCTCGACGTGCTCGAGACATACCGATTTGAACACGCCGCCGAAATCGACTTTCCCCATCCGCACGTCGTGCTCGTGTCGGATTTCGATGACTTTGCCTGGAATGCCGAGACACATAATCAGATCACAATGGTTCGATG
>JACDCC010000069.1 GCA_013694595.1 Chthoniobacterales bacterium
CGACGAAGTGCCCATTACGTCCCGGTAAATAGACAGGGAAGTAGCGGCGAGCAAGCTCATTTCTGGGCCGAAACCCATGCCCGCGCCGGAGTCACCGTGGCGGATTGCACCCCTCGGAGATGATCGTGATCGCGGCCGGCCCGAGCATGGGCAAGACCGCCCTCGCCATTGAACATCGCCGAGCACATCGCGGTCAACGAAAACCGGCCGGTGGCGGTCTTCAGCCTGGAGATGAGCGCGCAACAACTCGTGCAGCGATTGCTCTGCTCCCGCGCCGGAGTGAACTCACAGAAGGTACGCGATGGCACATTTCTCGCCGATCGCGATTTCCCGAAGCTGACCGCGGCCGCGTCGAAGCTGGCCGAGGCGAAAATCTTCATCGACGACAGCCCGAACCTGGACATTCTGGAGTTGCGCGCGATGGCGCGGCGCCTCTCCGCGCAACATCACATCGAGCTGATCGTCATCGATTACCTGCAACTGCTTCGTTCCACTTCGCGCCGCGGCCAGGAGAACCGGCAGATCGAAATCTCGGAGATTTCTGCGGGCATCAAGGGTCTCGCCAAGGAATTGAAGATCCCGATCATTGTCGCGGCGCAGTTGAATCGGAACCCGGAGAACCGCACCGGCGACAGCAAGGGGCGGCCGCGACTGAGCGATCTGCGCGTTCGGGCAGCATCGAGCAGGATGCCGATGTCGTCGCACTTCTCGTTAGGCAGGAATACTACGCCGACACCGAGGAGGAAAAAGACGAGACCGAAGGGAAAGCGGAATTGATCATCGCGAAGCAGCGCAACGCCCCACGGGCGATGTGCCGTTGACGTTCCGCAAAGAATCCACCCGCTTCGAAGATCGCGCGCGCGAAGAGCGCGAGCCGCTCTAGGGGTTCGTTAGGCGCAGTGTCATCCTGAGCGAAGCGAAGAGCCTGTCCTGAGATTTTGAAGGAACCTCACAATTGCTCTCGCATGTACGCGACCAAATCTCCGGCACGCCCGCCTCGATCTACAGAATGTGAAGTAAACATGCGCGCAGTGTCTGGGTGCGAACTGGCCTGACCCCAAAAGCTGGACAGGTTATAACTGTAGTTCTGCTGGTTGGTTTGTTTGATATAATCTGGTTTGGTTGATCTTCGCAAATTTGGGCGGAAGGAGGCCGGAGGCCGGGAGGAGCCCAAATTTGCTCGCGCCGTGGGCAAACTCCTGCGGCGTGAGATAACCGAGCGAGCTGTGCGGCCGGTACTGGTTGTATTCCACCCGCCAGCTTTCGAGCAAGACGCGCGCTTCGGCCAGGGTGCCAAAGAGCTCCCGGTTTAAAAACTCGTCCCGCAGCTTGTCGTGGAAGCTCTCGATATGGCCATTTTCCCAGGGGCTGCCCGGTTTGATGTAGAGGGTTTTGATCTCCCGCTCTTGGAGCCAGTCTTGGATCGCGTAGGCGATAAACTCCGGCCCGTTGTCGCTGCGCAAGTTTTGCGGCGCACCGTAGCGTTCGATCGCCGCTTCAATGACGGTGATGGCATCCACCGCCCGGATCGACCAGGCGGCGTGCACCGCCAGACACTCGCGGGTGTACTCATCGAGGAGCGTCAGGATGCGGAAGCGGGTCCCATTCTCTGTCTGGTCTTCCACAAAATCCCAACTCCACACCTGCCTCGGGCAGCTCGCTCGCAATCGCTCGCTCTGCTGCGGCCCCAGCCGTCGCATCCGTCTTTGGCGTCGCCGCACTTGGAGGCCTTCCACGCGGCGCAGTCGCTGCACACGCTTGGCGTTGATCCTGAGGCCCTCACGGCGCAAGAGCGCCGTGACCCGCCGATAGCCGTAACGCGGATGCTCTTCACTCAACTGCACAACCTGCTGGCGCTGTCGCTGACTGCTGAGGTTGCGCTGGCACGGCCGGTAAAAACTTGAACGCGCCAAATTAAGCGCACGGCAGGCCTGGAGCGTGCTCCCCAAGCCTTCTTCCACCACGCTTTTCACCGCCCGACGCCGGCTCGCCGGGCTTACCATTTTTTTGCGTTCACCTCTTTCAAGATCTGCACCTGCACGGTGAGATCGGCCACCACTCGCTTTAAGCGTCCGTTCTCCTCCTCCAGCGCCCGCAGGCGCCGCGCTTCATCTACCTCCATGCCTCCAAACTTGCGCTTCCACCCATGGTAAGTTTGCACCCCAATGTTGTGCTTGGCACAGGTCGCCACCACCGTCGCCCCCGCCCGCACCTCCTTCAAAATCACTATCTTCTCTTCCTCGCTAAATCGACTTTTCTTCATTTCGTTCTGCCTTTCTAAAGGCAGAACTACATTCATGTCATGTCCACTTTTCGGGG
>JACDCC010000077.1 GCA_013694595.1 Chthoniobacterales bacterium
GTGCGGCCCGGCGGCGTTCTCAGTCGACGGGGTGCCGTCAGGGCCGCTCGCGAAGTATTTGCGCCGGCGGCACGGCGTGCTAGTGCAGGACAAGGCCGGGCGCCATTCGCCGTTCACGAGCGCGATCCGGGTCTCACCGGGCGCACACTCCACGCTCGGAGAGCTGGATCGGCTCGTCGACGCGGTACGCGACGTGGCGCGTGCCGGGCAGCTGCCCGCCGACTGAATCGAAGGGCGCGGTTTGCATCTACAACTACTCATCGGTTCCACGACGAACATCCACCACGCAGAGTAAAGGCCTAACCATGCGATGCAGCTGACCGCGAGCAAGCCTGACGTTTACGCTTGGAGTGTCTGCCGTCGCGAGCGGATCCTGCGTGGCATGCACAGCGGGCTCGCGGCAGCTGATCTTGTGTCTCGTTAGCCATTGCTCGCACCTTTGCCAAATGAAGCCATCTGCAACATCCGTGAATACCCGTAAAGTCCTGCAACGCATTCCCGGAGTTGGGCCGAGCCTTGCGCAGGATTTGGTCGATCTGGGTATTCGCAGCGTCCCGGCTTTACGTCGTCGCAGCCCCGAACGACTCTACGAGCAGCTTTGCACCCTCCGCGGTCAGCATCAGGATAGATGCGTTCTCTATGTCTTCCGCTGTGCCGTTTATTTTGCCTCTGAGCAGAGTCCCGACCCCGAACGTCTCAAATGGTGGAACTGGAAAGACCCACAGCCCCCCGCCAAAACTACATGAACACACCAACCGCAAACCCACATTTTGACGGACTTCGCACCGTCATTTATCACGCGCCTGACCTCGACAAAGCGAAGGCTTGGTATTCCTCCGTCCTCGGCATTGAGCCTTACTTTGACCAGCCATTTTACGTCGGCTATAGCGTCGGCGGTTACGAGCTGGCTCTCGACCCCGATGCTTCCACTACGCCCGGCGGCAACGCTGGTTCAGTCACTTATTGGGGCGTGGCAGACGCGCAGGTGGCTTTCCACCGTCTCATTTCGCTCGGCGCCACCGAGCGTTCGGCGGTCCAGGATGTCGGCGAGAGCATTCGCGTCGCCACGGTGTTTGACCCGTTCGGCAACATTTTCGGCATCATTCAGAATCCTCATTTCACGCTTCCTGAGAAATGACCGCAACGGCTAACCAGACGATGCAGCTGACGGCTACCCGCCCCGCGATTTCCTTTCTCGATGACTACAACACCTCCACTTCGGGCAGAGCGCGCTCTCGGTAGCCGCAGCTGATCTTGTTCTCGTTAGGCCTTGAAGCGCCCACCGAACCATCACAACTTCGTATATGCAATCTACTACACCGCCAAAACGAGCAGAGTACAAGAAAACACGATTGGTAGCGTATTTTGCTGCTGGGGCGGCAATTGCCCTGAGCACGATCGCCGGAATAATTGTCTTCGAAGCTTCGCGTGGGCCTCAAAGTGGGGCTTTCGGCGCGGCAGGTCAGGTCGCGGCGGTGATTCCCGGTTTCGCAGGCGTCTTGTTGGCGGCCTTTGCCCTAAGTGCATACATGCGAGAAGAAGACGAGATTCTCAAACTGGCTGAGGCTGCGTGGCTTGGCCGGAACCGTTTCCTTTTCTGCTCCCAGTATCTGTACTACTCAGTTGACTCCGACATGGGCCAAAGCAGCGACGATTTTTCGAACCTCGTTGGCGTTAAGGAGAGTTTGATTTCACTGCTCCCAGAATTCAAATCCTCGTTATTGAACACCGAGCTAAGCCGGTCGCTTGCACAGAAAGAGATGGAAGCAGGCGGCGATGGTAGTAGAACCATTTTTGCGGTTCGCGGCTTTTTCGAAGAAGTGCACTTTTTCATATCCTCAGAAGATGCAGCGCTCGCCCTGTTTCGGGATAAGGAGGCCGAAGAAGCCGAGCTTGTAAATCAACGGGGTGACTGGACGCCGAAAGAGATACTGGACGGCCACATGCACGCTTTGGTCAGGCACTGGACTGAATTGGCAGAGAGGGTAGAGGGGCTTGACACCGTCGAGGCATTTGAGACCCTACTTCGAGAAAATTACAAACACAGTTTGAAGGACAACCTGCACAAGCTTGTGCAACAACATAACATCCAAAGATTGTAACAGCCGAGATGGTGCTGGGCCTTTAAACGTCATGAGTCGTCGATGCGTCGTCTGGATTAGCGTGCTTGGGGCGGGTGGCGCTCCTTGTTTTCTTCGGCGTAGCCATTCTCCAGCGGGGCGCAGCGACCGGAGACGAGCACGCCGTTCGACAAGGCTGGACGTTTGTTTACGTTGCGTTCGCGCTTGGCATCGTACTCGCCGGTACTATATGGCGGTGTCGCATCTGACGATTCACGAGTTATGCGAGAGGCCATTTCGTGCTCGCGGTAGGGAATTTACAGCAACGACATGGTGCCCGAATGGCTAACCAATCGATGAAGCTGACGGCGGGAAGCCTTGCGATTTACGCTTTGAGATGATCAACACGCTTTCACTCCGGGCCACACGCTCTGCCTCCCGCCGCAGCTTATCTCCGTCTCGTTAGGCCAGCAATCAATGGAATGGCCGTTCACGTAAGGAAAAGCCGTCTCTTCTTGGACGCGTACTCTCGAACTAGACCCCGATCCCTTTGGCCTCGACCTGCAAAGTCCCAACCGACGCTAATAATCATTTTTGGCACACCACATGAAAATGTTCGGTGCATATCCTTTTGAGAGTCTGTTGGTGGGAGCGGCAACCCTGCTAACCATCGGGGGGTTTTGGAACATCTATTTCGGCTCAGGATCCAACCCAGAACCCTACCACCACCTTCATGTCGTCACGATCTTCATCTGGCTGACGCTACTGCTATGCCAGCTTGCCCTTATCGGAAACGGCAACTATTCGACCCATCGGAGGCTGGGCCTCTCCATCCTAGTCGCCGCCCCATTGTTGGTTGCCTCTGCCACGCTCCTTTCGGTTCAGTCAGCTCAGAAAGGACTATTTTCCGGTCAAGGGGACTTTATGATCGTACAGAACGTCATGGGCACCCTAGAGCTGGCGTTGATTATATTCTTGGGGTTCGCCTTAAGACGGAGGCGACAGTTGCACGCCTCCTTTCTCGTGAGTACGGCTCTTCTTTTTATGGGAATCGCAATGTTCTTCAGTCTTATTGGTTTCGTCCCAGGATTCAAAATTGAGGGGCCCGAAACTTTCCATCGCTTTGGAAAGGCGCTGACGACAATTCAGTACGCTTGCATAGCAATCGGACTTCTCTTCTTCGTAAAAGATCCAAGAAGTGGATGGCCATTTCTGCTAGTAGGCTCTACCTTTTCTTTGAATGAATTCGTCAAATCGTTGTTGGCGCAACGAGACCTTATTCAGCCGTTGACCGAAATCGTCGCCTCAGTCAGCAAACCTCTTGCGTTCAATACCAGCTTTGTTTTCGTTTTTCTTCTTCTAGCTGCCACGGGAATACTAAAGGCTAGGCCCAAGCGGCTGGCCTAACAATTCATTCAACCCGATGCCGCTTCGCGGCACGGGTTAATTCAGGCGTTAGAGGGTTTGGCTGCGGGCGGCGCGGCAGAGCGGTCCGCCGCGAGCGGGATTCGGTGGTTCGTGCGCGGCTCGGTTCCGATGTGGCGCGGGAAGTTTCCGAGATGACAGCGCGGCTTTGATTG
>JACDCC010000080.1 GCA_013694595.1 Chthoniobacterales bacterium
GCGCGGGAACTGCACAAGCAAATCGCCGAGACCGTCTCTAACTTTCTTACTGAGGAGACCGACAAGCTCACGGCGGACGCGATCGAGAGCGCGATGACGCACGGAGGTTTTAACACCGCTGAACTCAGTCGCCGGCACAAAAGGAGCCAGCCGACAGTCTGGCGGCAGATAAACGCCAGCAAACGCCGGCTGCGATTCGCTCTGGAGCGGGATGGGTTCGGCTCTCGCTTCAAGGGCGTAAATGACCCCATTATCACCGAAGAACCGGGTGTCGGCTGAAAGCGAGCAATCAAGAGCAACGTTCCCGCTAAGACTCTGAATAGATCAGCGCCTTTGCGAGTTTAATTGTGGAGTGCACAACGACGCTGATTCGGCCCCCTGCACCGGCGTCTATTCATCATCGTGGAGCGAAGCCACGCATCGAACGAGTAAACGCCCAAATTCCCAAGGTACGTGAAAATTGCGCAAACAATCGTCGTCGTTGGGGACATCCACTCGGAGCTTGCACTCGCTGCCGCTGCGCTTGACCGAGTCGAAGAGCAGTTTGGGCCCATCGCCCAAGTTTTCTCCGTCGGAGACGTCGGGCTCTTTCTGGAGCGTGGCGACTGGGAATTTCTGACTGGGCCAAAGAAGCATCGACATCCGGAACGCTCCGGCGAAATCGCCGCTGCCTGGAAGGAATGGCGATGGCCGCTGTCGATGATCGGCGGCAATCATGAGCCGTACCAGTGGCTGCGCGAGTTTGCCTCTCAGCGTTTTGGCGGGCATCTCGACTATATCAACGCGGGGATCCTCTCGCATCACGTGCCCGGCTTGCAGGTTTACGGGTTGAGCGGCATTCATCACCCGGAGCATATGACATTTGCCAGCGGCGAGAATCCCACCGGCGCGCGTCCGCGGCAATGGGTTGACCTTGTGCAGCTAGCTGCCGCGAAAAAGGTGAGCCTCAAACGGCTCACATACTACAAGCAGACAGAGATCGATCGGCTGCTGGCTCTGCCGCGCGCTCCAGATCTCTTGCTGTTGCATGACTGGCCTGTTCCGCCGCCGCATGTCCGCGGTTCAACGCGGCGCCCGGAGCGAGATATTGTCGAACGTCTGGCACCGAAATACGTCTGCAGCGGTCATCATCATACGCCCGCTGAAATCATGTTGGGCCCCTCAAGGTTCATCGGACTGAACATCATCAGCTCGCGTGAAGAGCTTCGCCGCCGGGCGGTTTCTCCCGGATGGGCCGCAATTTTTTCCTGGGACGGATCGGAGTTGGAAAGATGCGCGATCTGGCCCGCGGCGAGGCGTTTGCCCGTAGTTTGAAAGCGCGCCTTCCTTGCCGTGTCTCTCGAGGCGCAGACAGTGCCGCGCCGCCATATGCGAATATTGTGCGCGACAAGCCACCTGTCCGGCCCTCGCCTCGAAAGCACTCTCGGCCGCCGCCGAGTTGGTCGACGGGCTTCCTTTACCGACTTCCATGCTCGTCGACGAGAGTCGTCCGGACGATGTGCCGAAGATTCTGCGCCTCGCCCCGATCTTCAAAGAATGGGGCGAGACAGCGAAGAAGGAAGCTCTCCGCCTCAACCTTGAGGAAGGGCTGGAATTCGACGGCTTCGAGCGGCGTGAGCGGAAGAACCCCCGCGGCGTCACGTCCGTCCCTCGAAGATTTCTTGCTCGCGTGTGGAACGATTTCCATCCCTGAGTTGGAAGACCTGGTCGCCGCAAACGCGAAGCGTGGCGAGAAGGGCAAGGCGAAGAAACAATTGGAGAAAGACTTCCGCGCCGCTGATCTGCTTCGCGAAGAATCCACTTATCACTTCCTACAGGAGAAAAAGAAATGAACCAGAACACCTACATCATCCACGACAACCCACAGCACGACGACTCAAAAATCGACCAGCAGGTCGCCGCGATCGCCGCTGTCACCGGCAACACCCATCTCGCTGCTGACGACAGCACAGCCGCCGCGATTGATCTGACGATTAGCGAAAACGACCTTACGATTCCTGCTTACGTGAATGCGGGATACGAGCCAGAGACTTGTAACGATCCGGAGTGCCCCTTCTGCGAACTCGAAGAGCTGCGCCAGTGGAAGAAAGAGGCGATGGTGCTTCTCGATGAGATCGACTTCCAAGAACTCGGGAAGCTGCTCGACCTGAAGTGGGGCGACCGCATCCTACCGGCGATCATCCCAAAGATCGAATCTTTGAAAACTATCGTCGCGGTGCAAGCGGGAACGATCGGGCAAATGCACGAGCCGACCGAGAACGGAATCTTCGGTGAAGACCGCGGACCTGAGTCGGCACCTGAGCCGGCACCTGAGCCCGAGCCTGGATGGCCGGACGCCCCGCGCCGCAATCGCGTGAGGTGTAAAAGATGCCTCGACATCATCGAGAGCCACCATCGCCACGACTTCCGGTCGTGCAGGTGCGGAGCGGTCTCAGTCGACGGCGGCAAAGATTACCACAAACGCTGCTTCTCGAACGAAGATGATTACGAAGAGCTGCCGTGAGTGTTGAAAATTCTGCTATCAATTTTCATACAGTCACGAACCTCAATTTAGCCGGGAGGACCGGCGTCTAACCAGTAAACCAAAGGACCAATAAAACCATGGCAACAGCCTCATTCGGATCACGTAACAAGTTCTCCGCGTCGATCAATAGATCAACAGGTGGGATCGAGCGGGGCTCTGCCATAAGTGTGAAAGATTGAAGACGTAGGGCTTCTGACGCAATCCAGAAAATATATCCTAACGAGATGCGACAGCCGATTCACCAGCTGCCAACGTGCTGTGCCTTAGCGGCACGTTCAAGCTCCGCGAGTTTTGCTCGGTATTCTCGTGAATCACGCCCATCAGGCGGCGGTGTCCGTGTGCCGTAGATCCGCGCCAGACAAGCAGTTTCACCGCGCACCAGATGCGTAATTCCCCTTGTGAAAAGTGCGGCGGCACGAACAATCGCTTCGCGTGGGCACGCAGAAGGAAACGAGGCAGCGGTCATCACTGCCCGCGCGAGGCGGGATGACATTCAAGGTGGCAGCCTGGGCACTGGCGCTGCTGGCGCTCGCCGTCTTGGCGGCTTCCGTCTGGTTCGCCATCGGCCGGAATCTCGATTTCGCGTGGACTTCCATCCGGCTCGCGCCGGCATTTGCTCTGGCGAGAGGCGAAGCCTTGTACTCAATGCCGGACCGGCTGCCGTGGGTGATGGTGGGTTACGGGCCACTCTATCCTGTGGCCTATCTCCCGTGCGTGTTTGCGCGGCATCCCGTGACGGCAGTGTCTGCGGCGACGCTGCTCGCACACTTCTACATCCTGGCCCCGGTGGCAGCTTTGTGTTCGCTCGGGGCGCGGCGTCTTCAAGCCGATAACGCGGGCAGGCCGCTCCACTGGATCTTCACGTTTCTGCTGTTTGCGCTGATCACGACGATCGCGCCATCGCTTACGTATGTGACTGCAGGAGTGCACGCCGATGCACCGGCGATCGGTTTGTTCCTGCTCGCGTGTTATTCGGTGCTGCGCTGCGATGGCGCTTCGAATGCGACGGCGACCGGCCGGGGGCTGGCCGCTGCGGGGGTGCTCGCCGGGTTGAGCGCGTGTTGCAAGCTGAATCTCGCAGCGGGCGTGGCGGCTTTGTGTGTCTGGGTGGTGCTGTTCGGAGGGTGGCGACGCGCGGCAATCCTCGCCGCGTCGGCGGCGCTCGCCGTTGCCGTCGTTTATGGCTGGGCGGTCGCGCAGGCTGGATTCGACGCGGTCTGGCTAAACGTCCGGCAGCCGGCGCGGATGCCCTGGTTTACATTTCATGAACTGGGGGCGATTTCGCTCAGCGGAAGCAGTCACGAAATCGGCGACAAGGTGCGCACGTTCGTCGCGTTAGCGCGCAGTTATCTGCAGGATTATGGGATCGTCGCGGTAGCCGTGGTGATCGTGACGCGATGGTCTCGTGCGGGCGCTGACACCGGCGCGCGCGTAGTCTGGTTTTTTCTTGTTGTGACGTTGCTGATGCTGCCGGCATCGATTGCGAGCCTCGGCAAATATGGCGGCGACGTGAACAGCCGCGCGCTCGTGTCTCTTCCGCTCGCGCTCGCCGCGCTCTTCGCGCTTGCGGCGATGGTGCAGGGCGGAAATAGGCGCGCGCTGCTCGCCACTTACGGCGCACTCGCGGGCATGATCTTTGTGGCCGGTCTTTCCGTGGCGGACGGGATCAGGAAGTCAGCTGCGAGCATGCCCACCACGATGGGTGAAGCGTACGCGGTGGTCGCGACGGATCCCGCTCGCTGGTATTTCCCATACGATCCGCTCGCGCACCTGCTCGCGGAAGATCGGCTCCGGCCAAACATCGATGTCGTTTACTCGTACGCCATGTCGGGTATGCCGGTCGACGAAACGGTGTTTCGCTCGGCCATGCCGGAAAACCTCAGGTATATCGCTGTGCCGCCCGCACTGACAGGCTGGGGTGTGATCGAGCTACGCCGCCTGCTGCCCGAATACATGAATCCCACGCGCGAAATGAACTTCCCGCGCCATCAGGTCTACGAACGGTGAGTCGCAGCGCATCCGGCGGTTTGGCGGCGGCAGCTGCGGCATTGCCCCTCGCACGGTGACCGTGACGATGTAATCGGCGCGCTGACACGCTTCCGCCACCGACGCTTCGCTAGCGTAGCCGAATGCTGAGTCCAGATGGCACCGCGAGCAACTTCTAGATCTGCCGTGGTGGGGCGTCAGGACCGAGCGTTGATTTGGATTGAACAGCCTTGCTGCCCGATGCGGCCGGTGCCGGCGCTTTGCCGCAAGCGGCGACATGGAGGAGGACCGCGGCCAAAGTGGTGACGGTGACTAAACTGGAGACAAATCGCCTAGCGTTCGCTGAGTCAAAGCAGGACTCGGTCCTGATCATTCCGGGAAGGACAATTTTATCTTAGACGCGTATTCACTTCGCCGATTCGGCGGGAAATTTCGTAGTTACGATTCGGGTGCCGTCCGTCAGATCGATCGCGCCTCTACGATCTTGAAGTCTGTCAGCGTTGCAGAACGGTGCCGCGACAGGCTTCGGCGGCAGCGGGGCAGGACCGCCTGGGGCGAGGAGGCAAACGCCGGGAAAAGTGCGAGAAGACGCCCGCGGATTCGCCTTGTTTAACTCAAGCGGGTGCGAAGACTCGCAACGACCGCCCAGAAACCGGAGGGTGGTGCGCCATGCAGGACAAGCGATCTTTTCGCTCCCACCGCGCAACGGTGTCGCGGTGGCCATCGCGTCGTCGAGCGACGCGCGGAATCTCGGTGTCTCGCCTCTCGTCCTGCCTCCCGATCTGGCCTCGCTCGATCCCACTGGTAAACTGCCGCCGCCCGACAGCGTTTCTCATCGCGGTGGCAGCGGTCGGTGCGTTGATGACGTTCGGGTGCAAACCCGCTGTCGTCCCTGCCCAAAACCGGACCATCCAGATTCTGACTCCCCGCCCGCCACTCACGCCGCGGATCAATGGACCGCGGGTGTTTGGGGTGCGACCTGGATCGCCACTGATGTTTCAGGTCGCGGTGACCGGGCAACGGCCGGTTGAGTACGGGGCGATCCATTTGCCACAAGGCGCAACAATCGACAGCACCTCCGGACAGATCAGCGGCACGATTTCCGCCGCCGGACGGTACGTCGTCACGCTCCGCGCCACGAACGAGCTGGGCGCGGCGGAGCGAGCGTTCACGATCGTGGTCGGCGACGATATCGCGCTGACGCCGCCGATGGGTTGGAATAGCTGGAACATCTGGGGCGGGCGCGTCGACCAGGAGAAGGTGACCGCTGCGGCGCATGCGCTCGTCGCCACCGGACTGCGCGACCACGGCTGGAGCTATGTGAACATCGATGACGGGTGGCAGGGAGTGCGCGGCGGGCCCTTCCACGCGATCGAGCCGAGCTCGAAGTTTCCTCAGATCCAGCGGCTGTCGGATGAGGTGCACGCGCTCGGGCTGAAGCTCGGAATTTACTCGACGCCGTGGCGGACCAGCTTCCTCGGGCACATCGGTTCGTCGGCTGACACTGCCGATGGACGCTATCACTGGATCGAAGCGGGGACACACAACGCTGTGTTTAAGTACCAGTTCCCGAAAGTTGAGTCGCGGCTGGAAAATTATCGATGGCTGAAGCCGCTGGCCCAGCGATTAAAGGAGCGAAAACGCGAGCAGATCACGAAGCGGCTGCGGACGTTTGGAAGACACTCGTTTGTCGAAGCGGATGTGAAGCAATGGACCGCGTGGGGTGTCGACTACCTGAAGTACGACTGGGTTCCAATCAGTCGGCCGGAAACAGAGACGATGCGACAGCACTTGCTTGCGTCAGGCCGGGACATGGTCTTCAGCGTCTCGAACAACGCCTCCTTCCGGCTCGCAGACGAGTTATCGCGCCTAACGAACGCGTGGCGCACCTCGGGTGACATGAAGGATAACTGGGAGAGCATGAGCGAGGCTGGATTCGGGCGCGACAAGTGGGCGCCGTTCAACGGCCCTGGTCACTATAACGATCCCGACATGCTGGTGCTCGGCACGGTCGGCTGGGGCAAGCCGCGGCCGACGAAGCTGACGGCGGAGGAGCAGTACACGCATATGAGCCTCTGGTGCCTGCTCTCGGCGCCCCTGCTGCTCGGATGCGACCTTGAGAAGCTGGACGCGTTCACCCTTGGGCTTCTAACGAACGACGAGGTGCTGGAGGTGAACCAGGATCCGCTCGGCAGACAGGCGACGCGCGTGGCGCGGGAAGGCAAGGCGGAGGTCTACGCCAAGCCGATGGAGGATGGTTCGTGGGCGATCGGGTTGTTCAATCGCGGAGAGACTTCGACGCGCGTGCGCGTGCGGTGGAGTGACCTTGGCCTCGCGCGCCTACAGCGCGTACGTGATCTATGGCGCCAACAGGATCTCGGCACGTTTGCAAGCGAGTTCGAAGGCGAGGTCGCGCCGCACGGTGTGGTGCTCGTCCGCGCCGCTCGGTCCGAGTAGCTTCGGAGTTTGACTGCGGCACGCCCGACATGGCTGCGCGCTACGTCAGGCTCGACAGAGTCTCGCCCTACCAAGAGCCGCCCTACCAGCAGCAGGCTGCCGCGACGGCTGCGTTCAGTGCGCTTACAGATTTCCGCGCGCGTCCTGTTCTTTCTCGAGTGCCTCGAAGAGAGCCTTGAAGTTGCCTTTGCCGAAGCTCTTGGCGCCTTTGCGCTGGATGATCTCGAAGAACAAGGTCGGCCGATCTTCCACCGGCTTCGAAAAGATCTGCAGCAGGTACCCCTCGTCGTCGCGATCGATCAGGATGCCAAGATCCTGCAGTGGCTGCAGGTCTTCGTCGATCTTCCCGACGCGCTCGAGCACCGTCTCATAGTAGCTCGCCGGGATCTTGAGAAACTCGACACCGCGGCTTTGCAGATCAGTCACCGTCTTGACGATGTCGTTCGTCGCCAGCGCGCAATGCTGCACCCCTTCACCGTCGTAGAAATCGAGATACTCCTCCACTTGCGACTTCTTTTTGCCCTCGGCCGGCTCGTTGATCGGGAACTTCACGTAGCCGTTGCCGTTGCTCATCACCTTGCTCATGAGCGCGGAATATTCCGTGGAGATGTCGTTGTCGTCGAAGGTGAGGATGTTGCGGAAGCCCATCACGTCTTCGTAGAATTTCACCCACGGATTCATCTGGTTCCATCCGACGTTGCCCACGCAATGATCGACGTAGAGCAAGCCAGTCTCTGGCGGGTTGTAGTTCGACTCCCACTTCTTGAACCCGGGCATGAAGACGCCGTTGTAATCCCCGCGTTCGATGAACAAATGGACCGTATCGCCGTAGGTGTGGATGCCGCTCATGACGACGCGCCCGTTCTCGTCCTGCAGCGTCGTCGGTTCCATGTAGCTCTTGCCGCCGCGGCTTGTCGTTTCCTTCCAGGCCGAAGTCGCGTCTTCCACTTTCAACGCGATCACCTTCACGCCGTCGCCGTGTTTGTAGATGTGGTCGGCGATCCGGTTGTTCGGCCGAAGCGGCGTCGTCAGCATCAAGGTGAGTTTGTTCTGACGGATGACGTAACGAGCGGTCTCCTTGTTGCCGGTTTCGGGCCCGGAATAGGCGAGGCTCTGGAAGCCGAACGCGGTTTTGTAAAAATGCGCAGCCTGCCTGGCATTCCCGACGTAGAACTCTACATAGTCGGTGCCTTGGAGCGGGAGGAAATCGGTCTGCGCGGCGGCCTTGGGTTGAGTAGCAGTGAGTGTTTCCATACGATTGGGGAGGCGCGGTTTACGCCGGAGTACACGTTAAGACGGTCCACCTTGGCGGCAACTGGATTTAGCGCAGCGGAGGGGCGCAGGTAGTGTTCGCGCATTGTCAGCCTGCACGGCAGATTCGCCCTCACCTCAATCCTCTCCCTCAGGGAGAGGAGGACATAGGCCACGGCCTCTTGGGAATCAGGGTGGGAGGCCGTCTGCGCAGCGCCAGGTGAGGGGCAACTCACAATCAACAAACACTTCCGAGGAGCGCAAGGCTGCCGATTTCCGAAGGGAGAGCTACCTGCCGCTCGGATTCGCCAGCTCGCGGACGACGTGCTCCATGCCGGCCACGACGCGGGTGAAACCGTCATACTCGAGCTGGTCGGGTAGATCGGTCTGGGCGTGATAATGCGGATAACGAAACGGCGCCGTATCCGTGATCATCATCCCGGGATAGCCGTGCTGCCAGAACGCCCATTGGTCGGACCAGCCGACGCCCGGCACATTCTGCGGGAGCGCGGTGCCTTCAGAAGGAATCGTGGCGTGCTCCCGAAAGATCCCAAGCGCCTGCCTAACGAGTGCACGCGATGGGACGTTGCCGACAAAAGCGATGAAGTTGCCGGTGCGCGGGTAAATCAGGCCCAGCCCTGGCAGCGGATAGACCTGTGACCCGCGTTGGTTTGAGAAATATCCGATTGTTTCCAGGCTGATCATCGCTGCGATGCGATCTCCGCGCGCCTTGCAGCGGTTCGCATACACCCAACTGCCCATCAGCGGCGTCTGGAAGTGGGTCGGTTCCTCGTTCGGAAAAGCGACGAATCGGAGGGTATGCTCGTTCCGGCTACCAGCAAACCGTCGCGCCAGCGCCAGCAGCGCGGCGACGCCGCTGCCGTTGTCATTTGCGCCCGGCGAGCCAAAGACGGAATCATAGTGCGCGCCGATCACGACAATTTCCGGAGAAGCGCCCGGGATTTCCACATCGATGTTCTCGCAGACCTTTCCACGCACATCGTAACCGTCCCGCCGCGGGCGGTAACCGGCAGCAACAAACGACTGCTCGACGAAATCCGCGGCGGCCTGAAGCTGGGCGTAGTACTTCACGTTCCGTTCGCCGATCTCGCCGCCGAGCTTCCGCACGTCGGCGACCAGTTCTTCGCGCAGCTTCAGCTCCTCCGCGGAAAGCGGCGGCGGTGTGCCGGTGAAGCTTTTGCCGGGCATTCGGATCATGCCCCACCATGCCATCGTTAGCACCGCGATCGCCAGGAGAACGAGCAATCCTGCGCGCAGCCGCGACATTACGATCGGTTGGTACATGCTGGCCATCGCCAGATGATCGATCCCGCAGCGGAGCCCGGACGCCGTGAACGGACAGCAACCTTTCGCCGCGAAATAGCTGCGGCTCGCTGACCTGGATCAACGAGCCGCAGGAGATTTCGATTGGCAGCCAACGACCGCCGCTACAGAACTGCGGCCTACGGAATGCGGTAAACCTCGACCAACGCCACGCCGGTCGTGTTGTTCTTGCCACGGACAACCGCCGTGTAGTTGCCAGGCGCAAGCGAAGCTGTCATGGCCGATTCCCGCTCGTCCGTCGGCGCGAGGAGCGTCGCCTTCGCCGCTGTCGGCTGACCGTCTTTCCAGTTGTCGTTCAAGCCGATCATGGTGCCGTTCGCATCGTAAAGCTCGAGAAGCGGATCAACCAACGGATTCGTCACGCCCGCAGAGGCGAGACTCGGCCCAATTGCGCGAACCACGACGATCGGGTCGCCACCGTTGTTTTCGATGATGACACCGCCGATCATGACATCTTCCCCGACGCCCACCGCGCCGCGCGTGCTCAGATTCGCCAACGTGGAGTCAGCACCGGAATCGAGGTCATAGACCTCGACCAGCCCCACGCCAGCCGCAGTGCCTTTGCCGCTCAAGATGACGGTGTACGCCCCAGGAGGCAGCGTGCGCACAATGGCGGACTCGCGGTCGTCGGTCGGCGCCACTCCGGTCAGAATGATCTCGGGGGCCTGTTCGTCTCTCCAGTTGTCGTTGAATTGAATGCGCTGGCCGGCGGAATCCACCAGCTCGAGAACCGGGTCAGGGAGCGGACCCTGGACATTTGCGGCGGCGAGCGACGGCCCAATCCCGCGTGCGACGATCCGTTTCGGCGCGTTGCCGCGGACGATGAACCCACCGATCGAGACGTTCTCGCCACCGCTTACGGTGACACGCGTCGAGACGTTCACCGCTTTAGCCGGCGGGGTCACAGACCCGGTCAGCACACGGTTCGCCTCCTTTGCGATCTGGAAGTGCCCAGCAGTAGTCGGGTGGATGTCATCCCAGAAGAGATATTTGTCGGGATCAGCGCCGTCCCTGCCCCTCGACGTGTTCAGGTGATCGGTGAAGCCATAGAGTGTCGGATCTGCAACGAAGCGGACGAAGAGCGACCACACGTCGAGCCGATAGATGTTGGCTGAGATTCCCTGGCTCGCGAAAGTGCTCGCGACGCCGTCCAAACTCGCCTTCAGCTGCGCGCGGTAATCGGAAGAGGCCTGGTTTTTGGCGTCCTGGGTTGCGCGGTCATCGCCGTAGCGTGGGACCCCGCCGAGCGGTGGCACGTTCGGCACAAAAAAGTTGCGGGCACCAGCATCCGCCAGCCGATTGACAAGCATCGCTACACGCCCTGCGGTAGCGGTCACGTTCTCGGCGCTGTCGCTATCGAAGAGGAGGTCGTTGCCTCCACCCCAAACCACGAAGAGAGCGTTGGGATCGAGCGTGCGACGAGTGATGTAATCGTCCACCTGCTTGCCGATGTTATCGATCGTGACGGTGATATCGTTCCCGAAGATGCCGATGATCGAGAAATCCTGCGTCCCATTCCTGGTCGTGGCTCCACCGAATGCAAAAACGTTACCGCCGTTCAAGCTCGGCGTCTCGGCTGACCGCGCGAGAAACGTGCGTGAGAGCTGCTCGTGCCAGACGCCGACGTAAAGGTCCGAGGCCGGCTTCGTATCACTGCTGTTGGTGAACCGGCCGTCGCTGTAGTTGTACTCGCCGCCCGGGTAATTAATGCCGCGGTCTTGCATCCGCTCGCGCAGGTTCCCGACATCAGACAAGCTGTCGCCGAAAACGATGATCTTCGAGAATGTGGGCGCGGTCGCTGAGGGCGAAGGCGAAGGAAATGGGGTCGCAGTCGGCGAGGCGGTAGGGGTCGGTGTCTGCGCGACCGCCGGCGAGATGGTGATCAATGCAGCCGCAGCCGCAAGGAGGAGAGAGCGCGTCAAGGCGCCGAGGACAAGGGCATTACGTAATGGAGTCATAGTGATTTGGTGAACTGAAAAGTGAGAGCTAGCGGAAGCCAGCGCATCAATTCGTAGCAGTTAGTCTGATTTCGCTGGTTTTTATTCACCATTACGGAAAAAGATTGCCGAGCAGATGCGATTTTCGAAGATTTTCGTCCCGGCGCTGACGTTCGACGGAGAGCCGCTGACCACGTGAATGCCACCAGGTTGACCGAAAAGGATGAGCGCCGGGCGACCCGGCGCGCCGAACGCGAAGCGGCGCATCAACGCGCCCGCGAGCGCGGTGAGACCTCGCTGACCCGGCTGCCGACCGAAGGTCTCAGCATTCCACAGATCGCCCTCGCGACGATCGAGAAGATCCGGCAGCTCGCGCCGAAAATCAGTGGCGACTACCTGGATATCGGCGCAGGGAATGGCGAATTGATCGACGCGGTGACACGCACCTTTCCGGTGAAGCCACGCGCCTGCGATTATCGCGACGACCTGATGGCGATCGACGGCATTCGGGTTGACGTCGCCGATCTCAACACGCAGGCGCTCCCCTACCCCGACGCTTCCTTTGACCTGGTGACGTGCACGGAGGTGATCGAGCACCTCGAACATTATCGCTCCACCTTACGTGAAGCGGCGCGCGTGCTGCGACCGGGCGGCGTCTTCGTGGTGAGCACACCGAACGTGCTGAACCTGCGTTCGCGCTTGCGCTATCTCTTCTTCGGCTTCTTCAACATGTTCGGGCCGCTGCGGCTCGGCGATGACCGCTATCATTCGACGCACGGTCACATCAACCCGGTGTCGTATTTCTATCTCGCGCATTCGCTAAGCGTCGCCGGTTTCCGCGACATCAGCGTCTCGGTCGACAAGTTGCAGCGTCGTTCCTGGATTCCGCTGTCGCTGCTCTGGTTGCCGATTCGCATTGTGACGGAATTCAGCATCCGCCGAGAGAAGCGCGAGAAGTTGCAGACGGTCAACGCTGAGAACGAGCCGTTCGTGCGCGACATGAACCGGCTCGACGTCTTGTTAGGCCGGACGATCGTCGTCGGCTGCCGGAAGCGCTAGCGCGTAGCCGCGAGAGCCTACTCCTCGCGCGCGATCGGGTACAACTTCCACCGCTCATCCACGAACGGCGTCTTCATGTAAAACCAGCGCAGCCGCTCCTTCGGCGAACCGCGGAACGCCTCGTCCTGCTCCAGCTTCGCGCGGAACTCTTCCGCGAGCTTCGGGTCTGCCGCGAGCATCCGTTCGGCCATCGGTTCCATGACGTAGCCTTCGATGTATTCCGTCTGCTGCAGCACTTCCGGGAAGGCGCCCCATTGAAAGTAGGAGTCGGGAGAAGCGGGTTCGAGCAGGATGGCAGCGAGGTTGCCGAGCGCATGATCGGTGGGCACGCGGATGGAGCCGGCCGCGAAGCGTTCCGTCCGTTGCTCGACGACGGGATTGCCTTTCATCCGGACGTGTCCCTCGAATGCCTCCTGCTCAATCTTCACCTCCTCCAGGCGATACATCGTCGCATTTAGCTCACGAGGCTCGCTGATCCGCTCCACGCGGACGCCGTGCAACTCCAGCCGATCCCCAAGGTGGCTCCACGCTGCCGGTATCCAATACGCCTTTGGCCGCGTCACTGACGTCGCGGTGCGATTCTGCCGGCGATACGGGACACGGGCGGTCTTTGGCTTCCCAATGTACTCCAGCCGAACCCCGCCGGAAATTTCCGAAGGCACAGCGCGTGTCTCGATGCCTTTGTAGTCGATGGTTTCCGCAGGGGCTTTCGGATCAACGTCCCAGCTCAGCGGGATGGTCGCGCTCCGCCGCTTCCGGTCGGAGTCGATCGCCTGCCGCAATGCCGCCGCCGATGCTGCAGCGGTGCGCAACGCGCTCTCCAGGAACACATACGTTCCCAGCACCCGCTGGTCGTACGGTTTCAACGAATGGTTCTCGAGCAGCACAGTCGGGAGATGCCGCACGTCGCCATAGCCGGTCGAAAAACGGGGATCGGACATCCAGCTCTTGATGCCTTTCGACCAGTCGTTCTCATCAATCCAATTCGGCACATCGGTCGGGCCGGGAATGTGGCCCATCGATGCGAGGTCGCTCGTCACCGCCGGCGTGAATGTTTTCTCGAGCCAACCAGCGATCGCCGGCGAATGGCCGCCGCTGCCGTTGAAACCGAACGTAATGTCGTACTGATAATCAGCGCCATCAGTGACGTGCAGATCGAGATATAGATCCGGTGCCCAGCGCTCGAGCGCGCGAATCATCGCCGCCATCTCCGGCGCGTCGGCTTTCGCGTAGTCGCGATTCAGATTCAGGTTGCGGGACGTGGTCCGCCATCCCATCACTTCCGGTCCACGCTGATTCACGCGTGAAAAGCGCGAGGTCCGCTCGTGGCCGTCGACGTTGAAGATGGGCACGAAGAGAAAATTCGCGCCTTCGAGGAGCTCGCGCTTCGTGCCGCGCAGCGTCATGTCGCGCAGCAGCATCAGGCCAGCGTCTTTGCCATCGATCTCGCCGGCGTGAATCCCCGCCTGCGCCAGCACGATGGGCTTTCCGTTTTTCCGGAGCGCTTCCGGCGTGAATTCCTTCTCCACGCTCGCGATCACCATCCAGATTTCGCGGCCGTCGGAAGACTTGCCGATCGAGAGCAGCTGGAGCTGCGGCGCCGCGGCGGCGAGTCTTCGCAGCCACGCGACGGTCTCATCATAGCTGGGCGTGGCGCGAAGATCAGACGCTTCTGCAGGCGTAATCCAGGAATCATCCTTCGCCACGACGAGTGCGCGGCTCTTGCCGTTCCAAGCCGGCAGCGGCGGGAGGATCGGTTCGCTCGCCGCAGCCGCATAAGGTGCGGCAGGCGCGGCGGGCTTCTGCTGAGCGCGCGCGCTTCGCGCGATGACGGCAGATGCGCAGGAGGCGACGAGAAGGAGAACGAAAAGACGGCTCATCACCGCGCTATCTGGCCGCGCAAGCTGCTACGCGTCAATCACGCGCTATGCGCACTCTGCGCGCCGCGGCAAGACTTTCGCATGCGACAACGCCGCAGAGGCAGTGCTAATTAGCTGCATGGTCGTCTCCTCCCGCTGGTTTTTCTCCACCGCTGCTTCTCTCCTGGTCGTGTGCTCCACGTCTTCGGTGCGCGGGCAAGAACCGGCTCCCGAACCGCCTGCTCCAGCGCCTGCCATGCAAGGCGAAGTCGTCGCGCAGCCGTCGCTGCCGCCGCCGTTGACGGATGTGCTGTTCAAAAACTTGAAGGCGCGGCCGGTCGGTCCGGCGGTGATGGGCGGACGCGTGACCGACATCGCGATCGACCCGCGAAATTCCGCGCTCTTCTACGTCGGATTCGGCACCGGTGGCCTTTTCAAGACGGGCGATAACGGCGCCACCTTCGACCCCATTTTCGACAAGGAGTCGACGCTCTCCATCGGCGCTATCGCGATCGCGCCGTCCGATTCCGACGTCCTTTGGGTTGGCACTGGCGAAGCGACCGATCGGAATTCCGCCGGCTGGGGCAACGGCGTCTACCGTTCCACGGACGGCGGCGGCACCTGGCAGCACGTCGGCCTCAAGGAAAGCCGCACGATCGGCCGCATCATCGTGCATCCTAAAAGTCCAGAGACGGCCTATGTAGCAGCTTCTGGACATCTTTGGGCGGATGGCGGTGAGCGCGGCCTCTTCAAAACGACGGACGCTGGGAAAACGTGGAAGCCAGTGCTGCAGGCGGCAGGTCCGAGTGCAGCTCGCACCGGCTGCAGCGATCTGGTGATGGATCCGGCGAACCCGGAGATCCTCTATGCCTCCCTTTATGCGCGGCAGCGGACGCCGTGGAACTTCACCTACGGCATCTCGGCGACAAATGGCGATGACGTCGGCGGCATCTATAAGAGCACGAATGGCGGCGGCACCTGGAAGAAGCTAGCTGGCGGTTTGCCAGGTCAGATGGGCCGCATCGGTCTCGCCATTTCTGCGAGCAATCCGAAGGTCGTGATGGCGATCGTGCAAAGTGACGAGGGCGGCGCGGGCGATATCCGCGACATCCACAGCAGAGCCGGCGGTGTATTCCGCTCGGAAGACGCCGGAGAGACCTGGACGCGCATGAGCGACATCAATCCGCGCCCGTTTTACTTCAGCGAAATCAAGGTCGATCCCGCAAACGACCAGCGCGTCTACGTGCTTGGGTTCGCGTTACTCGTCTCGGATGATGGCGGCCGGAATTTCCGCGAAGATCACTCGGAGAAAGTGCATCCCGATTGCCACGCGCTTGCCATTCTTCCCGGCAGCACTGTCGCGCCGAAGCCGGCGAAGCCTGAGGACAAAAACAAGCCGCCGAAGCCCGTCGTCTGCCAGCGCCTGTTGTTAGGCACGGATGGGGGCGTCTACTCCAGCTACTCCGCTGCGAAAGGCTGGGAGCATCTCAACCGGATTCCGACTGCGCAGTACTACCGTATCTCGGTGGACGATTCGCAGCCGTACTACCGCATCGCCGGCGGCATGCAGGACAACACGAACTGGGTCGGGCCGTCCGGCGTGCAGAGCAAAGATGGCATCATGAACGGCGCATGGACGAATCTCGGCGGCGGCGACGGGTTTTATGTCGCATTCGATCACGCGGATCGCGATACGTTCTACGCCGAGAGCCAG
Source organism: Chthoniobacterales bacterium (assembly GCA_013694595.1). Taxonomy (GTDB): domain Bacteria; phylum Verrucomicrobiota; class Verrucomicrobiia; order Chthoniobacterales; family UBA10450; genus JACCTI01. The sequence goes on from JACDCC010000080.1 coordinate 16,132, forward strand.
CAGGGCTACATCCATCGCATCAACACGCGCACCGGGGAGATGCGCGGGCTGCGGCCGGAGCCGGCGGAGGGTCAGCCGGGTTATCGCTTTCATTGGAACTCGCCGCTGATCGCCAGCAAACACAAACCAGGCGTGATCTATCTCGCCGGCAACCGCGTTTTCCGCCTGACGGATCGCGGAGAAAAGTTTGCGCTCATGAGCCCGGACCTGACGCGCAATGATCCCGAGCGCACCACCGCCACGGGGAGCGGCGCGGAGAATTTCGGCGTCGTGTATTCGCTGGCCGAGTCACCGATGAAGCCGGGGTTGCTCTGGGCCGGCACCGATGATGGGCGCCTCTGGATCACCGAGGACGACGGCGGAAAATGGACCGAGTTAACGCAAAATTTGCCGGAACCCTTCCGCGGCAAATGGGTGGTGCGGGTCGAACCGAGCGCGCACGATCCGAAAGTCGCCTACGTCGCGGTGAACGACTATCGCGGCGGTGACGATCGTCCGATGATCGTCCGCACCGGCGACAGCGGAGCGACCTGGCAAAGCGTGGTCGGCGAAGGTCTGCCGGCATACGCGCCAGTGGAAGTGATCCGCGAAGATCCCGTCAATCCGCGGTTGCTCTACACCGGCACGCATTTCGGTCTGTTTGCGTCGTTCGACCAAGGCGCGAAATGGATGCGCATCGGCGACGTGCCGGCCGTGCGTGTCGACGACCTGAAGATCCATCCGCGCACGGCGGATCTCGTGGTGGCGACGCACGGCCGCAGCCTCGGGATCATCGATGACACCCGGCCGCTCCGCGAGCTCACGCCGGAAGTGGCAGCGCAGCCTGCGCACCTGTTTACGGTCGGGCCTGCCTATGGGGCATACCTGCTGGGCGGCTGGGTTGATTGGGCCGGCAAAGCGGAGTTCCGTGGCAAGAACCCACCAGAAGGCGCTATTTTCAACGTTTGGGTGAAGGAATTCACCGGCGACGAGATCAAGATCGGGATCACGAATGCTGCTGGGACAGCGATCGCGAATCTGAAGGCGCCCGCGACACAAGGCGTGACGCGGCTGACGTGGGATTTGCGCCCGACCAAAGACGTCCTCACGCAATACGGCGGCGTTGATGCACAACGCCTGGTGGCGAGCGGCGACTACACCGCGGAGCTGACCTTCGGCAAAACCAAGATGAAGCAGACGTTCCGCGTGAACATCGCGGAAGGGATTCGAACTCGTTAGGCCTCGCAATACGACGACTTTGTCCCACGCGTCATCCGTGCCGCGCTGCGCGCCTGGTCACACGCCGCCGGATCGAGCCGCGGTAGCTGTGCGTCCGCGCGCAGATGATGCCGCGTCTGTCCGGCCGCTCAAGCTCCGACTGCGCGTATAATGCAACTGCTGCTCCTCGTCCTGATCCTGGTCGCGCCTTACGCGGCGCTGTCGCTGTTGGGCCTTCTGCTGCCGGCGCTACGTTCCGACCAACGGACGCGCGCACGCGTAGCCCTCTCGATCTTCTTTGCGTTGACCGGCGTCGGCCACTTCATCAAGACCGACGCGCTCGTCGCGCTGATGCCAGCGTCGCTCCCATACCGCGTGGAGCTTGTTTACCTTACCGGCGTTTTCGAATTGCTGGGCGCTCTCGGCATCTGGATTCGCCCGGTGCGGAAAGTCACCGGCTGGTGCCTGATCATCATGCTGATCGCCTTCCTGCCGGTAAACATCTACGCCGCCTTGCAGCGCGTGAATTTCGGGGGCCACGAACTCGGCCCAGCTTACCTGCTCGCCCGAGTGCCGGTGCAGATGTTGCTGATCGCGTGGACGGCTTTCGCCACCAACCTCGCCGGGCGGCGGCTTCCTCATTGAACGTTGGACGTTGAACGTTCAACGTTCGACGTTCTGCCTTCCTCCCCTTCTTCTATGGCCGATCCGAACGACAAACGCCCAAGCTCCTCGCCTGCTTCTGATAACTTCGAGCGCGAGGCGACGACGGATCTCGACGACGAGACGTCCGACAAACCGAAGGGCCTCCCGCTTCACACCCGCATCTTCATCGGCCTGAGCGTGGGCGTAATCGCCGGCGTCGCAGCCAACATGACGCTCGGCGGCGACGATCCACGCGTGATCTGGACCGTCACCAACATCACCGAGCCGATCGGCACGCTCTTCCTCCGGCTGCTGTTGATGATCGTCGTGCCGCTGGTGTTCTCGTCTCTGGTGGTGGGTGTTGCCGGCATCGGCGATGTCCGCAAGCTGGGCCGCGTTGGCTTGAAGTGCTTCGCCTACACCTTTGTCATCTCGGCGATTTCGGTCGTGATCGGTCTCACCGTCACCAACCTGATCCGTCCCGGCGAACGCGTTGACGCGGAAACGCGTGCCGGCCTCGAGGCGCGCTACGGCAGCGACGCGGCGAAACGCGTGGCGGACGCAACGCAAAAACCGGCCGCACCGGAATCCGCGCTCATGCAGGTGGTGAAAACGATCGTCCCCTCGAATCCAGTCGCGGCCGTCGCGGGCATTCGCGCCGGCCAGGAGAAGCAGACCGACACGCCGGACATGCTGCATCTCATGCTCTTCGCGGTGCTGCTCGGCGTTGCCGCCACACTCGTGAAGCCGGAAGTCATCGCGCCGCTGCTCGCAGCCTTGCAGGCGCTCTTCGAGATCTGTTGCAAAATCATCGACATCATCATGAAGATCGCGCCGTTCGCAGTCGCGTGTCTGCTCTTCAATAACACCGCGCGCTTCGGCCTCGATCTCCTGAGCGCGCTCGCCTGGTTTGTCGTGACCGCGCTGCTCGGTTTCGCGCTCCACATGTTCGGCGTCTATTCGGCGTCCGTGTGGTTCCTCTCGCGCATCAGCCCGCTCGAGTTCTTCCGTCGCATCAAGACGGTCATGCTTACCGCTTTCTCGACTTCATCGTCGAATGCCACCCTCCCGACTGCTCTGCGTGTTTCGGAGGAAAACCTCGGCGTCCCGCGCGAGATCAACGGCTTTGTTCTCACCGTCGGCGCAACCGCGAACCAAAACGGCACCGCACTCTATGAAGGCGCGACGGTATTGTTCCTCGCGCAGCTCGCCGGGATCGATCTCACCATCTGGCAGCAGCTCGGCATCGCGTACTTCGCGATCCTCGGCGGCATTGGCACTGCCGGCGTCCCAAGCGCCTCGATCCCGTTCATCATCGTGATGCTCGCCACCTACGGCATCAATCCGGCGTTGATTGCGATCATACTCGGGGTCGACCGAATTCTCGACATGTGCCGCACGGTCTTGAACGTCAGCGGTGATCTCACCGCCGCCACCTACGTGGCGCGCTCCGAAGGATTCACACTGCTCGGTCGCAAGACGTAATTCGGCCACTTTGAGGGTTAGCCTAACGAGTTCCTCGGATCGGCGATTGCTGATTGCGGTGCTGTTGCTCGGGCTCGTGGGCGCTGCCTGCGAGAAGCGGAACGCAGACCGTGCCCGGTCAGGCCCAGCGACACCGCTCCACCCGTGCAAAGTGCCGGGCGCTCGTGAAGAGGTGCTGTGCGGGACGCTGACCGTGTATGAGAACCGCGAGACGCGGACCGGGCGAACGATCGATCTGAACGTAGTTGTTCTGCCGGCGCTCGAGCCGGGCGGCGCAAAGGAAGCACCGTTGTTCCCTCTCGACGGCGGCCCGGGTGTGGCGGCAACTCACGCGGCTGGCTTTTATGCGGGCGAAGGAAAGAAATACCGCCGCCGCCGCGATGTGGTGCTGGTGGACCAACGCGGAACCGGAAAATCCAACGGCCTCGCGGCGCCCGCGGGGACAAAAACTCCGCAGCAGTTCCTCACCGAAATGTATCCGGTGGCATACGTGCAGGAGCTTCGAGCATCCCTCGAACCACGCGCGGACCTGACGCAATACACGACCTCGATCGCGATGGATGATCTGAATGATGTCCGCGCCTGGCTGGGCTATGAGCAGATCGATCTTGCCGGCCTCTCTTATGGCACGAGCGCCGCGCTCGTTTACATGCGGCAACATCCGACGCGTGTGCGGGCCGCGGTGCTGATGGGTGTCGCGCCCACCGATTTGAAGATGCCGTCCCATCACGCCCGTGCTGCGCAGCGCGCGCTGGAACTGTTGCTCGATGATTGCAGCGGCGACTCCGCCTGCCATGGCGCCTTCCCGGAGCTTCGGCGTGAGTGGGAGGAACTGCTCGCGCGCCTCGAGCGGGAGCCGGCACGGGTGGAATACTCTCCGCCCGATCAGAGCGGAGCCGTGACGGTCGAGATCGGAAGGGATATCTTCGCTGAGAAATTACGTAGCACGATGTACTCGACCGCGGGCGCACGGCAGATCCCGCTGATCATCCATCACGCTGCGCGGGCGACTTTGGGCCGTTTCTGAAACGGGCGATCCCCGCTGATCGCGCGAAAGCTGACCTCGTTGCTGATGGGATGTACCTCAGCGTGACCTGCGCTGAAGACGTGCCGTTTATAGACCAGAGCGAAGCAATCCGGGCGAGTGCCGGCAATTGGTTTCGCAACTACCGGGTCGAGCAACAGACCCGCGCGTGCAGTATGTGGCCGCGCGGTGAGATTCCGGAAGGGTACCACCAGCCCGTGCAATCCGATGTGCCGACGCTGATCCTCTCCGGCAATCTCGACCCGGTGACGCCGCCGGACCTAGGCGAGGCGGTCGCACGCACCCTGCCGAACAGCAAGCAGATCATCGTGCGCCATCTCGCGCACATGCCAGACGGTGTGACAAACGTGCACTGCCTCGACAACCTGATGCTGAAATTCCTTGAGACAGCTGACCCAAAGAATCTCGACATCAACTGCATCGATCAGGTGCTGCCAGAGCCGTTCGTCACCGCGCCTTCCAAATAACAGCGCGCGTCGGCCGAAACAGCCGCGCGTCTGCGGCATATCATGACCGGCGGTTGCGGGCGCAGTGACGCCGGTGCTGTTGTCGTTGATTTTCGCACTTTGTTTCTCTGGTCGCGGGACGAGCATTACACGCGAAGCTAATCGGGCGCAGCAGTTGTGGCTGCAATGTGGAACTACCTTGGCGCGTTTGCTTTCTCGACTTCGGCGCCAGACATTAGCCCGTATGAAATCGACTCTCCTGATTCTCCCCGCCCTGATGCTTGCGCTGGCTCCTCTCGCCGCGCAGCAGAAGAAAGTCAGTCCGCACGAAACGGTGAACGCCACCGTTGATGGCGCGAACCTCAAGGTGGTGTACGGACGTCCCTACACGAAGGACCCGAAGACAGGAGAGCCGCGCAAGATTTGGGGCGGGCTGGTGCCGTTCGGGAAGGTCTGGCGGACCGGCGCGGACGAGGCCACGCTCTTCACTACGGATAAGGCGCTCGAGATGGGCGGCACCACGATTCCGGCGGGCACCTACTCGCTGTTTACTCTGCCGGAGGAGAATGGCGCGAAGCTGATCGTGAACAAGCAGACCGGCCAGTGGGGCACGCGTCATGACGAATCGCAGGATCTCGCGCGTATCGACTTGAAGAAGCAGGCGCTCGACGATCCGGCCGACCAGTTCACGATTTCCGTGGAAGAGAAGAATGACGGCGGCGAGCTGAAGTTGATGTGGGAGAACACTGCGTACTCGGCGGCCTTCAAGGTTAAGAAATAACGCGCTCGCGTCTCCGTCTCCCACGCGGCCAGGCTGGCCGGCGGCTCAGGCAAGCAGGGCAGGCGAAGCTGGTGTAAGTTGCCCCTGATGAAAACGGCGAACTATGGCTGGCAACAGCAGCTCCGCGAACTCTACGACAAAGCGCAGGTCAAATATCGAAACGAAAACCGGAAGGTGGAAACGATGTTCACGCCGCGCGAAGTGAACGTGCTGCGGAGTTTCGGCGCGAAGCCGATGGAGCTCTACGACTACGCCGAGGATTCGTCCGATCTCGACTGGGAGACGGCGCTGCTGATCACCGCGGTGCGCCGCGATTATTTTCTGCACGAGCAAAAAGCCACCTGGTCCGAGAAGACGATTAACGTAGAGGAACTGCCAGCGAAGACCGACGAGCTGGAAGGGATCCCATGGCTGCCGCGGATCATTCAGAAAGCGAAAGCACGTTTGCGTGGCGAGATGCCAAACGACCTGATGTATTGCTGTGGTGGCGACCGGAAATTCTTCCGCGCGCACGACATTCATCCCGCTGATTTCCTGCGCTTCGTCTGGGCCGCCAAAGGCAAGCCGGAGAAGGTCGTCGAGTACGTGAAGGGCCGCCGCTAGCACCGGCCGCCGCTTCTTGGAAACGTCGCCGCCAGCCGTCGCTGACATATCCGGCCGACGCACCAGGTTCGAGCAGTTTGCCGGATCAGCCGGGCCGCTCTTCGATCAGGAGATCATGCAGACGCATTACACGCGGGAGTTGCTGTCTCCGACGCCGCGCGGACGCGCTTTGTGGAACTGGATTTGCAGCCGAACCGCGGTACAGCGCAGTTGCGTAGCGGCCGGCTCGCGAAGCCTGCGTGGCGGCGGTGCGGCTGATTTGACGCGCTTTGAACAACTCCTGAGGGTCGCGGCTATGACTCGCCAACTCGACATCGATCTCGCGAGACATCCGTTTCTCTTCGGCATGAGCCGGCAGGATGTGGGGTTGCTCGCCGATTGCGCCGTCAGGGTTCACTTTGCCGAAGGCGAAATCGTTTTCCGCGAAGGTGAAGAGGCGGACAGAGTCCACCTGATCGAGAGCGGCAACGTGTCGCTGCGGCCGGCGAGCGCTATGAGTGCGGTTGTATTCGAGACGGTCGGCCCGGGCGAGCTGCTGGGATCCTCATGGCTGCTCCCGCCGCACAAGTGGCACGTGACCGCGCAAGCATCGGGGCCGGTCACGGCGATCGTCCTCAAATGGCGCACTCCTGCGCAAATACTCGGAGCGGGATCACTCCCTTGGGTTCCAGTTGTTCAAGCGCATCAGCGAAGTGATGACGCGGCGTTTGGAGTCCGCGCGCCAGCGGCTGCTCCAATCGGACCCGAAAGAGGCCGCGCCGCATCGGACGACTCCGTACGCAGCTGCGGGTGACGATCAGGTGCGGGGCGAGTAGCGGCGTGGCCACTGGCGCCAACCGCTCGTTCGTTTAGGTTCAAGGCGTGATCAATCCAAAGCATCTCGCAATGTCCATCGCGGCCGCCAGCCTCCTCGCGGCTTCCGTCCGCGCGCCGGTTGCGCATGCGCAAACAGACACGCCCACCGCCGGGGCGCTCCTGCGGAAGATGGCGTCGACCTATGCCGAAGCGCATTCGTACACGGACAACAGCGTCGCGAATTACCGGAATCCCGACGGGAGCGAGCGGCTGGCGGTGGAGTTCAAGACCTGGTTCGCGCGGCCCGCGCATTTCCGCATCGATGCGAAATCCACCCGTCCCGGCGGCGGAACCCCACGGCGCGAGGTGATGTGGTCCGACGGCTCGATGGCGCGCTCGTGGGCGAGCGACAAGCCGGTGAGCAGCCGCCCGAAGGTGCAGCTTGCAGGGTCAGGAATGTTTGGCACGTATGCCTATCACGTCCCGACACTGCTTGATGCCAGCTTCGGGGGAACGAAGCGGCTGCACGACATGACGTCGGCGGAGCTCGCCGGCGAGGAGAACTTCGAGGGCACAGATTGCTACAGGATCCGCGGCGAGTTCCAGGGTTCGCCATACGAGCTATGGCTCGGCAAAGCGGATCACGCCGTGCGCAAATTGATCGCGAAGTACCGCGATCATGAGATGGAAGAGATCCACCGCGAGATCAATCTGAACTCCGCCATCTCTCTGGAGGTATTCCGGTTTGCGCCAGAGCTGGAGGCTGTGCCGCCACCGAAGAAGTAGCTACTCGGCGGTTTGTCATTCCCGAAGTGCATGGTGCACTGAATTACCTGTCTCAGATCACTGGCTGGCTACCACCCGCCTAGGGCAGCGCCTCATCCAAATGCACCCGCTGTCGTTTCTCTCTCCGAAGACAACCGTGACGCAGAGTCCGATTCATGGACGCGGTTTGTTCGCCAACGAGGACATCGCAAAAGATGAAATTGTTGCGATCAAAGGTGGACACACCGTGACGCGTGAAATTCTCGCCGAGCTAAGACCTGCTCTCGGATCTGCTGAGATTCAGATTGCCGGCGAATTGTTTATCTGTCCGGTGCACGACGAGGAGCGCGAAGGATCGATGATCTTCAGCAATCATTCGTGCGAACCAACCATCGGGGTGTGTGGTCAAATTGTGTTTGTCGCTATGCGCACGATTCGCGCTGGTGAAGAACTGACACATGACTGGGCAATGACCGACGATGACGACGAAGAACCGATGACGTGCACATGCGGCTCGCCCAGCTGTCGCGGCGTCATCAGCGGCAAAGACTGGCAGCGGGCGGACCTGCAACAGCGATACGCCGGTTATTTCTCCAGCTATCTCGCGCACAAAATTCAGCAAGTGAGCAACAAGGAATGACGACACTGTGTCGATCTTCTCGCGGCTTCTGTGCATTCGTCCTATTGATGGTCCTGTCCGCCGCGTCTGGTCAGGAAGCTGTCGTTGAGGAGGTGCGCGTCGAGGGATCGTTCAGCTCAGGGCTCCAAATTCGGCCTGACCCGGCGGTGCGCGAGCTAAGGGACCGCCTGACCTTGCGCGGCACGGAACAGCGCGCGCTGGAGCTCGAGAAAGCGAACGAGAACGTGGTGATCCAAACTGCTCAACCTCACCAGATACATTCCAATCCCGTTAGGCGGCTCAGAAGATCCCGTGGACACATTCTTCCTACAGAATCAGATGCGGCCCGACCTCAATCCCCCGACAACAGACCCGCTCGGCTTGAACGCCGCGGCTCGTCGGAAACGCGACTGAATCCCCCGAGTTTCTGTGCTGCAGCCGTGCGCCGGTGCGAACGGCCTACCGTGGGAAAAAGAGGTTGAAGGGACAGAGGGTGCGACCTACCCTGCTGACGCTTTTCGGAGGAGCCTTAGCTCAATTGGTTAGAGCGCCGCCCTGTCACGGCGGAGGTTGCGGGTTCGAGCCCCGTAGGCTCCGGTTTTTCTCCTCGCCATGCACGCTGATTCTGCTCGCCTTTCTTACGTCAGCACCGTATCAGGAACGGGTGCGCATCATTTTCCTACCGCTTGTGGCGGCCGCATCGATGCTCTCAGCTGACGCGGCGACCTTCGTCGTCTCAAACGTCAACGATCGCGGCCCGGGTTCACTGCACCAGGCGATCACAGATGCAAACGGCGCACGCGGGCACGATGAGATTCTGTTCAACATTGCCGGAGCTGGTGTGCACAAGATCGACATTCAGCGGCTCG
>JACDCC010000096.1 GCA_013694595.1 Chthoniobacterales bacterium
ACGGGATGTCTCGACTTCGCTCGACATGACCGCAGGGAGAAGGGCGCCTTAGACTACTTGATCTCGGCGAGCTTTTTCAGGTCGATGAGCTTGAGCCATTCGCGCAGCTCCTTCGGATCCTGGTTGCTCGTTTCGATCTGAAGGAAGTAGCGCTTCGCCACCATCAGCCAGAGCGTGCCGTGCCGGCCGTCGTTCTCGAATGTTTCGAAACCGGGCATCCCATCGATCGTGACGGTCTTCGTGTAGCCTTCCTCGTCCGAGACGTTCGTATCCCAGGCGGCGGTCGTGCTGTCGACGTATTCGGGATTCGAGGCCGAATCGAGGATGCTGATCGCGGTGGTCGGCGCGTCGGTGGCGCCCCCTTGCTGGTAGTCGCGATGGACGTTGGTGATTTTCATCTCGCCGAGGTCTTCGGTGGATCCTTCGGGTTTATCGGCCGTCCATCCTTCGCGCGGCTCGGGCAGGATCGGCAGCAATTTCGTGTAATCGACGACGTCAGGGATGAGGAGTGGTTCGTCCTGTCCGCGGGTGTTCGCCGGCGCGCCGACCAGGAGGACGCCGAGAAGAAGTGCCAATGCCGAAAGGGACCTGCCGCAAAAGTTTCTGGTGTTCATACAATGCTTGCCGCCTGCTGTTCCTCGTCAGCGATCTTGTCCTCGATTCACTTTTTGTGTCGCCTTTGTCAAGACGCGAGCAGCCGCCGTTGCAGATTGCGCCGCGTGCCGGATGGTCGCGGAACGCGCTTTTACCATGACTACGACCCTGGAGATCAAACCCGCCACCGCGGCGGATGTTCCAACAATTCTACGCCTCATCCGCGAGCTGGCGGAATATGAGCGGGCGTCAAACGATGCGGTCGCGACCGAGGCGCAGCTCCACGAGGTGTTCTTTGGCCCGCAGCCGTCGGCGCAGGTGTTGATCGGTCAGGAAGCCAACGAGCCCGTAGGTTTTGCGGTCTATTTCTTTAACTTTTCCACGTGGCTCGGCCGACCGGGATTATATCTCGAGGACCTGTTCGTGCGGCCGGAGGCGCGGGGCAGGGGATATGGGAAGGCGTTGCTGGCGCGGCTGGCGCAAATCGCGCAGGAGCGCGGTTGCGGGCGCATGGAGTGGGCGGTGCTCAACTGGAACGAGCCGGCGATCGAGTTTTACGAGAAGCTCGGGGCGAAACCGATGGAAGAATGGAGGGTTTACCGGCTGACGCGGGAGGGGATCGCCAACCTTGCCGCAGCCCCTCACCTCAATCCTCTCCCCCAGGGAGAGGAGGACGCGTCAGCGCCAGGTGAGGGGTCGCACAGCGGCCCTGCGTCGACGAACTAGATGACCAAGATAGAAGACTACGCGTTCCTGAGCGACACCCAGACGGGAGCGCTCGTCAGCCGGGAGGGGTCGGTGGATTGGCTTTGTTTTCCGCGGTTCGATTCGGGCGCGTGTTTCGCCGCGCTGCTGGGCGACGCCGGGAACGGCCGGTGGAAGTTCACACCGCGCGCAGCCGTGACGGCGACGCGTCGCAGGTATCGTGGTGACACGTTGATTCTCGAAACGGAGATGGAAACGGCCGAGGGGACGGTGCGGCTGATCGACTTCATGCCGCCGCGCGGGAAGGCGCCGGACATTGTGCGCATCGTAGAAGGGGTCGCGGGAACGGTGCGGATCCGGATGGACCTGACGATTCGCTTCGATTACGGCCAGGTGGTTCCCTGGGTGCGCCGGCACCACGGCGGCCTGGAAGCGGTGGCCGGTCCGGATGCGTTGATCCTGCGCACGGATGTCGAGACGCACGGCGAAAATCTGACCACGGTCGCTGAGTTCGATGTGACGGCAGGTGCGCGGCTGCCGTTCGTCCTCACATGGTTTGAATCGCATGCGCCGCCGCCCGCTGCGGTGAACGCCGAGCACGCGCTTACCCAGACGGAGGAGTATTGGGCCGTCTGGGCGAACCGCTGCTGCGCCGAGGGAGAATGGCGGGAGCCGGTGAAGCGCTCATTGATCGCGCTGAAAGGGCTCACCTACGCGCCGACGGGCGGAATCGTCGCGGCGCTGACGACATCGCTGCCGGAGGAAATCGGCGGCGTGCGGAATTGGGATTATCGCTACTGCTGGCTGCGCGATGCCACCTTCACGCTGATCGGCTTGATGAACGCCGGCTACCTCGAGGAAGCGCGCGCCTGGCGCGAATGGCTGCTCCGCGCGGTGGCCGGTAGCCCTGCGCAAATGCAGATCATGTACGGCGTGCGCGGCGAACGGCGGCTGAGCGAGTTTGAGCTGCCGTGGCTCAGCGGCTACGAAGACTCGCAGCCGGTGCGCGTGGGCAACGCTGCCTCCACGCAGTTCCAGCTCGACGTGTATGGCGAAGTGCTCGACTCGATGTATCGCGCCGCGCAGGCCGGCATCAAATCCAGCGAAGCCGACTGGCGCCTGCAGGTGGCGCTGCTCGATTTCCTCGAGACGAAATGGGAGCTGCCCGACTACGGCATCTGGGAGATGCGGGGCGAGCCGCAACACTTCACGCACTCGAAGATGATGGCGTGGGTGGCGTTCGATCGCGGCGTGAAGCTGGTGGAAGAATACGGCTGCGCGGCGGAGCGGCATTACGAGCGGTGGAAGCAGCTGCGCGATCGCATCCACCAGCAGGTTTGTGAGCTCGGGTACAACGAGAAGAAGCAGGCCTTCACGCAGATCTATGGCTCCGATGAGATGGACGCCAGCATCCTGATGATGCCGCTGGTTGGCTTTCTTCCGGCCGATGACGAGCGGGTGCGAAACACTGTCGCCGCAGTGGAACGCGAGCTGGTGCGGGACGGTTTTGTGCTGCGTTATCGGACCGGCGAAAAGAACGTCGATGGGTTGCCGGGGCACGAAGGCGTCTTCTTGTTGTGTTCGTTTTGGCTCGCCGATTGCCTGCATCTCATCGGGAGGACGGAGGAGGCACGCAAGCTTTTCGAGCGCTTACTGGCGCTGCAAAATGACGTGGGCCTGCTCGCGGAGGAGTACGATCCGCAGGCGCAGCGCATGCTCGGCAATTTCCCGCAGGCCTTTTCGCACGTCGCGCTCGTCAATACGGCGCGGATTCTCTCGGAGAAGATGTAGCGGTGCTCGTTGTCTCCCTGCCATCACCCCAGCGCTTTCACTCCTAGCGCAAGAGGAGGAAGCAGAGCGTCATCACGGCCGTCGGCAGGAGCGCGCCGAGGAGAAGTCCGAGCGGCGCGACGCCGTCGCGGAAGTAGCCGCCGAGGATCGATTGGCCGGCGGGGTTGGGCGCGTTCGCGATCACAGTGAGACCGCCACCCGCGACCGCGCCGGCGACGACGGCGTATTTAAGGGCGTCGGTAAAACTTGGAACCAAAGTGGCGAGGTAGGTGATGGCGGCGTTGTCGTTAAGCGCCGTGAGCGCCATCGCGCCGAGGAGCAGCGGCGTCTCGCCGAGCCGCGCGAGCACGGGTTCGATCCACCAGCCTTGCAAACCGCCATGCACGACGAGGCCGGCGAGAAAAAATCCCACGAGCAGCGCGGGTTTGAGGCTGAGGGGATTCTGATGGTGCTCGGTCGCCGCGGTGAAGGCGAGGAAGAAGAGGAAGCCGCCGATGAAAAGCGAGGGATAGTGCGCGGTGAAAACCGTCCAACCGAGGAAGATGAGATGCGCCGCGGTGACCCAGCCGGGGACGGGATCGGTCCGGTCGCTCCACTTCTCGGGCTGCTCGTCCGCGTTTG
>JACDCC010000137.1 GCA_013694595.1 Chthoniobacterales bacterium
CGATGCGCTGCAAGCGGGAAAGCTCACTTACGATCAATGGGCGAAGCACAAGGCCTTCTGCATCTGGTGTCTCGTGGCGGCCGCTGCGACCTTCGCGACCGTGCCGCTGGTGCTGGGCGAAGCAGCAGTGGCGGCGCGCAATCTGGCGAAGAAATTCTAGATCGTGTCTCCAAACCCTCAGCCTTCATCACACGCCATGATTCCTGGCGCGAACTTCGCGTGGCTCAGCGTTGCTGCGCTGGTGCTCGGCGCGACGATCGCGACTCCTTCCGCGCAAGCTGCGACGACGCGCGGCAGCTACGTCAGTGGAGGAAAATCGATCACGATCGATGCCTATCCATCGTCGAAACCGGGCAAGCGGCCCGCGCTCATCCTGCTTCATGGCTCGGGCGGCTTGCTCTTTCCCGGCTTCGATTTGCGCGATCGGGCCCGTGATCTGAGCGCGCAGGGCTATGCGGTGTTCCTGCCGCATTTCTTTAATCGCACAGGGCACTTCATGGTTCGGCCTTCTGGCGTGCATGAGAATCTTCCCGCGTGGACGAGCACGGTGCGCGACGCGATCACCTACGTCGCTGCGCAGCCGAATGTGGATGCGAGCCGGATCGGGCTGATGGGGCATTCGCTTGGCGGCTATCTCTCGCTTGGCGCCGCGGCACAGGACAGCCGTGTCGATGTGGTGATCGAAGCCTCTGGTGCACTGGATCGCGGTGAAATAAAGCGGATGCCACCGATACTCATTCTTCACGGCGCGAAAGATAAGACTGTGCCGGTGACAAAAGCCGAGCACCTGGAATCGCTCCTGCAGCGACTCGGCGTCCCCTATCAAAAACACATTTATCCGGACGAAGCTCATATTCTCTCCCGTGCTGCAATGCGCGATGCCACTCAGCGGATCCAGCGCTTTTTGACGAAATATTTTCCAGCAGAATCCAGCGCCGCGACGAACTGATTCTCTCCTCTGCGGTCATCGCCCCGTCGTCTCTTGCGAATGACGCAGGCCCTGCGGATAGAGCGTGTCATGCACTTCGCTTCAAACGGAGCCCGGCGCGGCCCGCGCCGTGTTGTAGCCGGGGTCGTTGACCCCGGTCACGCGAGCGCCAGCCGGGGTCAGCGACCCCGGCTACAACTGCCGTGCCCAAGGTTCAAGTGCATGACACGCTCTAAGTCGGAACGCGACGGCCCGCGAGCAATCGATCACGTCCCACGAGGTATAAGAGAATCGTCAGCAGGAGGAACGGGATCATCGCGAGCAGATCAGCGTTTGGTCCGTGGTAAAATGGATTCGACCTCGCAGACCAGTCTTCCACCGCACGGCTGAACCCGGCGAGCGTCGGCATACCCTGCAAGATTGCGATGATGATGCCGGCCAGTGCGCCACCTGCAATGTAGCCCGAGGCGAGCAACACACCGGAGTTCTTGTCGCCCTCCGCCACCAACTCTTCCGGCGTGAGGTTCTTGTCGCGGAACTTTTCACGGCGAAGATAACGATCCACCAGCCAGCGCACCATCCCGCCGATGAAGATCGGGCTTGAGGACGAAAGCGGGAGGTAAACGCCGACGGCAAAGGCGAGGGAGGGGATACCGCTCATTTCTAGCACGATTGCGATAAACACTCCGAGCAGCACAAGCGCCCACGGCAACTCGCGGCTGAGAATGCCTTTGATGATGTACGACATCAGCGTCGCTTTCGGCGCATCAAACTTCGTCACCGCGGAACCGTCCGGTCGATAACGCTGCGTGCCGTTGATGCCCGGTCGACGAGGTACGTCGCGACCCCTTGATCGTTGACCAGGAATTTCTGCGCGGGACCTCCGGCAGGATCGAGCCGCTGCCACACGCGGTATGAGTTCTGATCCCCGGAACCCTGCACGCCCACGAGCTTCTCACTGCCGCCGAGCTGCGCCGGATCCGCGCGAAGATCGGGCGCGAAATGCCGCTCGATCTTGTAGGCGATTCTGTTTTCCGGCGTCACCAAAAACTCACCCGCACCCAACCCTGCAATTTGTTGCGATTGATCGGCCGCATCGCTCTTCAGAATCCGGAAGTCGCGTGGCTCCGGTTTGATCCCCTCGGCGAACGGCGGGAGCGTCGCGGCCGCGGCTCCGAGTTCGATCTGTGCGACAACTTGCGGGACCGCGGCGAAGGTGACCGCCGGCACATAGACCGTGGACGAATTATTAAGGGTGAGGAGAACGGGCCCGAGCACGAGCGCGGAAGCGAACGCTCCGATCAAGATCGCGATCTGCTGCAGTCGCGGTGTCGCGCCGACGAGGAAGCCGGTCTTTCAAGTCCTGTGAGGTAGTTCCGCCATTCGAAGAGGCGATGCAGACGATCCCGCCGATGGAAAGCGCGGTGACGAAGTAGTTCGGTGTCGTCCAGCCGAGGAACAGGAAAACCAGGCATGTCAGGAGCAGAGTGGCGACCGTCATCCCGGAGATCGGGTTGGACGACGAGCCGATCTCGCCGGTCAGCCGCGACGAGACGGTCACAAACAAGAATCCGAAGGCGACGATCAGAACGGCGCCGACGATGTTCCACTGCAGATTCAGCTGCGGCACCATCATGATGATCGCGATCAGCGCGAGCACGCCGCACACCACGAACTTCATCGGCAAATCCTGGTCGGTCCGCGGCACGTTTTCGGCGGCGCCACGTCCGCCGCGGATGTCCGCCAGGCCGCCTTTCAGTCCGTGCCAGATCGTCGGGAGCGAGCGGAAGAGGCTGATGATACCGCCGGCTGCCACTGCACCTGCGCCAATGTAGAGAACATATGCGCCGCGAATATCGTTTGGGCCCATCTCGCCGATCGGCGTGGTGCCCGGTGGAATAATAACGCCGCTCTTCTCGCCGAAGAACTTGATCGCAGGGATCAGCACCAGGTACGCCAGCACGCCACCGGCGCACATGATCGATGCGATCCGCGGCCCGATGATGTAGCCGACGCCGAGCAGCGCGGGTGAAATCTCCGCAGCGATCGATCCTGGTTTCAGCGGTGCGCCAAACACCTTCTCCGGAACGTCCTTCCAGGCCTTGAACGCGCCCATCGCGGTTTGATAGAGCAGGCCGATACCAAATCCGGAAAAGATGATCTTCCCGCCGCCGGACGTTCCATCTTGTTCAATCGCGCGTCGCGCGTCGGGCGAGAGTTCACCGGTCGGATCCTTCGCCGCGGCAACCTTCAACACCTCCGCGCATGCAGTTCCTTCCGGGTATTTCAGCAGACCGTGTTGTTCCACGATGAGCGCCCGGCGTAGCGGGATCATCATGAGAATGCCGAGCAATCCGCCAAGAATCGCGACCATCATCACTCGCATGATCTCGAGTTCGAAGCCGAGGATCATGATTGCGGGCATCGTGACGCCGAGGCCGAACGCAATTGATTCACCGGCCGAACCGGCGGTCTGCACGATGTTGTTCTCGAGAATCGTCGCGTCGCGGCGGATGCGAAGTTTGGCGAAGAGCCGGAAAATCGTGATTGAGATCACGGCCACTGGGATCGACGCGCTCACCGTCAGTCCGACTTTCAATACGAGATAGAGCGATGATGCGCCAAACAGCATCCCGAGCAGCGTGCCGACAATCAGCGGCACGGGAGTGAACTCGGCGATCCGCGTCGAGGCGGGGATGAACGGCGCAAACGACGCGAGGAATGGATTAGTCGGCTTCGCGCCGACAATGTCTGGGAACTCGTTCGGTGGGTTAGCAGGATCAGGTTTTTGCATGGAGGCCCTAGGGAGAATCGGATGCTGACGGCGCGCGGGCCGCTTGCCAAGAACGTTGAAGTCAGCGGGATGCCAGCCGCGCAGCCGGTCGCGACCGAAGAGGTGTTATGCCTGCAAAATCCAAGAAACAACAAATGGCCGCCGGTGCGGCACTCGCAGCCAAGCGCGGGGACAAATCAAAGTCGTCGCTGCGCGGTGCATCGAAGAGCATGGCCGCCTCCATGAGCGAGAAGGAACTCGAGCGACTTGCGAGCGCGAAGCGGAAGAAACTCCCGACACGGACGGGCGGCGCGAAATCGAAATCCGCAGCCAGCAAGTCCGGTGGCGGAAAATCGAAATCGAGCAGCAAGAAATCGGGTTCGGAATCGTCCGGCAGCAAAGGCGGCTTCTCGAAATCGAAGAGCCGGAAGTAGATCGGATCCTCTGCAGAGTCGGGCGCACTCACTCCGTCATTCCGAGCGTAGGCGAGGAATCCCGTTGCAGTACGTTTGGGTAAAGCCGCGAGGTTTTGGGTGATGCCGCGGGATTCCTCGACTTCGCTCGGAATGACGGAGCGCGCGCATGCGCTTGTTTGCGCTGGCACCACCCGGCTTGGTCGTCGTCAATGTTGCGATCGCTGCGCGAAGGCACGGAAGATCCGCAGGTCGTCGATTGAGTAATTGGCACCTAACGAATCGCCCAGTCCGGTGAGGTTGCGCGGGCCGGTGCGGGCGAACGCCACCGCGATCTCCGCCTGCTGATCGGGCGTGAAGAATTGGTCGAGCGACAACGGCGCTCCCGATTCGACCGCCAAAGCTAAATGCATGCAGATGGTCCCACGCACGAATCCGCGCGCCTGTGCGATCTCGTCGATCGACTCGCCTGCCCGGAAACGCCGCAGCGTTTCCGACTCGCTGTCGTTTAACGCCGCGCGTCTCGATGGAGCGGTCCTGGCCGCGCCAAATGCCTGGCGCGGATGAGATTCCAGGTAAGCGCTGATCGCTGCGAGGAACGGCTCCGCAAAGTCTTTCAGCTTCTGCTCGCCGACGCCCGGAATTTTCCGGAACTCCGCGGGCGTCGTGGGATAGCTGCGCGCCATCTCACGCAAGGCGACGTCCGAGAAAATCACGTACGCCGGCACGTCGCGTTCATCCGCGATCTTCCGCCGCAGCGCGCGCAGCTCGTCAAACAACGTCTCGTCGGTTTCGATTTCACCCGCGCGCCCCTTTGTCTTCGTCGCCACATCGACCGGCTTGGTGAGCGTGATCGAAGTGCGCTCCCGAAGCGCGTCCAGCCCGGCGGGTGTCAATTGCAGCGTCGCAAACTTTCCCGGCGCCGCTTCCACCAAGCCGAGCCGTAACAGCTCTCGGCCAATCGCCTGCCATGCTTCGCGTTTCATCTCGCCACCGATCCCGTAAGTCGAAAGCTGGTCGTGCCCGCGCTGTTTCACCGCTTCCGTCTTCGCACCGGTGAGAACTTCGACGATGTGGTTCAAACCAAACCCGAAGCCGCTCTTCTGCTGGACCCGCGCGATGCAGGACAAGAACTTCTGCGCGGCGATGGTGCCATCGAACGTCTCGCGCGGTGTGAGGCAGTTGTCGCAGCCGCCGCACGGCTCATCCGGCCGCTCCTCGCCGAAGTAGCGCAGCAATGTCGTGCGTCGGCATTGCCGCGCCTCCGCGAAGTGGACCATCTGCCGCAATTGCTCGCGTGCGATGCGGGCTTCGGCCTCGCTCTTCTCTTCGATGAAGCGATTCTGCTTTACCACATCAGCCGCGCTGAACAGGAGCACGCACTCGCTGGGTAACCCGTCGCGCCCGGCGCGCCCCGTCTCCTGATAGTAGCTTTCGATGTTCTTCGGCAGGTCGTGATGCACGACGAAGCGGACGTTCGGTTTATTGATACCCATCCCGAACGCGATGGTCGCGGTGATCACCCGCACATCGTCGCGCAGGAACATCTCCTGGTTCCGCGCGCGTTCGTCGTTCTCGAGACCGGCGTGATACGGCTTCGCCGGAATGCGATCCGCGTTCAATTTCGATGCGAGAGAATCGGTAGTCTTGCGGCTCGCGCAGTAAACTATTCCGCTCTCGTGAGGTCGCGCCTGCAGGAACGCGAGCAGCTGATCATACGGCGATGCTTTCGGCACCACGCGGTACGTGAGATTGGGCCGGTCGAAGCTGGCGACGTAACACTGCGGCTCGCGCAGCTTCAGCTGCTTCAGAATGTCTTCGCGCACCCGCTCGGTCGCGGTGGCGGTGAGCGCCATCGTCGGCACCTCCGGCAGGTGCGTGCGCAGCTTCTTCAGCTCGCGATATTCCGGCCGGAAATCATGGCCCCACTCGCTGATGCAATGCGCTTCGTCGATCGCGATCTGCGCGATGTTCCAGTTCAGCGCCTTCTCGAGAAAGCCCTCCAGCATCAGCCGCTCCGGTGCAACGTAGAGCATCCGGTATTCGCCGCGATGCAAGCCGCGCCACCGCGCTTTCGCCTCGCCCGCGCCTAGCGTCGAGTTCAAATAGGTCGCCGCCACTCCGCTCGCCTGCAGCGCATCCACCTGGTCCTTCATCAACGCAATCAACGGCGAAACGACGATCGTCAGACCCTCGCGCAACAGCGCCGGCAATTGAAAGCAGAGCGACTTCCCGCCGCCTGTCGGCATCAACGCAAACACATCCCGCCCGCCGAGCGCATCGCGGATGATCTCCTCCTGCAGCGGGCGGAACTCCGAGTAGCCGAAGTGTTCCTTGAGCGGCGCGAGTAAATCCATCGGGCGGACTCTAGCAGTCGGTTGAACTTCAGGAACAGCGGAAACGCCCCGTTCCCGGTCATTCCGAGCGAAGTCGAGGGATCCCGTGGCTTTACCCGAAAGTACTGCAACGGGATCCCTCGGCTGCGCGGGATGACGAGAGAAAGCTCGGTGCAAGTTCCGATGCACAGCGCTACGATTCGTTCCGTGGCATTCACCACCGACCCGCTTTACGTCACCACTGTCCTCCTCCTGCTCGTCGCCCTCGCGGAGTGGCTGAGTCCCCGGCGCTACTTCCGCTATCTCGGATCGGCGCTCATTGTGATCATCGCCGCGGCGATTCTCGCGAATCTGCGCCTCATCCCGTCATCTTCGGACGCACCGCCGCTCTACGACGGCATCTTCAATTACATCGCACCGCTCGCGATTTTCTTTCTCCTGCTCGATGTGCGGCTGCGCGATCTTCGCAAGGCGGGCGCGGCCATGCTGCTCATCTTCGTGCTCGGTGCCGCCGCCACGATGGCTGGCAGCCTCGTCGGGTATTACCTGATCGCACCGCAAAATCACGGGATCCCCAATGCCCACGCCGTCGCCGGCATGTTTACGGGCACCTACATCGGCGGCAGCGTGAATCTCAACACCATCGCGCTGCAATACGGCGTCACGAAGGAAGGGACGCTCTTCGCCGCGTTGAACGCCGCGGACAACATCGTGACCACGATCTGGATTGTCGCGACGCTGCTCCTTCCGCGCCTGCTGCAGCGCTGGTTCCCCCGCGAGCTGCCGGAGACAGTCGCAGTGGCGGCGGGCGCAGTCGCAGAGCCATTGGAAGCGAAGGCAGACGCGAGAGTCTTCGATCTGGCGCTGCTGCTGGCGCTCGGGACCGGCAGCCTGTTCATCGCGCATTCGATCAGCCACTTCGTGCCCGCTATTCCGTTCGTGCTCATCCTCACGACGGTCGCGCTCGCCCTCGCCCAGGCGCCGCCGGTGCAACGACTCCACGGCGCGCGCACGCTCGGATATCTCACGGTGCTGGTCTTCCTCGCGGTGGTCGGCGCTTATTGCGACATCGGTGCGCTGATCGCGAACGGATCGATCGCGCTGCTTCTGCTCGCGTGGGTGACAATTATCATCGCCGTGCATGGCGTGCTGCTGTTCGTCATCAGCGGTCTCATGAAGCAGGACTGGGCGATCGTCGCCGTTGCTTCGAACGCGAACATCGGCGGCGCAACGACCGCGGGCGTGCTCGCCACCGCCATCGGGAGAGATGAACTGCGTCTGCCGGGAATCCTGGCAGGGTCGTTAGGCACAGCGCTCGGCACCTATGCCGGCGTGCTGGTTGCTGAGCTCCTCCGCTAGCCAACCTGCTACTCCTGGAGATACTCTCGCGGTGAGGAATCGTCCCATAGCTGTAGCAGTAGTGACGTTGCTGCTGCGCGTCGGCTTGATCGAAACCATGGCCTCGGAAAACCCAGCACGTGCGAAAGAGAAGACGCTGAGCTGGTCCGAGCTCACGCAAATGGCGCTGCCGCCGCCAGGGGAACGAATCACGTATGGCGAAGGCCCGCAGCAATTCGGCGAACTGCGCGTGCCGAAAGGGGAGGGACCGTTCCCGGTGATGGTGCTCATCCATGGCGGGTGCTGGCAAAATGCCTTCGACTACGTCTACATCACGCGTCTGGCGGCGTGGTTGACCGAGCGCGGCGTGGCCACCTGGACGATCGAGTACCGGCGGCTCGGCGACGACGGCGGCGGCTGGCCCGGCACTTTTCTGGACGTGGCAAACGCGACCGACAAGCTCCGCGAGATCGCGGCGACATCGAAGCTCGACCTCCAGCGCGTTTACAGCGGCGGTCACTCCGCCGGCGGGCAACTTGCGCTTTGGCTCGCCAGCCGCGCAAAGCTCGAGCAAACCAGCGAGTTGTTCGTGAAAGATCCGCTGCCGGTTCGCGGCGTGCTCGGCCTCGCCGCGATTACCCATCTCGCGCAGTACCGGATTGGGCCTCCGAAGAGTTGTCACTCGTCGGTGGAGCCACTGCTGGGCGGTCCGCCGGAGAGAGTTCGTGAGCGGTATGCCGCGACCTCACCGGTCGAGCGGCTGCCACTCCGTGTGCGGCAGGTGTTTATTCAAGGCGAGAAGGACCCGATCGTGAGTGCCGAATCCGTTCGCGCTTTCGTCGAGGCGGCGAAACGAGCAGGAGACAATGCCACCCTTCTCCCGCTCGAATCGTTAGGCCATTTCGAGGCGGCGGTGCCGCTGCCATCAACGGAAGCAGCCTTCAACGAAGCGTTGAAGCTCCTGTTGGCGCCTCAGGCCTAATCAAGGCTTCTCGTCGCCGCGCTTCCCTGCGCGTGAGAATTGCTCCACAATGCTCAGCGCCACCGCACAAGACGAGGCGGCGCGCGAATCATTCGAACAGCGATGAACCATCCCTTGCCCCACGAACAGGTCGAAGCGTTCCAGCTGCTCGTCGACAGCGTGAAGGATTACGCGATCTTTATGCTCGACCCGGAAGGGCGCGTCGCCACCTGGAACGCTGGGGCCCAGCGCTTCAAGCAATACAGCGCTCCCGAAATCATCGGACGTCATTTCTCCTGCTTCTATCCGCCCGAGGAGATGGCGAAGCTCAAGCCGGACGATGAACTGGCGATTGCACTGCGTGACGGGCGTTTTGAGACCGAAGGGTGGCGCTTGCGCAAGGACGGCACGCGCTTCTGGGCGAATGTTGTCATCACTCCAGTCCGGAGTCGCGAGGGGGAACTCATCGGCTTCTTGAAAGTAACGCGCGATCTCACCGAACGACGCCGTGCCGAGGAGAAGCTGCGCGCGAGCGAGGAACAGTTGCGCCTCCTCATCGTCGGTGTGCAGGACTACGCGATCTTCATGGTCGACACCGCTGGCTATGTGCAGACGTGGAATGCCGGCGCCGAAAGGATCAAGGGCTACACCGCCGCGGAAGCGGTCGGCCTGCACCTCTCGGCCTTTTACCCGGCCGCAGACCAGCCAGCCGGCAAAGCCAACCGGCTCCTCGAGAGAGCTGCCGCGACGGGCCACGTGATCGATCGCGGAACGCGCGTGCGGAAAGACGGCACCACGTTTCAGGCGGAGGCAATCCTCACCGCGCTCAGGGATAGCAGTGGCGAGCTGCGCGGCTTCTCCAAGGTCACGCGCGACATCACCGAGCAGGTTGCAAAGCAGCGCGAACTGGAGCTGGCGCTCGCGGAAGCGAAAAACGCCGGCGAGATCAAAGACCATTTCCTC
>JACDCC010000162.1 GCA_013694595.1 Chthoniobacterales bacterium
CTGTCCAGTTGTTGCAGGTGTTCGCAAAATAATAGCGGCCGTGAGCCGGATAGAATCTGCTCACACGTCCGTAAAGTCCGGGCCCCAACTCCTGGATTTTGTGATGCGAATCGGAGGCAAAGGTGGCACCGATGGCGTCGCACACGTTTCTCAACTCCGCCGGGCTGCATGGCATTCGCACCAGCCCAGTCCATGCAAAGGCACTTTCGATCGGCGAATCCAGCCCGACGATGTGCAACACACTTGCACCGGGCAAAAAGACGGCATCGAAGGCGGTCGAAACGTTTGGCCGCGCGGCCGTGTAAAACGTGCGATCGCCCCAGCCTGCTTCGATGAAGCGGCGATCGTCGAACGTCCGGTCGACTACGCCGGCTGGCCACGCGTCTTTCGGAATCGCATTGCGTCGAACGATGACGCTCGTGTGCCAGCCATGGCTCCCGACGTAAAATGCCGTCTGGAACGCAGGCTTTTCGCCCTTGCGCGCAGTAGCTTTGAGCCGCGTGTGGTCGATTCGCGCATCGTGCGAAGCGCATCCTGCGAGCAGCGCGGAGATCAAGACCGCGAGCAGGGTCCTTCCTCCGTCCCTCCTCATTGCTACCGTCGCACCAAGCTTCGATCCGATTGTCATCCGTCTTTAGAGCGTGTCATTGCACTTGAACCTTGGGCACGGCAGTTGTAGCCGGGGTCGCTGACCCCCGCTGGCGCTCGCGTGACCACCTTTCTCCTGACCGGGGTCAACGACCCCGACTACAACACGGCGCGGCCGCGCCGGGCTGCGTTCGAAGCGAAGTGCATGACACGCTCTACGCACTGGTCAGCGCCCCGAATCGGCTGATAAGTTGGACCGCGTGGAGAACGCGCTCGACATAGCTCCGGTCCCGGCGAAACGCCGCCGCTGGATGTTGTCTCCGGTGCTGATCGTGAGCATCGTGCTGCATCTGCTCTTCGGACTCGGCGCGGCGGTTTATGTCGTTTCGCGCTATACCGCAGCCCGGAAGCTTACTTTCCAGGGCGGTCCGAAATCGCCGAACCCGAGTGAACGCGCGCTGCAGCATCGCGTGCAGATGGAGCGGAAAATGCAGACGCAAAGCGTGCCGGCGGCGGTGCCGAAGCGCGTCCTCACGACCGGCCTCGCGAAAATCGAGCTGCCGCCGATGCCGGATATCCCGGTGCCGAAAACTGCCGCGAACGCGCCCACCATGGCGGGAGGCGGCGCGGCTGGTGGGTTCGCGAGCGCGGCCGCCTTAGGGGGAGGCGCAGTCGGCGGCACCGGCAGCGGCACACCCGTGAATTTTTTCGGAATCCGCGATGTGAGCACCAGCGTCGTGATCATGATCGACGTCTCGGATTCGATGTTCTCGCGCACGGGTGACGCGGAAGGCGGCAAGCTCGTGAAGATGGGCAAGGAACAGAGTTTCCAGGCTGTGCGTGACGAAGCGATCAAGCTGGTGGAAAGCCTCACCCCCGCCACGCGCTTCGGGATCGTCCGGTGGTCGGGCGCTGCCTACAGCTGGAAACCCGAGCTCGTCCCGGCGACTGACCCGAACAAGGAAGCTGCCATCGCACACATTCAGAATGAGGTGAACATGAAGAAGGCGCCGAAAAAGCCGGATCGCCCCGGCGGCACACGTCACGACTACGCGCTCGAAGAAGCCTTCAAGCTGAAGCCCGAGACCGTCTATATGATCACGGATGGCAATGCGACGGGCGATTCACCGACCGATCCGTCGCGCAAAATCACGCCGGCTGACATCTACAAAGTCGCAGATGACGGCCAGAAATCGCTCGCGAAAAAGGCGCGCGTGCATGCCATCTATTACCTCACTGGCAAAGAAAAGGCGGAGGAGCGGCAACTCCTGACGGGCCTCGCTTCGCGCAACGGCGGGCAGTTCCGCAACGTCGCAGCCAAAAACCGGAAGGAATAGCCGCTGCTATTGCGTCGGCGAAGATGAGGCCGCGGACGCCGGTTTTCGCTGTGCCATGAGCCAGTCGACGATGGCCGCCCCTTCGTATTGATCGAGAATGAAATGGTCGCGCTCATCGAGCCGCGTGAACCGCGGCTTGCCTCCGCCTTTCTCGATCGCGCTGATCAGTTCCTCGCTCTCTTTTACCGGCGCCTGCTCGTCTTTCGCACCGTGCATCAGCCAGAGCGGCACGTTGTGCAGCCGTTTGGCCCAGGCGGTAATTGGTGAGACTGGACTCATCGCGACGACGCCCGCGAACCGCTGCGGATACTTGTAAGCCATGTAAAGCGCCGCGGCCGCCCATGCTGTGGCCGGTGACGTAAACGGCGTCCGGATCGACGCGGTGCGTGAGTTGGACGAAATCGACCAGCCCGGCGAGCGCTTCGACATCGGTCCAGATCTCTCCTTCCGGCGCCAGCGGCGACACCACGATGAATGGGAACTGCGGGTCGTGATCGAGCCGCTTCGGCAGGCCGAGCGTGCGGACTTTATCGATCTCGCTGCCGCGAACCGATCCGCCGTGGAGGTACAAAAGGAGCGGCCAGCGCCGGCTGGGATCCTCTTTGTAATTGGACGGCACATGAAGGAGGTATGGGAGCTTCACGGTGCGTGAAATCTCCGTGTCGTAGAGGTGCGACACCTGGTTGGTTGCTGCGCCGCTGCTGGCCGCGACACAGAGGAGAGCGACCGTTCCGGTGATGGTTTGCCAAAGACTCACGCGGCACGTTGCGACAGCGCAAAGCTTCGTCCAGTGGAAACGCAAAGACGCATCAAGCTTCGACAGCGGAGCGTTTTCGCCACACGAGATAAACGGGCAATCCCGTGAGCACGAGCAGGTAGCCGATCCCGGAGGTCGTCGGCGCAAGATAGGCGAGATCGATAATCAGAAGAGTCGCAATCGCGATGTAGATCACCGGCACAACGGGGTAGCCCCACGTGCGGTAAGGACGTTCTACGCCCGGCGCTTTTCGCCGCAGGACAAAGACAGCCACGACCATCAGGACATAGAAGACGAGATCCGCCGAGACGATGTACTCGAGCAGCTGTGTGTAGACATTTCCGTAGGTCACCGCGTCTGTCGCGGCGTCTGTGTTGACGGTGCGCGGTAAGGTCAGGAACGAAGCCCACACGCCCTGCACCAGCAGCGCGATCGCGGGCGTTTTGTTTTGGTTCAAGTTGCCGATGCTGCGGAAGAAAAGGCTGTCCCGCGCCATCGCGTAGGAGACGCGCGCGCCAGCGAGGATGAGGCCGTTGTTGCAGCCGAAGGTGGAGATCATGATCGCGATCGCCATCAACACGGTGCCAATCGGACCGAGCATGGCGTTCATCGCTGCGACCGCGACACGGTTCTGCGGCGCGTTCTGGATTCCCGCGAGCGGCAGCGTCGCGATGTAGGCGACGTTCGCGAGCAGATACAATGTCACGACGACCGCGCAGCCGATGAGCAGTGCGCGCGGCAAGGTGCGGCCGGGATCACGCACCTCGCTGCCGGTGAAGGTGACGTTGTTCCAGGCCGACTGCGCGAAGAGCGGACCGACCATCGCTTTGCCTAACAACATGAGGAGCGCGAACGCTCCTGTCGCGGCAAGACCCGGTTGCGCGATCTCGGGTCGCCATCCGTTCGCCCACGAGTCCCACCACGCAGCGCTGCGCGCGGCACTCCCCTCGCCCCAGCCGAGCGCGAGGCCGACGACGATCAATCCGATCAGCGCCGCCGTCTTCGCGACCGTGAAAGAGTTCTGCACCAGCTTGCCGAGCTCGAGCCCGCGCGTGTTGCTCCACGTCAGCAGGAGAATCATCGCCACGGCGACGAGTTGCTCCGTCGAGAGACTGATCGCGTAGGTGCTGCCGAGGTGGATCGGCGGGACGAGGTAATTGCTGTTCGCGATTCCCGGCACGAGGACGCCGGTGAAGCGCGCAAAGGCGACCGCCACCGCCGCAATGGTGCCGGTCTGCACGATCAGCAGCATTGCCCAGCCGAACAAGAACCCGAAGGCCGGACCGTACGCCTCGCGGAGGAAGACATATTGTCCGCCGGCCTTCGGCATCATCGCTGCTAGCTCGGCACAGCAGAGCGCGCCGGTGATCGTCAGCACGCCGGCCAGGCCCCATGCCACCAGCAGCCAGCCCGGAGAGCCGATGAGGCGCGCCGACTCGGCCGAGGTGATGAAGATGCCGGAGCCGATCATCGAACCGATGACGATCATCGTCGCATCGAGCTGACCGAGCCCGCGGACGAGATTACCGGAACGGGATTCCGCGGCGACGCCGGGAGTGTTGTCGCTCATCGGCGAAGCGTAGCAGTGGCCGCGGGCGAGAGAAAGCGCGACGGGCTCCTCGTCGAGAGCGCCTCGCTCATACGTTCCCCGGAGGACCAACCATGACGCCGACCTGATGAAGCGCGGTGCGAAGCTCCCGGGCGAACTCCACCGCATGCGGCGTGTCGCCGTGCACGCAGATGGTATCGGCCTGCACTTGCACCTCGCTGCCGTCGATCGCCCGGACCTTTCCGTCCCGCAACATCCCAAAAACGCGATTCGCTGCCTCCTCGGGATCGTGCAGCAACGCTTCGGGCTGATCGCGCGGAACGAGCGATCCATCCGGCATGTAGTTGCGGTCAGCGAAAACTTCCCGGGCGACCGGCAGTTCGCTCGCTTCCGCTGCGCGCGACAGGGCGCTGGCGGGCGGCGCGAAGATCATCAAGCCCGGCGACACGCGCTTTACTGCCTGGACCACGGCATCCGCGATGCGCTCATCGCGCGCGGCCATGTTGTAGAGCGCGCCGTGTGGCTTCACGTGCTGCACCGGTAGGTCTAACGAATGCGCGAGCGCCTGAAATGCGCCGAGCTGGTAGACGACCAGCGCAAACAGTTCGTCCCACTTCAGCGACATCTCGCGCCGGCCGAAATTCGCCCGGTCGTCAAAGCCGGGGTGCGCGCCGACGGCGACGCGCCGTTCTTTCGCGGCAAGCAAAGTCTCTCGCATCATCGTCGCGTTCCCCGCGTGCACGCCGCACGCGATGTTCGCTGACGTGACGAGCGTCAGGAGTTGTTCATCATGCCCCGCGCCTTCGCCGAGGTCCGCATTCAGATCGACGGCGAGGCTCATGGTGTCCGCAAGCTCAACCCGACGCGGAACAACTCCAGCTCGCGCTCGCGCTGCAGCCACGAGCGGTGCGCATCCGCCAGTGAGACCTCTCGGAAGCGCACCTCGTCCCCGGGGCGAAGCTGCGCTGCGATCGGAAGGTCGACCGTGATCACGTGCGCGAGTTTGGGATAGCCGCCGATCGTTTGGCAATCCGGCAATAGGATAATTGGCTGACCTGATGGCGGCACCTGGATGGTGCCCGCGGTCACCGCCTCGGAGAGCAGTTCTGCGCCGCGGTAGTGCAACGATGGGCCTTCCAGACGCGCACCCATTCGATCGGTTTGGGCCGTGACCGCAAAGCGGTCGCGCCACAAAGCGGCGCGGCTTTCCTCGTCGAAGAAGGCCCATTCACTGCCGATGACCACCCGCAGCACCGGATGGGTGGAAGCAGTGGAAGCCCATTCCGCAGGAGCAAACCATGACGCCATGCGGGTGCTGTCGAGCGCGTCGACGAGAACTCGCGCCGCGTGCGACATGGACGAAAACTTGAGCACGTCGCCGCGCTGCAGCGTGCGCCCTTCGAGCCCGCCGAACCGCGCACGCAGATCCGTCGACCGGCTGCCGAGCACCAGCGGGAGATCGATGCCGCCAGCGATCGCCAACCACGCACGGCAGCCCGCCTCCGCGTGACCAACGGCGAGCTCTTCGCCGGTGCGTATCAAACCCGCGCGTCCGGGCGGCAGACGCTCATCACCGATCCGCACGTCGAACACGCCACCACACCAGGCAATCAGCCGCGGCTCCGAAAAACGTGCGCGGAAATTCCCCAGCGTAACTTCTAACCCCGCAGCGGACCGCTCGTTGCCGACGAGCAGGTTGGCAGTTCGGACAGCATGCGGATCGAGCGCTCCGCCCGTCGAAACTCCGATGTCGCGAAAGCCGGCGCGCCCTTCATCCTGGACCGTCGTCAGGAATCCAGGCGTGAGGACCGTCGCGCTCATGTGCGGCTGGACTGTAGAGGTGCCGCGCAGCGGTGCCGAGCCCGAAGGCGAGAATGGAGTTGAGACTACCGCCCGTTCACGTTAATGATCGCCCTCATGCTTCTGGTTCCCACGCCGGCTCCGCGCGAGCTCGACAGCCCCGAAGGCGGCGCGTGGAATAGCGTCCGCGCGGGCTGGCGTCAGCTCTATGGCAGCTTCGAGAAGAGCGGAGTCAGCCTCGAGCTACACGATTTCCGGAGCGCGGAGTCGCTCGACTGGGCGCGCAGCTTTCATCCGCGCAGCCTCGAGATTTGCCTCAATGTAGCCGGGCGCGGCGAAGTCTCCGCCTCACGCACCGCCATGTCGCTCGCGGCGAATAATGCGGGCTTCTACGCGATCGGCCGCGATCCGCTGCAGGCGAGCCGCACCGCGAAGGATCGCCATCGCTTTGCTACGTTCGAGTTCAGCCAGGAGTTTCTCGCGCGGCAACTCGCCGGCAGCGAAGACAAGCTGGAGCCGCTGGTGCGCGACAGTCTTTCCGCCCGTTCCCGCAGCGTGGTGGGCGGTGCGCAGCCGTTCAGCGCGAGCCAGCAGCAGATTGCGGAGAGCCTCTCGAATCCTCCGGTCACGCCGGCCGCTTTGCCGCTTTGGTACGAGAGCAAAACGCTCGAGATCATGGCCGAGTGCTTCTTCCGGCGACCCGCAGAAGAGCTGTTTTGCTCCCGGCAGAAACGGCTGAAAAGCGAGCGCGTGGAACGGGTGCTCGCGATCCTGCAGGCGCGCCTGGTCAAGCCGCCATCACTCGAGGAACTCGGGAAGGAAACGGGCGTCAGCCAGTTTTACCTGAGCCGGATCTTCTCCGAAGAAATGAAGATGACGATCCCGCAGTATTTGCGCCGGATCCGGATGCTGCGGGCGGCTGAGCTGCTGCGCGCCGGCCGGCACAATGTGACCGAAGCGGCGTTTGCGGTTGGCTATTCGAGCCTGGGCCATTTCAGCAAGTCGTTCTGCGAAGTGATCGGCTGCTGCCCTGCGCTCTATCCCGACGCGAAGAATCTCTCACCGCTGCGGTAGCACGCGACACACACGTTCGCGAG
This sequence comes from Chthoniobacterales bacterium, assembly GCA_013694595.1. Lineage (GTDB taxonomy): Bacteria > Verrucomicrobiota > Verrucomicrobiia > Chthoniobacterales > UBA10450 > JACCTI01. The sequence continues at coordinate 7,129 of JACDCC010000162.1, forward strand.
CCGTCATCCCGAGGCGGCGGAGCGCGCCGAGGGAGCTCACGCCTCGCGTTTAGCTCCGAAATCCCCACGTTCGCTTCGCTGCCCTGTCATTCGACCCACAAAGTGCGAATCACCCTGACGAGAGGTCCCTCGCCGTCTTCGCGGCTCGGGATGACGCCCGCCAAGTAGGGCGACTCCGGCGAGCGAGCGCGTGGCGCCTAGTGCAGTGTAACATTAACTTCGGACACGTCGGCGCGAGCTGGCCGGCGTGGAGAGTCCCCTCTCCCCGGGGGAGAAGGTTAGGATGAGGGCAGGACCGTATCCGAAGTCTCTGTTACACTGCACTAGTTCAAGCCGAAACGCACCGGCACCTCGACGGCACTGGCGACGGGAGTCACGCCGACGCGCGCGGGACTGAACTCCCACCGTCGGACCGCGCGGATTGCGGCGTCATCGAGACGCGGAAAGCCGGAGCTGCCCTGCAATTGCACATCGGCGGCACGTCCTTCCGCCGTCACGGAGACTTTCAGCAACACCACGCCCTGCTCGCGCAGCTTGCGCGACTCCGCGGGATATTTCGGTGGCGGATTGCGCAGGTAATTTGCCTTGGCCACGGTGCGCTCGCTGCCTCCGCCGCTGCGCGCAAACGGCTTGGCCGTAAGTGGCGCCGCGGTCGCAGCCGGGCGTGCTTGTTGAATTGGCCGCGCCGGTGGAGCGACTGGCGCTGCAGCCGCTGAGGGTTCGTCAACGGCGGACATCTGGAATTCCGGAGCTGCATCAGCGATCGTCGGCGCTGGCGGTTCTACGGCCGCGACGGGCTCAGCTGCTGCTGCGGCCGGTTCATCGTTTTCCACCAGGAGCGTGATTTCGATCTGATCGCCGGATGCGATACCGTACTGCGCTGCGCTGCCGCCGAGATTCAGCGGGACGAATGCCAGCGCTCCGTGAATCGCGATCGCGCCGACCAGACAAGCGGCGACGATTTTGCGACGCGCCCCGGGGTTTTCGGCGCCCTCGTCGCGGATGCGCAGACTGGCGATCCCTTCCGCCGTAGCAGCAGGTCGTGCTTCCGCGATGTCACTCGTGCCACGGCTGCGCGCCACAATTGGCGCGAGCAGGAGAGGAGCTGTCGCAGTCTGCATCTCAGAGTATGCTACCGCTCCGGCGCGACGTCGCTCCCCGCGGCTTGCGATTCTTTGTCACAAGGTTGCTCTCCGCAGGTAAGCCACCACTGCAACTTGCCGCCAAAAAAGAGCAACCTGCGGGAAGCTGCCTGCTGCGCGGCGTTTACGGTGCGGACACAATGATCGACCACCGCTTCGTCTCGACGGCACTGTTGCTCCGCAGCTTCGTCTGCACCCTGCTGCTTGTTTGCGGCTCGATCGCGGCCAGCGATGCGCAGGAGGCGGTAAACCGGCTTTCGGAGGTGCTAGTAGAGGCGGAAGCGGAAGGCGAGGAGCGCGTCCAGGGTCCCTTCCTCCCACCGGTGCAGGGAACGCGCATTAACTCGGGTAAGAAAACGTCGGTGATCGACCTCGATGAGCTGCCGCGCATCACCAACAACAACTATCGCCAGGCGCTCGCACAGACGCCTGGACTATTTCTGAGCGAAGAGACTTCGCCGCTCATCAGCATCGGCT
>JACDCC010000164.1 GCA_013694595.1 Chthoniobacterales bacterium
GAGGAAAGTTCGGAGAAGATTTTGCGTGGTCATGATTTGGGCCTTTTGGTGGTTACGGCCCCAAAGGCGCGAACTCTTGCGAGAAGCGGCCAAACTTTTTTCAAAAAAAACGCCGACGCTTGCCACGCTTACGTCGAAACCGTATCTTGCTGGCGCCGTTCCTGGCATCCGCCGGCATGTTTCCGCCTAGCAGCTCGGCCGGTATTTCCTCCCGCGTGACCTCCGCTCCACCTCGCCAGCAAGTCACCCGGTTGCTGATCGATTGGGGTAATGGGAACCGCAAAGCCGCTTTGGACCTGATGCCGCTGGTCTATGACGAGTTGCGCCAGATCGCGCGCGGTTATCTCCAGGGCGAACGGGGCGACCACATCTTGCAGGCCACGGGTCTCGTCCATGAAGCGTATCTCCGGCTGGTCGATCAGAATGCGGCCTCCTGGAAGAACCGCGCCCATTTCTTCGGCGTTGCCGCCAGGGTCATGCGCCGGATTCTGGTCGATCACGCGCGACGGGCCCGGACGGAAAAGCGTGGCCGCGATTGGGATAAGCTGGAATTTGACGATAGAATCCTCGCGAGCCCGGGCCGCAGCATCGATCTCATTGCGCTCGATGAGGCTTTGCAAGATCTGGCCCGGCTCGATCCGCGGCGCAGCCAGATCGTCGAGTTGCGCTTCTTCGGCGGCCTCACGATGGAGGAAGCGGGCGAAGTGCTCGAGGTTTCGGCGCGCACCGTCAGGCGGGAATGGCGGCTCGCGAAAGCCTGGCTCCGGCGCGAGATCATGACGGAGAAGAAGCATGCCGCTGCGGAGTGACCGGTGGGAGCGCGTCGCCGAACTCTTTGACGCTGCGGTCACATTAGCGAAGCCAGAGCGAACGAAATTCCTCGAGCAGGAATGCGCCGATGACCCGGAGCTGCGGGCGGAGATCGAATCGCTCCTCGCCGCGGACGAAGAAGACTCCGAGTTCATGGAGGATTCTCCTCTGGAAGTTCCGCGCGAGCTGTTTTTGGAGATGACGACGGAGCTGAGCGGAGAGAAGTTTGGCGCTTACCGGATCATTCGGGAAATCGGACGCGGCGGCCTCGGGACCGTCTATCTAGGGCAGCGGGCCGACGAGGCTTTCGAGAAAGAGGTCGCAATCAAAGCCGTGAGGCGCGGGCTCGATACGGAGGACATTCTGCGGCGCTTCCGGGCCGAGCGCCAGATCCTCGCCCAGCTGGATCATCCGAATATCGCCCGGCTGATCGACGCCGGGAGCACGGAAGAAGGACGGCCTTATTTCGTGATGGAATACGTGGAAGGCAAGCCGATCTGCAGTTACTGCGAAACGCGAAAGCTTTCGACTGCGGAACGCTTGCAACTTTTTTGCCTCGTCTGCAGTGCGGTCACCTACGCGCATCAGCGCCTGGTCATTCATCGCGACATCAAGCCCTCGAACATTCTCGTGACCGGCGAGGGCGTGCCGAAGCTGCTCGACTTCGGCATCGCGAAACTGCTGAGCGCCGATGTCGAAATGTTCACCCAAACCGCTGCCGGTCTGCGCGCGATGACGCCGGAATACGCCAGCCCGGAACAGGTGGGTGGATTACCGATTACCACCTCGACCGACATCTACAGCCTCGGCGTACTGCTCTACGAGTTGCTTACCGGCCAGAAGCCCTATCGCCTGACGACTCACACCCAGGAGGAACTCTCGCGTGCCGTTACTGATGAGATTCCAGAGCGGCCGAGCACGGCTCTTCGTGGCGCAAGTTTCCAAGTTGCAAAATCTCGCGACTTGGAAAGTCGCGCTACGTCCCTCCGCGGAGATCTCGACACCATTGTGCTGATGGCGCTGCGGAAGGAACCCGCACGTCGCTACAGCTCGGTCGCACAGTTTTCCGAAGATATTCGCCGCCACCTCGACGGGCGGCCGGTCATGGCGCGGAAAGACACGTTCCAATATCGGGCGGCGAAATTCGTCAGGCGGAACAAGGTGGGCGTGGCGGCGGCGGCGCTGGTGGTGTTGTCGTTGATCACGGGCATGGCCCTCACGCTCACGCAAGCCCGCATCGCCCGAGAGCAGCGCGATGCGGCGCAGCGGGCGAGCGCCCGAGCCGAGAAGACCAGCCGTTTCCTGCAGGGTTTTCTCTCTTCCGCGAATCCGAATTGGTACGGGCGGGGCAAGGGCCGAACGGACGTGACCGTACGCGAAGCGATCGACGACGCGGCCCGGCGAATTGACACCGAACTGGCGAACGAGCCGGAAGTGCGCGGCGACCTTCACCACACCGTCGGCGAGATTTATCGCGTCGCGGGCGAATACGAAGTGGCCCTCGAACACTTTCGTCGATCGCTCGATTCGTATCGCGAGGCGCACGGCGAACAATATCCCAAAGTGGCGATGGGGCTTTACTACCTCGCGGTGGGAATGGGTGGAACCGATGCCGGGATCGAAGAGGTCGAACCGGTCTTGCGGCAAGGCATTGCCATGATGCGCCAGACCGATCCGGAGAACGTCAATTTGCCTTACATGCTGCACTCACTCGCTGGCTGGATTTCGGAGGGCGAAAAACGGAGCAGGAACGAGGATCGTCTGGCGGAAGCCGAGCGCCTAATTTTTGAAGCGAGACCCTTATTCGTCCGTTATTACGGCGAAGACCACAGCGCCACTCGCACGGTCGAGAAGAACCTGGCCCTGCTCGCGCTCGCGCGCGGCGATCTGGCGCGAGCAGAAAGGATGAGGGAAGGATTTGTCCGGCGAGCAAAAGAAGCAGGCGACGACCACAGCTGGGATTTATTCTACCTGGCCGAAGTCAAACTGGCGCTTGGGAAAGAGGCCGAAGCCGAAGCGCTCTTCGAGCAAGCCCTGGAGCTGGGACGCAGGCAATGGGGAGCAAACGATCCTCGGTTGGAGCGTTTGGCCAGGAAGATCGAGCAAGCTCGCGCTGAGGCGAATCCGTGAATCGCCCGTCGACCGGCGATGGCTGCTCAACCGAGCCTGCGCCTCCAGCTCGAGAGCACCTGAAGGGGGCGTCGGAGTGGAGCGGGAGCGGAACTCCGGGATAGCAGCCCAAAAAACAAGCCCCCGAAGAGGGCGGCGGAAAACCACGAAAGGCCCCCTCGCCGCGACACCGGTATTCCGTCACCCTCTTGTTAGGGGTTGGGATAGGGTGAGATGGGTCGGGTTCCCTGCGTTTTGCTGCGCCCACTCCGGGCTCTAATCTCCGCGCCTACGGCGCTGCTGAAACCGCCGCTCCTTGTGCGGACGCGCCGACCCGGCCGCGCAGCAGCTATGGCGGAGGAGGCAGTGCATCGCTCCGGAGATCACGGCAGATTGTAAACCTCGACCAGCCCAACGCCGGTGCCGCCCGCGACGCCGCGAACGACAGCGGTGTAACTGCCGGCCGTGAGGGTCTCGATCAACGCCGATTCCCGTTTGTCGGACGGCGCGATGCCGAGCGCTTCGATCTCCGCCTTCTGCGGACCCTCCCAGTTGTCGTTGGTGCGGACTACCTCGCCATTGCCGTTCACCACTTGAAGAACCGGATCCTGCAGCGGTTGCGCCACCCCGGCAGCGGCCAGGCTCGGCCCGATCGCGCGCACAGCGACGCGGGTGGTCGGTCCGACGATGAATCCTCCGATGAGCACGTTCTCACCGCTGGCGACGAAGCCACGCGTGCTGATGTTGACGAGCTTGGAATCCGGCCGCTGCTCCAGGTCAAAGGCTTCTACGAGCGCGACGCCCGTCGTCTCGCCTTTGCCGCGCACCACCGCGGTGTAGCTACCGGGCTGCAGGGTCGCGACGATGGCGGCTTCCC
>JACDCC010000172.1 GCA_013694595.1 Chthoniobacterales bacterium
CGTGATTGAGGCACTCGAGCGGCGAGCGTAAACCACGGGATTGCGGGAGGAGGGCCGACGCGGGGATGGCGCAGTCGGCGAATCCAATCTCGGCGGTGAGACCAACGCGCAGCGATAATTTTCCTTCAATCAACTTCGGCTGCAGGCCCGGTGTGCCTTTCTCCACGAGGAACCCGCGGATCGCGCTCTGACTGTCTGAATCGACATCAGGCTCGCCTTCCACCTTCGCCCAGATGATCACCACATCCGCGATCGTGGCGTTGCCGATCCACTTCTTCGCCCCGTCCAGCACATAACCGTCCGCTGTCTTGCGTGCGCGGCAGCGAAGGCCCGCAGGGTTCGAGCCGAAGTCCGGCTCTGTTAACGCGAACGCGCCGAGCTTCGTCCCTTCGCGCAGGGGCGAAAGCCAGCGCGTCTTCTGTTCCTCCGAGCCGAAAAGGTGAATCGCCATCATCGCGAGCGAGCCCTGCACCGACGCAAACGTACGCAGACCGCTGTCGCCGCGCTCGAGTTCCTGCATCATCAGACCGGCTGCGATATTGCCGACGCCGTCCCTTCCATCGCTGCTGATGGTGGGCCCGAACACGCCGAGCTTTCCCAGCTCCGGCGCCAGTTCGAGCGGGAACGTCCCGTCGCGATGATGTTGCACCACGACCGGAAGGAACCGCCGGTCGACCCACTCCCGGACCGAGTCCCGGATGCGGCGCTCTTCCGGCGTGAGCAGGTCATCCAGCTGGAGGAAATCAGGTGACTGGAAAACAGACATCAGCAGAATTCATCGTTCCAAGGAGGCGGAATGAACAGGATTTGTTCGATGAGCTGGGCCCGTTCCAAACTCCGCCGGTGCAAGCGCTGCGCCTTGCGCTATTTTCATGGCCATGCTGATCGAAACTCACGCACACCTCGACTACTCCGACTTTGCCGCAGATCTCGACGAGGTGCTGCAGCGCGCGACCGATACAGGCGTGACGCGGATCATTACCATCGGAACTTCGATCGAGAGCAGCCGTCGCGCGATCGAGTTGGCGGAGAAATACGCCAACGTCCACGCGGTCGTTGGCGTTCATCCCACGGCAGCCGACGAAGCGGGGGACGACGTGATCACGCCGCTGCGAGAACTCGCGCGCAGCCCCAGGGTGGTGGCAATAGGGGAGACAGGGCTCGATTATCATCGCCTCCCAAGCGCGGAAGTGGCGAAGGAGAAGCAGGTGCAGGTTTTTGCGCGTGCGTTACAAGGCGAGACTGAGCAGGAAATCGAAGCGGGTATTCACGACGGTGCCTACAAAGCTGCGCAAGCGAGCTTGTTCGAGCAACAGCTGGATCTCGCGGTGGAGCTCGGGCTCAATGTCGTCATCCATCAGCGTGATGCGTGGACGGACACGCTGGAAATGATGCGACCGTACCAAGGCAAGCTTCGCGGTGTCTTCCACTGCTTCGGCGGGTCGCTCGAGCAGGCGCAGGAAGTGATCTCCATGGGCCACCTCGTTTCTTTCACCGGAATCGTGACGTTTAAGAATGGCGTTGCGGTGCGAGAGGTGGCTGCGCAGTTGCCGCTCAGTGACATGATGGTGGAGACCGACTGCCCGTACCTCGCACCCGTACCATTCCGCGGGAAGCGGTGCGAACCCGCACACACACGGCTGGTCGCCGAATCAATCGCCGCCGCGCGTGGCGTAACCCTGGAAGAAATCGGCCGCGCCACCACTGCAACTGCGGAGGCATTCTTCAGGTTCAACCGCTGATGCTGATGGAGTTGCTGATGAAGACTAATGGCCGGTGGTGTTTTCGCGCCCTCGTCGCGCTTGCGCTTCCGCTGCTGATTACCTCCTGCGCGACGCGTGATACGCGGCACCGCGTGGTGATCAGCGTCCCGGAGCAAAGGATGGTGGTGCTCGAGGAAGGGCGCCCCGTGTCCAATTATCCGATCTCAACTTCGAAATTTGCGCTGGCAGATACGCCGGGCAGCCGTGGCACCCCGCTGGGGGAATTGGAAATCGCGAAGAAGATTGGAGGTGGCGCGCCTAGCGGCGCGGTGTTCAAGAGCCGACGCCGAACCGGAGAAATCCTTCCGCCGGACGCGCCGGGAAGAGATCCCATTGTCACGCGCATCCTTTGGTTGCGCGGCCTCGAAGCGCAGAATGCGAACGCCTACGGCCGCTACATTT
>JACDCC010000173.1 GCA_013694595.1 Chthoniobacterales bacterium
CGTGATTGAGGCACTCGAGCGGCGAGCGTAAACCACGGGATTGCGGGAGGAGGGCCGACGCGGGGATGGCGCAGTCGGCGAATCCAATCTCGGCGGTGAGACCAACGCGCAGCGATAATTTTCCTTCGATCAGCTTCGGCTGAAAGCCCGGTGTGCCTTTCTCCACGATGAACCCGCGGATCGCGCTCTGACTGTCTGGATCGACATCAGGCTCGCCTTCCACCTTCGCCCAGACGATCACCACGTCCGCGATCGTGGCGTTGCCGATCCACTTCTTCGCCCCGTCCAGCACATAACCGTCCGCTGTCTTGCGTGCGCGGCAGCGAAGCCCCGCAGGGTTCGAGCCGAAGTCCGGTTCTGTTAACGCGAACGAGCCGAACTTCGTCCCTGCGCGCAGGGGCAAAAGCCAGCGCGTCTTCTGTTCCTCCGAGCCGAAGAGGTGAATGGCCATCATCGCGAGCGAGCCCTGCACCGACGCAAACGTGCGCAGACCGCTGTCGCCGCGCTCGAGTTCCTGCATCATTAGACCGGCTGCGACATTGCCCACGCCGTCCCTTCCATCGCTGCTGATGGTGGGCCCGAACACGCCGAGCTTTCCCAGCTCCGGCGCCAGTTCGAGCGGGAACGTCCCGTCGCGATGATGTTGCACCACGACCGGAAGGAACCGGCGGTCGACCCACTCACGGACCGAGTCGCGGACGCGGCGCTCTTGCGGCGTGAGCAGGTCGTCGAGATGGAGGAAATCAGGCGACTGGGAAACAGACATCAGCAGAATTCATCGTTCCAAGAAGGCGGAATGAACAGGATTTGTTCGATGAGCTGGGCCGTTCCAAACTCCGCCGGTGCAAGCGCTGCGCCTTGCGCTATTTTCATGGCGATGCTGATCGAAACTCACGCCCACCTCGACTACTCCGACTTTGCCGCCGATCTCGACGAGGTGCTGCAGCGCGCGACCGATGCAGGCGTGACGCGGATCATTACCATCGGCACGTCCGTCGAAAGCAGCCGACGCGCGATCGAACTGGCGGAGAAACACGCGAACATCCACGCAGTCGTTGGCGTTCATCCCACGGCAGCTGACGAAGCGGGCGACGACGTGATCACGCCGCTGCGGGAACTCGCGCGCAGCCCCAGGGTGGTGGCAATTGGGGAGACGGGGCTCGATTATCATCGCCTCCCAAGCGCGGAAGTGGCGAAGGAGAAGCAGGTGCAGGTTTTTGCGCGTGCGTTACAAGGCGAGACCGAGCAGGAAATCGAAGCTGGCATTCACGACGGCGCCTACAAAGCTGCGCAAGCTAGTTTGTTTGAGCAGCAGCTGGATCTGGCAGTCGAGCTCGGGCTCAACGTCGTCATCCATCAACGCGATGCGTGGAAGGAGACGCTCGAGATGATGCGGCCGTACCAAGGGAAGCTGCGCGGTGTATTCCACTGCTTCGGCGGCTCCCTGGACCAGGCGCAGGAAGTGATCTCCATGGGCCACCTCGTTTCTTTCACCGGAATCGTCACCTTCAAGAATGGCGTCGGAGTGCGAGAGGTCGCGGCGCAGTTACCGCTCACGCATATGATGCTGGAGACCGATTGCCCGTATCTCGCGCCAGTGCCGTTTCGCGGGAAGCGGTGCGAACCGGCGCACACCCGACTGGTCGCGGAATCGATCGCGACCGCACGCGGCGTGACACTGGAAGAAATCGGCCGCGCCACGACCGCAACCGCCGAGGCATTCTTCAGGTTCAACCGCTGATGCTGCTGGAGTTGCTGATGAAGATGAATGGCCGCTGGTGTTTTCGCGCCCTCGTCGCGCTTGCGCTACCGCTGCTGATTACCTCCTGCGCGACGCGTGATACGCGCCACCGCGTGGTGATCAGCGTCCCGGAACAAAGGATGGTGGTGCTCGATGAAGGGCGCCCCGTTTCCAGTTACCCCATTTCAACTTCGAAATTTGCGCTGGCAGATACGCCGGGCAGCCGTGGCACCCCGCTGGGGGAATTGGAAATCGCGAAGAAAATCGGAAATGGCGCGCCTAGCGGCGCGGTGTTTAAGAGCCGACGCCGAACCGGAGAAATCCTTCCGCCGGACGCGCCGGGAAGAGATCCCATTGTCACGCGCATCCTTTGGTTGCGCGGCCTCGAAGCGCAGAATGCGAACGCCTACGGCCGCTACATTT
>JACDCC010000197.1 GCA_013694595.1 Chthoniobacterales bacterium
GTTTGTCTCACCGTCGCGATCGCGTTCTGGCACTTCAACCGCGAGAACACAAAGACTCCCGAGCAGCCGACTGCGGCAGCTGGACTTCCCTCCGCTCCCGAAAAAAGCATCGCCGTGCTGCCGTTTGCGAGCCTGAGCGAGGACAAGGCGAACGCGTATTTTGCGGACGGCATTCAGGACGAAATCCTGACGCGGCTCGCGAAGATCGGTGAGCTGAAGGTGATCTCGCGCACCTCGACGCAGCAGTATCAAAGCAAGCCGGGCAACCTGGCCGAGATCGCGAAGCAGCTCGGCGTTGCGCACATTCTGGAAGGAAGCGTGCAGAAAGCCGGCGACAGCGTGCGCGTGAACGTGCAGTTGATCAAAGCGGACACGGACACACATCTCTGGGCGGAGACCTACGACCGCAGGCTAAGAGACATTTTCGAGGTCGAGAGCGAGATCGCGAAGGCGATCGCCGATAATCTGCAGGCAAAGATCACCGGCTCCGAGCAAAAGGCGATTGCCGCGCGACCGACTGAGAACACCGAAGCGCATGAGCTTTACCTGAAGGGCCGCTACTTCTGGGGGAAGCGTACGGGCGACGGCTTTAGAAAGGCGCTCGATTACTTCCACCAGGCCCTCAACCAAGATCCGAACTACGCACTGGCCTATGCAGGCATAGCCGATTGCTACGTGCTTCTGATAGCATGGACGCCCGCCTCGCCGGTGGAATATCTGCCGAAAGCAAGAGCAGCCGCGAACAAAGCTTTGGAGATTGATAACAGCTTGGGCGAGGCGCATGCGTCGCTTGGGGAGGTGATGATTGGTGAGCTAAACCCGCGCGATGCCAGACGCGAGTTTGAACGCGCGATCGAATTGAACCCCAACTATGCGACTGCTCATCACTGGCTCGGAATTGATGCTCTCGCGCCGCTGGGGGAACACGATCATGCTATCGCCGAGCTGAAACGCGCGGTCGAACTCGATCCGTTTTCTCTCATCATTAACGCCGGTTTGGGTTACGGCTATATCCTGGCGCGGCGGTACCCTGAGGCGGTCGCACAGCTCCGTAAAACCGTGGAGTTGGACCCGGCATTTCCTTACGCTCACAGCCTGCTGGGCGAAGCGCTCGTCCTCAGCGGTCAGCTCGATCAGGCGATCGGGGAGTACGAGAAATCGTATAACATTAGCCACGAGCATCACCCATTATTGAGGGCCGCGCATGCTTACGCCTTGAAAGGCGACCGTAAAAAAGCCTTGCAACTGTTTAACCAGGCGAAAGAGCTCGGCAAGCCCATGGTCTGGGCCTTTGGTTGTGCCCTGGTCTCTATTGGGCTCGGCGATAAGGAGGAGGCGATCAATTGGCTCGAGCAAAGTTATCGGCAGAAAGAAAGCGTCGACATACTTCTTATCAAAGTTCATCCATTCCTCGATCCGCTGCGCGGCGATCCTCGGTTTGAGAAGCTCGCCGATAAAGTCATCGAACCGCGGCAGAATACACGGCCATGAACTCGCGCAATTTCTTCGCCGAAGTCGGCGCGACCATCGGACAGATGAGGCGGAACTCGCCGCGTAGTGATCGAGAAGAGTCTCGCGGTTCTGCCGTGATGCAGATAGAACCATGAGCCAACGAATGGCTGCCGCGCCCAAGACTGATCTGCACCTGGAGATCGCGCACGTTTTGTTCATCGACATCGTCGGTTACTCAAAGCTCCTGGTCGACGAGCAGTACGAGCTGCACCGTCCATTACGTCGATGCCGGCGTGGACAGCGGCGAGATCATCGCGCAGCGCGAAGTGCCGATTTTGCCTAACGACACTCCTGAAACTCTCCACGCCCGCATCCAGGTGACTGAGCGCGAGCTGTATCCGGAAGTAATCCGCCGACTTAGCCTAACGACTGATAGGAACTAAGTGCGCTCGGCCTTTTGATCGCGCCCGAGCAGCTCCTGTAGCGCCTGCGCCGGGCCTTTGCCCTCGTAGACCACTGAGTAAACCTGATCGATGATCGGCGTTTCGATGTTCAGCCGCCGCGCGCACTCGAAGGCGCTTTTCGCGGTCGGGACACCTTCTGCGACGGAGTGGCTTCGCGCCGCGATTTGCTCAAGCGTGCGTCCACGCCCCAGCTGCTCGCCGACGCGGCGGTTCCGACTGTGCTGGCTGAAGCAGGTCGCGATCAAATCGCCTGCGCCGCTCAGACCATAGAACGTTCTCGGGTTTCCACCCATCGCGGTTCCGAGGCGCAGCATCTCGGCGAGCGACCGCGTCACCAGGGCTGCTTTGGAATTATCGCCCAAGCCGAATCCGTCACTGCACCCGGCAGCAAGCGCGAAGACGTTCTTCAGCGCGCCACCGAGCTCAATGCCGGTGGTTTCATCACTCGAGTAGATCCGGAACAGCGAGCTGCCGAGATGCTGCTGCAGCTCTTCTGCGCATTCGGTTTGCTCACAGCCCAGCACCGTCGCCGTCGGCCGGTCGCGCGAGACCTCCACCGCGAGGTTCGGCCCGGATAGAACCGCCAACGTATGTTCCGGCAGCACTTCGCCAAGAACCTGCGTCATGCGCAGGCCGGTTCCGTGTTCGATTCCTTTCGTGCAGCTGAGCAGCACCGCCTCTTTTGAGACGTGCGGACGAAGCTGCTCTGCAATCGAACGCAGCGCAGTCGACGGCGTCACGAACACGATCAGCTCCGCCCCCGCGCAATCGCTGATGTCGCTGGTGACGTCGATCGCTTCCGGCAGGGTGACACCTGGCAGGTAGTCCGCGTTTTCGCGGGTGGCGCGAAGCTGCTCCGTCCGCTCGAGGTTGTGACCCCACAGCAGGATATCATTCCCTTGCTTTGCCCACAGCACGGCGAGGGCGGTGCCCCAGCTGCCGGCGCCAAGAATGGCTGTGCGCTTGAACATCATTTCCGCGCGAACCGTGGTTCCGTTCCCTTCAGAAGGCGACAAATATTGGAGCGATGGCGCCACACGACCAGGAGTGTCATAGCCAGGGAAAAGTAGAACAGCACCATCCCTTCCGTCCTGTTCATCCACACCAGGACCGCCACCGCAATCGGGAGAGCGCTGGCAGCCATAATTGATGCAAGTGACACGTAGCGAGTGATTTCAAACACAATCACCCACACAATAAAAATGGCGAAAGCAGCTATCGGCACCACGCCGAACAGCGCGCCGGCCGAGGTGGCGACGCCTTTCCCGCCCTTAAAGCGCAGCCAAACCGGGAACGAGTGGCCCGCGACGCAAATGGCCGCTGCCAGGATCGCGTAGAACTCTGTGTAGCTGGCGGTCTCCGGCACGCGGCTGGCGATAAACAGCGCCAGCCGCACAGCGAAAAAGCCTTTGAACGCGTCGGCGAAAAACACGCCGTAGCCCCACTTCTTGCCCAAGACCCGCAGCACGTTCGTGGCGCCAATGTTGCCGCTGCCGTGCTTGCGGATGTCGATTCCAGCGAGACGGCCGGCAAGATAACCGAACGGAATCGAGCCGATCAGGTAGCTCAGCACAGCTATAAACAACAGCGCGAATAACATACGTGTTAACGTGGACGCTGCGGTGTAGCAGAAAATGGATCGGCGATCTGCGGCTCGCCTCCGGACCCGTTTCGCCTTAGCCAGACGTGGAGAATAGCGATGTCTGCCGGCGTGACGCCGCTAATTCGCGACGCCTGGCCGAGGCTCACCGGGCGCACGGCCGTCAGCTTCTGCCGCGTCTCTGGCCGAAGGCTGGGTATGTGTGTGAAATCGATACCGTCAGGGATACGCTGCGCCTCGCGTCCAGAGATCTGCTTGTTCTGTTGCAGCTGCCGCCGGACGTACCCTTCGTATTTCAGTTCTGTTTCCAACAGCTCCCACAGCTCAGGTGAAGCTTTCTCGCGCGTCCCGGCAGGTAAGGAGTCGAGCCGAAACTCGGGACGTTTAATTAAGAGTTGCACCGGCGTGCCGCCGATGTGCGTGGCAGCGGCCGTCGCGCGGAGTGCATCTAACGCACGGCGCTTCTGCTCGAACGCCGTCCATCGCTCGTCTCCCACCAACCCAGATTCCCGCCCACGCGGCGTGAGCCGCTGATCGGCGTTGTCCTGCCGGAGCGTCAAACGGTCCTCGGCACGACTCGTAAACATCCGGTACGGCTCCTCGGTCCCTTTCGTCACGAGGTCGTCGATCATCACTCCGATGTAAGCCTCAGCGCGTGAGAGTGTGAACTCCGGCCTGTCTTGCACCTTCAGCGCCGCGTTCGCACCGGCGATCAGGCCTTGGGCGGCCGCTTCTTCGTAACCGGAAGTGCCGTTAACCTGGCCCGCGAAGTAGAGGCCGGCGACGCGCTCCGTTTCGAGCGTGTGAACCAGCTGCGTCGGCGGGAAGTAGTCGTACTCGACGGCGTAGCCGGGCCGCATGATTTCCGCTGCTTCCAAGCCCGGGATCGTCCGCAGGAAGTCCAGCTGCACCTCGTACGGAAGGCTGGTGGAGATGCCGTTGACGTAAAACTCGTCGGTGTGTAGCCCCTCGGGCTCAAGGAAGAGCTGATGCGCGGTCTTGTCGGCGAACTTCACGACCTTGTCCTCAATTGAGGGGCAGTATCGCGGTCCTGTTCCCTGGATGCGGCCGGAGTACAGGGGCGATCGATGAAGGTTATGGCGGATTACCTCGTGAGTCGCTGGAGTCGTGTGCGTGATCCAGCAGGGCACTTGTTCCACGTAGAACTTCGCGCCGTTCAATGAGAAAATTTCGCTCTCCGTCTGTTGCTCCTCTGGCGGGAGGAAGCTGAATCGGGGCGACGGATCGTCCCCATGCTGGATTTGGCAGCGTCCGAAATCGATCGAACGTCTGCTGATCCGGCACGGCGTCCCGGTCTTGAAGCGCCCTACCTCGAAGCCGAGCTCGCGCAGGCTCCCGCTAAGACCTGATGCCGTTTCCGCCATACGGCCGCCAGGTTTCGAAGTCTCGCCAACGTGCAGTAAACCACGAAGGAAAGTGCCCGATGTGATCACGACGGTTCGCGCCCCGATCGTCAGGCCGATATCGGTCTCGACACCAACGACACGCCCGCCTTCTGTGAGCACCTGCTGAACAGTGGCCTGCTTGACATCCAATCCCGCCGTTCGCTCTATCTCCGCTTTTGCGCGAAACTGATATGCCTTTTTATCGCATTGTGCACGAGGCGCGCGGACGCTAGGGCCTTTCGTGCGGTTGAGCATCCTAAATTGGATCCCGGTTGCGTCGGTATTCTGGCCCATGAACCCGCCAAGCGCGTCGATCTCCCGGACAATATGTCCCTTTGCCAACCCGCCAATGGCGGGATTGCACGACATCTGTCCGATCGTGTCGAGGTTCTGCGTCAACAAGAGGGTCGAGCACCCGAGTCTCGCCGCGACCATGGCAGCTTCTATCCCCGCGTGGCCACTGCCCACCACCACCACGTCATAAGTTTTGGCCAGCGCGTACATGTTCCACGTGGAACTATCCGAGAATCCCTTGTTTGGCAGTCGGCAGAAGATGATCCAAGCGGAACTCTGCCGTCGCTCCGGATATATTTGAGCTTACGATACGTAGCTCGGGCGCGAACTCCGCGAGCACCTGCCGACACGCGCCACAAGGAACGACAGGCTGCGCAGAATCCGACACAAGAGCCAATAGCTCAAAGTCGTGTGCGCCGGCTGAGACCGCCGCGCCTGTCGCCACCCGCTCCGCGCAGATTGTCAGGCTGTAGGAGATGTTCTCGACATTCGTACCGGCAAACACTCTGCCGTCGCTCGTCAAAAGCGCTGCTCCAACCGCGAAATGAGAGTACGGCGCGTAAGCATGGTTGCGCACCTCCCTGGCAACTTCCAAGAGTTCCGCCTGAGTCATAACCAGCTGTCCGCGTGCATTTTCCTGTCGCTCTCAGCTGTTTGTATAAACGTCTCCTGTTCTGTTACTTCTGCGCGCGCGGCGTCCTCTGCCTCCTGCAGCAGGCGGAGGGCAATCCGCCCCAACAGCACCAGCACAAGGACCGACGTGGCGAGGCCGCCGCCCCAGATCAAATACTCGATGAACCGCGGGTGACTCTTGCCCCGCACCAAGTTCAGCCCCAGCTGGCCGAGCGTCCCGAGGTAGGCATAAAGAAACAGTCCCGGCGCCTGCCCGATCGCCACCCAAAGCATGCAGGTCCTGAAACGGATCGTCGTCAGGCCATAAAGATAATTCATCAGGCTCGTCGGGAACAGCGGATGCAGCTGGCTCAGTAGGATGATCTTCCAGCCTTCGCGTTCCACCGCCGGCTCCAGCGCCTCCAGCGTCGCGTTTTTCATCAACCGCCTGCGCAGCCACTTTCGCCCGATCCAGCGGCTGAGGAAAAATGAGATCGCCGCGCCGCCGACGTTGCCCACCAGAATGATGAGGAATCCCCACCAAAGGCCGAAGAAAAATCCGCCACCCAGGCTCAAAAAGCCACCTGGGAGCAGCAACACATTGCAACACGCGTAGAGCAGCGGGTAACAGATCGCGCTCCACGCGCCCCAGCCCATCACCCGTTCCTGCACCTGCGCCAGGATGTCGGCGAGCGGGAAAAACCGCGACAAGACAAAGATGCCTAACGAGACGATTAGCAGGCCCGTAACCTGAATGATGACTGCGCGACGGACCTGGACCACGGCGTGACCTTCGTCACGTCACAGGCTGCGTGCAAACTGGGCCAGCTCCACCGTTGTCTCGTACTGTAGGAACGGCGTGATCAAATAAACGCCGTTGAAATGCGCGAGCGCGCCTTCGGTGATTACCTTCGCGAGCTTCACGCCGCGCGCACGACCATCCGCGCCTTCCGCGCCGGCCATCTCCGCACGCACCGAGTCCGGCACCACGATTCCCGGCACCTCGTTGTGGAGGAACTCCGCCTGCCGCCCGCTCAAGAGGGGCCAGACGCCCATGAAGATCGGGATGTTCAGATGCGCGGTGCGACACTTCGTCTCCTCGATCAAGCCGAGGTCGAACACCGGCTGCGTCATCGCGTATTGCGCGCCGGCGGCGACTTTACGCTCCAGCCGGTTCACCTGCGAATCAAGGTTGCGCGCGTTCGGATTAAACGTGCAGCCAATCACAAATCCGGTCGTGCTCTTGATCGCTTTGCCGGCGTGGCTGAAGCCTTCGTTCAAACGCTTGATGATCGAGATCAGCTCCACCGAGTTGACGTCGTAAACGGACGCGGCGCCCGGATGATCGCCCACGCGCGCCGGGTCACCGGTCAGCGGCAGCACATGCCGCATCCCGAGCGCCGCCATCCCCAGCAACTCGCTCTGCAAGCCGAGCACATTGCGATCGCGGCAGCTCAGATGCAGGAGCGGCGTGATCCCGAACCGCTCCTTCAACATCGCCGCCATCGCAAGATTGCTCACGCGCAGGATGGCTAACGAGTTATCCGCTAGCGTGATCGCATCGCAGCCCGCCTTCACCAGCGCCTGCGCCCCGGTGAAGAACTTTTCCAGCGCCAGCGTCTTCGGCGGATCGAGCTCGCAAATGATCACGCGGTGGCCATTCGCCATCCGCTCGAGCAGGCTCTCTTCCGTTGCGCCTGCCGGCGTCGCGGTGCGTGCCGCAAGCGGCTCCACCGTCATCCGTACAGTTTTGCTGCGCACAGGTTGGAGGCCGGCAATCGCTTCGGCGATGGCTTTGATATGCGCGGGACCTGTCCCGCAGCAGCCACCGATCAGCCGCGCGCCTTGGGCCACCATCTCGCGCGCACTTTGCCCGAAGTAATCCGGCGCGGTGTGATAAATGAAACGCCCCTCGTGATACTTCGGGTAGCCGGCGTTCGCGTAGGCCGCGAGCAGATCATCAGCCGGTAGACGCTCCAGCAGCTGCACCATCCCATGCGGGCCATTCATGCAATTCACGCCGAGGATCTTCGCGCCCGCGTCGCGCAATTTCCCAAACGCCTCGACCACAGGGATACCGGACGAAAGCCGCCCCTCGGGCGCGCAGGCAAAGGAACAAACTACGGGCGCAGCGCCGATCTCATTCTTCACCGCGAGCGCGAGCGCGAGCTCCTCATGGTCCATGAAGGTCTCGAAGAAAATCCACTCTGCGCCGCCATCGAGCAGCCCTGTGATCTGCTCACGGAAACATTGCGCACGATCGATCCCGCGCGCCGCCGCTTCATCAGCGCTGATCCCTAGTGGTCCGACGCTTCCGGCAACCACCACGTCCTTGCTTCTCGCGGCTTGCCGCGCGAGTTGCGCGGCGGCGCGGTTGATCTCGCCGACGCGGCTGTCAAAACCACAGCGCTCCATTCGCACTGCGTTCGCGCCGAAGGTGTTCGTCTCGATGACGCGCGCTCCGGCGGCGATGTATTGCTCGTGGATCGCGCTAACGCGCTCCGGTGCGCTGACGCAGAGCTCCTCGAAGCAACGCTCCAAAGGCACACCACCCTCGATCAGCATGGTGCCCATCGCACCGTCGCCACAAACGATGCGCGTCTGAAGTTCTTCCAGCAGATCCACTGCCGATGGGCTTAACGTCGCACTGCGGTCAGGTCAACGGACAACAAGGGGCGACATCTTCCCCGCCCTGCCGAGCGCGTGCGCACTATGCCATGAATTTTCTATAACAAACGAGCACATCCTTTGCTTCGGCTATGCCCGCAGCGGCGCTTGGCGGCGCGGGGGACCCGCATGCTTACGACCCCTTCCTCGCAACACCTTGGCAGCAATCGAGCCTGAAAAGGCACTTCGGTTGGCTCGACTTCTTCCGCACGCTTCTTCATGCTGTAGCTCGTCTATGACTCCACGCCCGTTCCTCGCTGCCTGCGCTGCTCTGATCGCCTCCGCTGTCTGGGTGGGCGCGCAAAATGCACAGGTACCCGCACCGAAGTCTCTGGAGATTGTCGACGAGCCGCACGGATCGCCGTGGGAGGGCATTTCCTCGGGAGGACCGCTGGCCGTCGATCAATACGGGAACCGGCTGGCGGAACCGGCTGCACCGGCCGTGGTGGCTCCCGCCGTCGCCCTGGACCGGCGGGTCAGCTCAAACATTCGGCTCGGGGATGATCCTGCGGCACTTCCTGCAGGGATGCGTGCGCAAGCGGAACCACACATCACGCGCTCGCCAGTTGATCCTGATTTCCTCGTCGCGACCTTTCAGGAAGGTCGCTTCACGGACGGAAGTGCGGTGAATTGCGGCTACTCCGTCAGCCGTGACGGCGGATTGACGTGGACGCGCACGTTAATTCCGGGGCTCACGCCCTCGAGCGGCGGCCCCTATCCACGTGCGACGGATCCTGTCGCAGCGATTGACCTCAACGGCTACGCTTACCTCAACACGCTGGCGGCTGGTTCAGCCACGCGAGCCGGCACGATCCTCGTCAATCGATCGACGGACGGTGGCACAACTTTCGGGAATCCGATCGTGGCCTATCAAGCTCCGTCGGTTGATATTTTTCCTGACAAAAATTGGATCACGACCAACAGCTTTCCGGGAACACCGACCGCGGGACGGATCGTCGTGACATTCACCAGATTCCCGCGGCCGAACACTGCCGGCTCAACGCCGATCATGCGCGTTTACAGCGATAATGCGGGACTCACCTGGAGCCCGGCGGCGTTGATCCATTCGACCACGATGGACACGCAGGGCTCGCAACCGGTGTTCCTGCCGGACGGCAAGCTGGCGATCGTCTACCACAATTCGAATCGAACGGTTTCGACCGCCGATGATTTTTTTGAGCTCGTCGTCTCAAATGACGGCGGCGGCACCTTCGGGACGCCGCGGTTGATCACACGGCTGAGCGTCTACGACCATCCGCAGATCCGCGACGGTGCGATCCTGCCATCGGCGACTGCCGACCGCGTGACCGGAAACCTTTATGTAGTCTACCAGGCGATCCACAACGGCGTCCCGCGGATCATGTTCACAAAATCGCCCGATGCCGGCTCTACTTGGACGGCGCCGATCCCGGTCAGCGACAATCCTACCGGGTCCGGGGTCTTCACTTCCGCGATCGCTTCCTCGCCGGATGGGCAGACGCTCACGGTGGTGTTCTACAGCACGCGGGATAATCCCGGCTCGAGCACGCTTGTGGATGCCTACCTCGCGCAATCGTTAGACGGCGGCGCGACCTGGCACCCGAACATCCGCCTCACGCCGGTTTCAACGGACGCCGCGCTCGCACCGTTAACGCCCGCGGGATATATGCTCGGCGATTACATCGCGATCGCCGGGTCTACCAACGTGAACGTCCCGGCGGTGCCGGTCTGGATCGATACTCGCACCGGAAACCCGGATCCATTCGTGACGCGCGTTGGCATCGCAGCACAGCTCTCGTTCACCAGCTGGCAGGCGGCGCGGTTTTCGTTAGGCCAAATCAACAACCCCGCGCTGGGAGGCGAGGGCGGTGATGCTGACGGCGACCTCGAAGACAATCTTTCCGAATACCGCTCCGGCACCGAGCCGAACGATCCGCTTTCGGTGTTCCGCACGGGTCGGCAGCTTAATCTATCCACGCGCACCGAAGTTCTCACCGGGGACAACGTGCTGATCGGCGGTTTTATCGTGACGGGGAACAGCCCGAAGAAAGTCATCCTCCGCGCGCTAGGGCCGTCGCTGGTCGCCACCGGAGTAGCGGGAAGGCTGGATGATCCGACGCTCGAGCTGATCGGCGGCGGCGTCAGCCTCGCCAGCAATGACAACTGGAGAGAATCGCAACAAGCCGAGATCGAGAACAGCGGCATCCCGCCGGCGGATGAACGGGAGGCGGCGATCGTGCGGACGTTGGCGCCCGGCGATTACACTGCGGTTGTCCGCGGCAGATCGGAGACCACTGGCGTAGCGCTGGTGGAGATGTACGACCTCGAGCAGAACACCGCGCCGCGGCTTGCCAACGTGAGCAGCCGCGGTTTCGTCGGGACGGACGAAGGCGTGATGATCGGCGGGTTCATCGTCGGCGCAGGGCAGGGGAAAGATGGCGCCGGCAGCGCGCGTGTCGTCTTGCGCGGCATCGGGCCCTCGCTGGGACAAGCAGGCACAGCCGACGCCTTGCAGGATCCAGAGCTGCTGCTGTTCGATGCGAACGGCAGTATTCTTGCGTCGAATGACAACTGGTGGCAGACCCAGCAGGCTGAGCTGGAGGCGAGCGGGATTGCTCCCACTGACGAGCGCGAAGCGGCGCTGATCATCGCTCTGCCACAAGGCAGCTACACCGCGATCCTGCGCGGAACGAATCGTACGACAGGCGTTGGACTGGTGGAAGCCTACAACGTGCAGTAGCGGAGGCTGAGCCGAGCTGGTGTCAGCGCCTTGTATTTTTCCCATCGATGACGCCGACCTTCTTCGCCACGCCTGCTGAGTTCCGCGATTGGCTAGAGGCGAATCACGAACGCGCTTCCGAGCTCTGGGTTGGCTTCTACAAGAGAGCCTCGGGCCGGCCGAGTATCACCTGGCCCGAGTCGGTCGACGAGGCGTTGTGCGTCGGTTGGATTGATGGGCTCAGGAAGAGCATCGATGAGACGAGTTACATGATTCGCTTCACGCCCCGTCAGGCAAAGAGCACGTGGAGCGCGGTGAACATCGGGCGGGTGGCGGAGCTGAAGAAGCAGAAGCGCATGCGCGCGGCGGGGCTAAAGGCATTCGCGCAACGTTCCGAGGCGAAGTCAAAAATCTACGCCTACGAGCAGCGGCAGAATGCGGCCTTAGACCCGGAAGCGGAGCAGCAGTTCCGGGCCCAACCAAAGGCGCGGAAGTTCTTCCAGGCGCAACCGCGATGGTATCGCCGCACCGCGACATGGTGGGTCCTCAGTGCTAGGAAACCGGAAACACGCCAGAAGCGGCTCGCGACCTTGATCGCCGACTCCGAAGCGGGCCGGACCATTCACCAGCTCACGCGCGAAAAACCTGCGCGTCGGGTGCAGCAATGATTGCTCCCGCGGCGGCAAAGCGTTATCACTAGGTTCATGAAGCTCCTGCGATCTGTCGTCGTCGCTCTGCTGTTGGGTTCCTCTGCCGTGTCTGCTTTCGCCTTCGAGATCCCGGTGGCCCGCGGCCGTGATCCGCTGGCGCCG
Source organism: Chthoniobacterales bacterium (assembly GCA_013694595.1). Lineage (GTDB taxonomy): Bacteria > Verrucomicrobiota > Verrucomicrobiia > Chthoniobacterales > UBA10450 > JACCTI01. Next base: position 12,006 of record JACDCC010000197.1, read on the forward strand.
CGCGACGAGTGGGGCCTGCTGCATCAGATGCCGACGCTCAATCAAACCGATCTCGAGCCACGCGAGCGCTGGCGCCTTTTCTACTATTCGAAATCGGGGCGGAAGCTTACGGAAGACCGCGCTTACATCGGGTCGATGCAGGTTTCGCTGACGCGGCTCGGCTACTATTGCGGCCCGATCGACGGCATCTTTTCGCCGGAAGTGAGCGACGCGATTGCGCGGATGCAAAAAGGTCACGCCATGCGCGTGACCGGCACGATCACGGTCGCTGTCCGTCGAGCGTTGCACATGCCGTAGCGGGCATTCGTCGAGCAAGCTTACTTCCAGCTGGAGCGCCGGACGGGCGACCAGAACGCGTGACGCTTACGAAGATGTCACGGGAGAACTGACCTGCTGTCGCAAGCGCGGAGCGGCGTCGCATTTACACCTATGGCTGCAATCGCATCGACCGCCGCGTCACCCGGAGCGCATTCCGAGAAACATCCGAAGGGACTTTACGTGCTCTTCGCGACCGAGATGTGGGAGCGCTTCAGCTACTACTCGATGCTCGCGATGTTCACGCTGTATCTGCGTGACACGACGGGCGAGGGGTTTGCCTGGTCGAGCGATAATGCCACCAAACTCTACGCGAACTACTTGATGTTCGTATATGCCAGCCCGCTGATCGGCGGCTGGCTCGCAGATCGGAAGCTCGGCTACCGCAAGGCGGTGATGATCGGCGGTCTGTTTTTCATGGCCGGGCATCTCCTACTGTCGTTCCGGTCGATGACGGCCGTCTATGCGGCGCTCACCTGTCTCGTGATCGGTAACGGCCTCTTCAAGCCGAACATCTCCGCCATGGTCGGCAACCTCTACCCGGAGGGCAGCCACCTCAAAGACCGCGCTTACAACATCTTTTACATGGGCATCAATGTCGGTGCCTTCATGGCGCCGGTGGTGGCGGAGTTTGTGAAGGGGCGGTTTGGTTTCCACATCGCGTTCGCCGTCGCAGCGGCCGGGATGGCGGTCTCAGTCGCGACTCTCTGGAAGTTCAAAAAGCACGTGGAGGATGCGGACAGGCAGCTGATCGGAGCCAAGACCGCTGCGCATGGCAGCGCGGTCGCAGTGGACGCGCCGCCAGCCAGCGTGAGTCATCAGGATGCCGGGCGGGCGAGGCGCCAGGAGACGATCGATGCCGTGCCGGAATGGAAAAGGATCGGGGCGCTGATCGTAATCTTCCTGATCGTGATCGTCTTCTGGATGGTCTTCCACCAGAACGGCTCAACGATGACCTATTGGGCGAATGAGAACACTGATTGGAAGGTCACGGGGATTATATCCAATGCGATCAACCCGATGTGGGTGATCATTCTCACCTTCCCCCTGGTAGCCTTCTGGCGCTGGCTCGACAGCAAAGGTATGGAGCCCTCTACGCCCGTGAAAATGGCGATCGGGATGTTCCTGACCGGCGCGGCGTTTTTCGTCCTCTACGTTGGAGCGAAGGTCGGCGAGGGGACGGTGACCGACGGCAACATGTATAACTTCAAAGTCTCGCCAATGTGGCTGCTCGGCGCGTACGGCGTCCTGACATTAGGCGAACTCATGCTGTCTCCGATGGGGCTCTCGCTGGTCTCGAAAGTGGCGCCAGTGCGCTTCCGTGGCGTGATGATGGGCGGCTGGTTCATGGCGACCGCGATCGGGAACAAGCTGACGCAGATCGGTGAGCTTTGGGACGATTGGCTGCACTCGTCATTTTGGCTGCTGCTTAGCGGGCTCGCGGTTTTCATGGCAATTGTGCTGCTGTTTCTGTTGCGGCCGCTGAAAAAGGCGATGCCTGGCGTATAGTCGCCGCAGCCGTGGAGAATCGCACCCTTAGTCACCTTTTCGACAGCAACAAAGCCTGGGCTGAGCGCATCCGGGAGCAGGACCCGGAGTTCTTCCTCAAGCTCTCGCGTCAGCAGTTCCCGGAGTATCTGTGGATCGGCTGCTCGGACAGCCGCGTGCCGGCGAATCAGATCGTAGGGCTGCTGCCGGGCGATTTGTTCGTTCATCGCAACATCGCCAACCTGGTGGTGCATACCGATCTGAATTGCCTCTCCGTAATGCAGTTCGCGGTCGATGTGCTGAAGGTGCGCCACATCATCGTCTGCGGGCATTACGGCTGCAGCGGCGTGCGGGCGGCGCTGCGAGGCGAGCGGATTGGCTTGAGTGATAACTGGCTGCGCCACGTGCAGGACGTGCGCGATAAACATGCGGGCCGGCTGCGGGACTCATGCGACGACACCGCGTGTCACGACAGCCTCTGTGAGCTGAACGTGATCGAGCAGGTGGCGAACGTCTGCCAGACGACGATTGCGCGCGACGCGTGGGACCGCGGGCAGGAGCTAACGGTGCACGGCTGGATTTACGGCATCACGAACGGGCTGCTGCACGACCTGAACATCACCGTGCAAAGCGCCGAGGACGCGGCCCATGTTTACGATGCAGCGTTGTCGGGTCTTTCGTAACGGGGAAATCAGGGTGGAACACCGGGCCCGCGCTTCCGACAGCGAAGCGTCTACAGCGCCGGCCGCGACGCCCGTAGCTAGGCCCATGTCACAGGGAAGCCGGCGCGGTAAGATGCGTCCGCTATGGGACACGCGGGACACACGCCCGCAACAGCTCGCCTTCGCCTACGCAGCGAGCGTGTTCCTCCCGCTGTCATTCCGAGCGAAGCCGAGGAATCCCGTGGCGCGACCGTGCAGCTACCGCACCGGGATCTTTCGACTCCGCTTCGCTGCGCTCAAGATGACACCGCTCTGGAGACGTTCGTGAACAGCTCGAGTCAGGCCGCTTGACCTGCGAGCAATTCCTTGAAGCGCTCGAGATCCTCTTCCAGTTGCTGATCCGGCGCTTCACCGAACAACTTCGCGACGGTCGCACCGATCACGCCGGCTGGCGGCAGATATTGCATGCTGACTTTCACTTCCGTCGAGAGGCCGTTGTTCACCGGCTCAAAGCGCACTGACCCGGCATTCTGCACCTCGGCGCCCGGCAGCGATTCCCAGGAGATCAGCGAATTCTCGCGATCGGTGAGAATCTGCGCAGTCCACTCGACGTCCGAGCCGGCGGGGCCTTTGACGACCCAGTGCGAGCGCCGGTCATCGATGACGCGGATGGATTGTACGTGCTCCATGAACTTCGGCAGGTTCTCCAAATTTCTCCAGAAGCGGTAAACGTCCTGCGGCGCACGATCGACGGTGATCGTGCGTGTGACTTTGATGCCTTTGTTTCCGGGGACGCCGGTTTCAGTGTTCAGCTGGTTCGAGTTAATCCCGAGCTTCTCATACATGTCGCAATGTCCCGTAACGCCCCGGCGGATGAGTGCGCCACCGAGGAGCGCGATTAGAATTCCGCCCAGCGACTTCCGCGAGGCGCCGTAGAGCACCAGCCCGGCACCCGCTGCCACGGAACCGATCCGCTCAGGCTGGTTCACGTTGATGTCGAGCGCTGCGCGGACGCTGTTGAGGACTGGACTGTCGGCGAGAGGTTGTGCTGTTAATGCCATAAGAAAAGAGATGTCTGTGCGGAATGGTTCGAGAGCGAAGGGGGTTTTGGTTGCCCTTCGTTTCGCCCGGTGCGGCGCGGGCTATCGACATTTGGAGAACGCGATGGTTAATCTCGGGCGCCGCCGGAGCGGGCGGAAGCACATGGCAAAGAAAGATCCTCGAATCGACGCTTATATCGCGAAGGCTGAGCCCTTCGCGCGGCCAATCCTGAAGCACTTACGCAAGATGGTGCACTCCGGCTGCCCGGACGTGGAAGAAACGATGAAGTGGAGCATGCCGCATTTCGACTACCAGGGGATGCTGTGTCACATGGCGGCGTTTAAGCAGCATTGCGCGTTCGGCTTTTGGAACGACTCCATCCTCGCCGATCGACACCGCGTGGCCGAAAAAGATGCGATGGGGAACTTTGGTCGGATCAGGAGTCTCGCCGATCTGCCGCCGGACGATGTGCTCCTCGACTACGTGCGGAAGGCGACCCAGCTAAACGACTCCGGGGTGAAACGCCCCACGGAGAAAAAAACTGGCGCTCCGAAAGCAGCGCTCCCGATTCCCGGTGCCCTGGCGGCGGCCCTGAAGATGAACAAGAAAGCGCAGGCTGCATTCGACAGCTTCAGCCCCTCGCATCGCAGGGAATACGTCGAGTGGATTACTGAGGCGAAACGCGATGCCACACGGGAAGCGCGCCTGGCGACAGCGCTCGAGTGGGATCGCGGAGGGGAAGACACTCCATTGGAAGTATCAGCCGAAGCGCGGCTAACGCCTCTTATGCACTTCGACAGCGCCGACCTGAGAGAGCGCTCGCGGTCGCAGTCATCCCGAGGCTGCGCAGACGCCGAGGGACCTTACACCGGCCGGGCAGGCGTTCGCACCACAACGAGCGCGGCAGGCACCGCGGACGGGATAACTGGCTCGGGCAGTCTCTTGCAATCCGGAAGCCAGATGGACTGCGCGAGGTCCCTCATCGTCTGCGCGATTCGGGATGACCGCACAGGTCGCGCCCCGCAGCGCTATTTGCGCAGCAGAATCAGGACGCCGGTCACCAGCGCCAGAATCGGGAGAATGAGGCCCGCGGCGCCAAGGTTGGTGCCTGTGATGCCGGTGAGCCCGACGAGAATCAGATAGATCGCCAGCAGCAGCATGCTCGGAGTGGGGATGACTTTCATGGTCTTGTTTTCCTCTGATTAATCCGGCAGTACTGCGAAGACTCGCGCCGGAAATCCCGAGCCTCCTTTTGGTTTCGGAAAAGTGACGAACACGATCGCACCGTTCTCCGGTAGCTGATCGAGATTGGCTAGCAACTCGATCTGGTAGTGGTTTGTGCTCAGAATGTAGCTCTCGAGCGAGTAATCACCCTTCGACGTCGCGACACCTGGATCCGTATCCGTCGTCTCATGCCCGCTCGCGGTGATTTTGCGCTCCTCATACAGATACTTCAACGCCTCCCTGCTCCAACCGGGGTAATGCGAAACGCCTTCTTTGTCCTTGTTCGCCATCGCCGCGCCGTCCGGCCAGCGCTTTGACCAATCAGTCCGCATCGCCACGAACGCGCCTGCCGGGATCGGTCCGTGATCCGCTTCCCACTTTTTCACCCGCTCGAGCGTTAACGTATAGTCAGGGTTCTTGGCCGCTTCCGCGTGCACATCGATCACCACCAGCGGCAGGATCATTTCCTTCAGCTCGATCTGGTCGACAGTTCGCAAGCCTTTCGCGAAGTGCGCCGGCGGATCGACGTGCGTCCCCCATTGGCCGACGTGCGTGAAGACCTCCGCGAAGAACCCGGCACCCATCGTGCCGCCTCCTTCCTTCTCGTACGAGTAGATCGTTTCGCGCTTCTCGTCGGGGAAGCCGGGCCAGTGCGGAACGCCTGGCGCAAAGGCGTGGGTGAGGTCGACCAGCTTTTTGGCGGCTAGGATTTGCTGAATACGCGCGAGGCTCGGCTCATCGGCGTTTACAGAGGCAACCGTTGCGGCGCTGAGAACGTATACGAAGCCGACTATCAGCGTTTTTCCCGCCCTCATCGTGCTGTGTTAAAGCATCCGACAACAAGAAGCCAACAACATCGAATAATCTCCAATACATTCCGTCTCTTTGAATCCCGTGTGATTTATCGGCGTGACCCGCTGGTGTTATCCACAGGAGACTAGAGGACTTCGCACCACAGCTGAAATTCGGCTGTTGGACGAGGTTGTTCGCACGCTTAAGAAGAAGAGAATGTTTTCGAGGAATAAATAAATCTTAAAGACGCTGTGAATAACTCATTCTGTCTCCGTTCGTTCGTTCGCCCGGCCTGTCGGCAGTAACAAAGCACTATCAGTCGCGCATGAGCCCGCTCGCCCAACCCGAAACCAGGCTCGTGAGCAAAAGCGGCACCAGCAACGGCATCCTGCTTGCCGATAAAGCAACAAGCGCTCACCGGCTTCCGCCGCGACCATCGGCGGCGCCCTCCGCGGCACGAGCAGCCGCCAACGACAGCCTGTTCGACCGCTTCGCCTGGCTCTACGTCTTCTTTCGCGAGAAGGTTTTCCGCGACGATACCGACCGCATCGCGAACGCGCTCTGGCCGGAAGGCTCACCTGCTCCTGGCGCCGAGTTGCTCGAGCTCGGCTGCGGCCCCGGCTTTTACTCCTGCGGACTGGCGGCGCGTTTCCCGACGATCTCCGTCCTCGGGGTTGACTGCTCGGCACAGCAGCTGACCTGTGCGAAGCGGAAAGCTCTCTCTCTGCAACTCAAGAACTGCGTGTTCGAACGCGACAACGTGCTCGAACTCACGCACGGCGACGAAAGCGTCGACGCGGTGATCGCCGCCCGCCTTTTCACAGTTCTGCCGAATCGGGAGCGTGCCATCGCGGAGATGTTTCGCGTGCTGCGGCCCGGTGGGCGCTGCGTCATTGCGGAACCGCGTTACGCATTTTGGGCCTCGCTCCCGCTCTTTGCGATGTGGGTGATTGCGAGCCTAACATGCGTGAACAACGGCTATCGTGAGCCGGCCAAAGCAACCGTGTTGGCGCCGTCTGAATTCAAACGCCTCTTCGCGACTCAGCCATGGCAGCGAGTGAGCACATGGTGCGACGGACGTTATCAATACGCCCTCTGCGAAAAGGGTTGACGCTCGAGGCGTCAAACAGCACAGGGCACGGCTGAATGAACGCCGTCCATCGCCTCCTCGATCCAGCCGACGGCGTCCAGGTGCCACAGAATCTTTGCGCCCTCGCAGTCATGACCAAAGCGCCGCGCGCCGGCCAGGTGAAGACGCGCCTTACGCCGCCGCTCACACCTGAAGAAGCTGCGGCGCTCAACACTTGTTTCCTGCGCGATACTACCGCGGCTATCTCTGTCGCGGCCGGTGAAGGAATCGCGCGCGGAGTCGGCGTTTACACGCCCGTTGGCGCCGAGAGCGCCTATATAGACATCCTTCCGGCGCACTTCGAGCTCGTGCCGCAGCGTGGCGACGCATTCGGTGAACGGCTGACGTGCGCTGCCGAGGATTTGCTGCGCGTCGGGTACAAATCAGTTTGTCTGATCGACTCCGACAGCCCAACGGTCCCGCAGCGCGCCTATTCTGACGCCGCCAAGCTCCTCGCTCTGCCGGGCGACCGGATCGTCTTTGGCGCGTCCGATGATGGCGGGTATTACCTGATCGGAATGAAGAACCTGCACCGTCGGCTCTTCGAAAAGGTCGACTGGAGCACGGAACGCGTTGCCGAGCAGACACTGGAGCGTGCGAAAGAGATCGGCGTAAAGGTAGAACTGTTGCCGACCTGGTATGACGTGGATGATCGAGTGACGTTACGCCGTCTCTGCGATGAACTGCTGGGCCCGTCCGCCGCCACGCGCGAAGGATACGCTGCGCCGGAGACACAAAAGTTTCTCACGCGCATCATCGAAACCGAAGGCCGCGACCGCATCTGGCCTAACGAGTCGAACAACTAGCGGGCTACGAGGCACTGGATGACAGCCGGCTACGCCACGTGTAGCTAGGGGGTGCGAATGAACAGCACCAAGAAGCACGGCAAACGGGCGCTCGTCACCGGCGGCGCAGGACTCATTGGCTCCCACATCACGGACCTGCTGGTGCGCGAAGGCTGGACCGTCCGCGTTTTCGACAATCTCGAGCCAAACACTCACAAGCGCGGCAAGCCATCGTGGCTGAATCCCGACGCCGAGTTCGTGCAGGGCGACATCCGGAACCGCGATGAGATCACCGCAGCACTGCGCGATACCGATGTCGTTTTCCACGAAGCGGCCTATGGCGGCTACATGCCGGGGATCGCCAAGTATGTAGATGTAAACAGCCTCGGCACCGCGCTGATGCTGGAGGTGATCCGCGAAGAAAACCTGCCGATCAAGAAGATCGTCGTGGCGTCTTCGCAGGCCGTTTATAGCGAAGGCGCAGCGGAATGCCCACAACACGGGCTCGTGTTCCCCGAAGTGCGTCCGGTCGAGCAACTCCGCCGTGGCGACTGGACGGTGCATTGTCCCGTCTGTGGTGGCGAAACCAGAAGCGTGCCGACTCCGGAAAACGCACCAGTCGGAGGAGAGACAGTCTATGGCCTAACGAAAATGGACCAGGAGAAGCTGGTGCTCCTCTGGGGCAAACAGGCAGGCATCCCGACGGTAGCGCTCCGTTACTCCTGCACCTACGGTCCGCGCCAATCGATCTTCAATCCCTACACCGGCGTAATCGCGATCTATTGCACACGCCTGCTGAACGACCTCCCGCCGGTGCTCTACGAGGACGGCGAGCAAACGCGCGACTTCTCGTTCGTCGAAGACATCGCGCGCGCCAACCTTCTCGCCGCGGAAACTGACAAGCTCGATGGCCTGCCGGTAAACGTCGGCAGCGGGAAAGGCGTCACCATCCGCGAAGTAGCGGAGCAGATTTCCGAAGCCCTCGGCATTCGTATCGCACCGCAAGCCAAAGGCGAATTTCGCCCCGGAGAAATGCGTCATCTCGCCAGCGGCACCGCACGCATCCAAGCCGCCGGTTACAAGTCACAGGTCGATCTCGCCACCGGCATCGGCCGTTATCTCGAGTGGATCCGCGCTCAATCGGACGTGCGCGATTACTTCAGCGAGGCTGAGACGATCCTGCGCGCCAAAGGTATCGTCCACAGTGTGAGTAAATAGAATCGCCTGCGCTTGCGCCGGTGCCCGTCACGCGCGAGACGATTTGGGCGATGGCGAACTCAGCTCCGGGCGCACTGCCAGATTTCGGTGACCCGATCGCGGAGCATGCGCGGCGTGATTTTCCGCTGCTCGACACCGACATGACCGTGAGCACCGCGCTGGAGCGCATCCGCTCCGAAGGCGTAGGCGAGCGTGTGATCTACTTCTACGCAGTCGACAAAGACAAGAAGCTCGCCGGGGTGCTGCCGACGCGGCGGCTGCTCACTTCGCAGCTCGATCAGCGTGTGGAAGAGATCATGATTCCGCGCGTCATCGCGATTCCTTCCACGGCCACGGTGCTCGATGCGTGCGAATTTTTTGTCCTCTACAAATTCTTCGCGTTCCCGGTGGTCGACGCCGAGAAGCGCATCGTCGGCGTGGTGGATGTGAACCTGTTCGCCGAGGAATTGCTCGTCGACCGCGATGATGATCAGCCTGTGAAGGATGACGTCTTTGAAGTGGTCGGCTTTCACCTGTCGCAGGTGCGTGATGTCTCGCCGCTGCGCGTCTTTCGGTATCGATTCCCGTGGCTGCTTGCCACCGTCGCAGGCGGCACCGCGTGCGCCGTTTTGGCAGGCGCTTTCGAGGCGACACTCGCGAGCAGTCTGGTGATCGCGTTTTTCCTGACGCTCGTGCTCGGATTGAACGAGAGCGTGAGCATGCAATCGATGGCGCTCACGATCCAGGCGCTGCGCAGCACCCGCGTCACCGCGCGGTGGTTTACGGCTGCATTGCGCCGCGAGATTCTGAACGCGGCGCTGCTCGGCCTCGGTAGCGGAGTGGTCGTCGGAACAATTGTGCTGGTCTGGCAGCGGAATATCGCCGCCGCGGTCACAATCGGATTGAGCATCGCGATTTCGCTCGTAGCGGCTGCATGTTTCGGACTCGCGATCCCGTCGCTGCTGCACTGGCTGAAGCTCGACCCGAAAATCGCCGCCGGCCCCATCACCCTCGCGGTTACGGATCTGGCAGCTCTGGCGTTTTACCTCTCGATCGCGACGTTGATCCTCCGATGACGCCCAAACATTTCGTATCTGTCGTTATCCCCGCGATGAATGAAGAAGAGCCGATCGCCGACGTGGTTCGCGAGGTGCTCGAAACGAACATTCCACGCGAGGTCATCGTGGTCGATAACGCCAGCACCGATCGCACTGCGGAGCGTGCGCAGGCTGCGGGAGCGCGGGTGGTCACAGAGCCGATGCCCGGCTACGGCCGAGCCTGCGCGACCGGCGTCCGAGCTGCGTCGTCGGAGTCGACCGTTCTGGTCTTCCTCGATGGCGACGGCAGCGATTGCGCGAACCTGATGTCGCGCATCGTGCAGCCGATTTTCGATGGCGAGCAGGACTTCGTGATCGGATCGCGCACACGGGGCGAACGCGAGCGTGGCAGCATGAATTTCCAGCAGGTCTTCTCCGGGCGCGTGGCAGGCTTGCTCCTGCGGATACTTTACGGCGTCAGCTATACGGACATGTGCCCCTTCCGCGCGATCCGGCGGGACGCGCTGGAGAAGCTCGGCATGGAAGAGCAAACCTATGGGTGGAATCTCGAGATGCAGATGCGCGCCGCGCGGGCCGGTTTGCGCATCCTGGAAGTGCCGGTGAATCACCGCTGCCGCACCGGCGGTGAGTCGAAGGTGTCAGGAACATTGCGCGGCACGTTCGTCGCCGGCACTCGCATCATCGCAACTTTGTTTCGCGTTGCGGCCGAGAGATAGCAGTCATCCCGAGCGAAGCCGAGGGATCCCGTGGTGAAACCTTAACGCTCCCGCCGCGGGATTCTTCGACTCCGCTCCGCTACGCTCAGAATGACCACTGGGCGCGCGTTAGGGACGCCTCTCGAAGATCAGGAAGTAATCGACCTCGTCCGCTTTCACGAAATCGTGCTGCTCCACCAGCTCGAACCCCGCTTCTTCGGCTTCCTTGATGACGACATCTGCGTTCACGCCATGGTCGCTGCCGATGCCATTCTTATCAATCACGCCGAGCCTCGCATTCGGCCGCATCGCGTCGCGCACGCGCCGCAAGAACGGCACTGGCTTTGCGATCTCGTGGTAGGTCTTCAGCAACAGGACGGCATCGACGCCGCTCTTCGGCAGCAGCGGATCGGCCGGCTTGCCGAGAATGGTGCGGATCTGCGGCAGCTTTTCCTTCACCGCCCGCCGCTTGATGTGGCGGATGTAGTCGCGATTAATCTCCACCGCGTAGACCACGCCTTCCGCTCCGACGCGCCGCGCACTCCGCACCGTGAACCATCCCGAGCCCGCGCCGATATCCGCCACGCGCGAGCCACTCGAGATGTCGAGAAGGTCCATCACGCGTTCCACCTGCAGCTTCTCGTCGCGCTCCGGATCTTCGAAGATGGCGAGGTCGCCGGTGTAAGGATCGCTGGTCGGCCGTTCGGGCGCTTGGGAGCTGGTTTGAGCGCTGGCGCCTTGCGTAAACAAACCGCAGCTGAGAACAGGAACCAGTAGAAGCTTGCAGAGTTGCACGGCTAAAGAGTAACCCCAGTGAGGCAAAGCGCGGAATAAAACGTCCGGCGGCATTTTCAAACATTCATGAGCACCACCGCCGAGCCACACGAGACCTCGCGGTTGCCGCGAGCGAAACGTGTCGGGGCCGGACTCCTCGCCGGGACGCTGGCGGGCCTGGTCATGACGACGGTGATGTTGTTGCTCATGTCCATCTTCGGCGTCGCAACACCGCTCACGATCATCGGCGACCGGATCTCGGTGTTTTTCCCTGTCGAGCAGTTCCTCGCGCTGATGGGGAAGGTGGGCGGCTACAACCGGATGAAGCAACTCGGAGTCGGCTCCGTCATCCTTGGCCAGTTGATTTTCGGCGCCGCGGGTGGCGCGTTCTACGGATTGATCTCACCCCGGCTGTCGCGCGCTGGTCGACGGATGTTGTCGATCGGCGTCTTCATCGTGCTGCCACTGCTCGCGGTGGCCGCGTTCCTTTGGCCGGTGCTCGGAACGCACTACGGCGGTTATCCCATCCGGAACGCGACCGCTATTACGCTCGTCGGGCTTTTGCTGTCGTTCACCGCATTTGAACGGACGCTCGTCCTGAGTTTTGCCGGGATCACTGGCCGCCCGCGCGCGGTTCCGCCGGGCACGGAGTACACGCCGCCGATCGGCCGACGGGCACTGATCCTGGGCGGCCTCGGTTTGCTCGTTGCCGGTGGCGGATACGCTTTGCTCCGCAAACTCTGTGGAGTAGCAACCTTCAGCTACGACGGCTTGCAGTACAAAGGCGCCGGCGTGCAGCCGATCACGCCTAACGAGCAGTTCTACACGGTCACGAAGAATGTCGTTGACCCGGTAGTGCACGAGAAGGTCTGGCGGCTCGAGGTTACCGGCCTGGTGAAAACGAGGCAGCGCTACAAGATCGATCGCTTGAAGAGCCTCGACCGGGAGACGCAGGAGACGACGCTGATGTGCATCAGCAACGGACTGGGCGCGGGCCTCATCAGCAATGCCGTTTGGACAGGTGTGCCGCTGGTGAAGCTGCTCCGCGCCGCGTCGCCACTGCCGGAAGCCACGAAGGTGCTCCTGCACAGCGTGGATAATTACACAGACACCATCCCGCTCGCCAAGGCTCTCAATCCGACCACGCTCATCGCCTACGAAATGAACGGCGAGCCGCTGCCGCACCGGCATGGTTTTCCGGCGCGGGTCATCGTGCCGGGTTACTTCGGAGAGAAATCGGTGAAATGGATCACGCGCATCGAGCTCACGGATGATCGCGCCGCCGGTTTTTACGAAAAGCAGGGCTGGGGCCCCGACTTCATCGTGCCGACGCGATCCCGCATCGATCAGCCGGAGAATGAATCGCGTGTCGATTTGGCATCGGCGTCCGCGGGCATCCCGCTCAAAGGCATCGCCTTCGGCGGCGACCACGGAATCTCACGTGTGGAAATAAGTGCGGATGACGGCGCGACCTGGTCCGACGCGAAGATCGACTACCCCGGCACCAACCTGAGCTGGGCGCTCTGGAGCTTTGGCTGGTATCCGGCAGCGGCGGGCAGCTACACGCTCGTCGTCCGCGCGACTGATGGTGACGGCAACGTCCAAACTCTTGACGAGAAGCGCCCGTTCACATCCGGCGTGACCGGATTCCATCGCGTCGTAGTGCACCTCACCTGACCAATTGTAGCGGCGCTTGTGCCAAGCGCCTTGAGCGGCAGGTGTAGAGGCGCTTATGCCAAGCTCCTGAGCGCTGCGCCGCGGCGGAGGCGTCGGTGCTTGACACAAGCACCGCTACATTCGCTGGCACCTGGCGCACCACGCGGTCGTCCGTCCGCCGATCGTGCCGCGCTCCAGCTGCCTGCCGTGACGCGGGCAAACACCGCCCGACTTCCAGCGTTGATGGATCAACCACGAGCGTGGCGGCTCGGAGAAGTCATTGCCGATGATCCGCATAGCTTCGCGGCTAACGAAACGTGTCGCGCGCCGCAACGCCGCTTGCTGCGGCAGAGTTAAACTCCCCGCCCACGCGGCCGGAGCAATCCGCGCCCGCCACAGGATCTCGTCCGCCATCCAATTACCAACACCCGGAAAGCCGTTCTGCAGTAGCAACACCGCCTTGATCGGCGCACGACCGTGGCGCCGCAGAAAGTCGGAGACAAACGTGGCGTTGAACATCTCCGATCCGATCTCCGGCGCACCCTCCGACCACCAGTCCGGCGCCACTTTCCCGTGGTCGAATTTCACCCGCCCGAACATTCTCGGGTCGCGAAAAACGAGCGCGCGCTTCGCTTGCTGGAGCACCAGGTGATCGTGTTTCCCGGGGTGGAACGGCCCCGGTTCCACCCGCAGTGTACCGCTCATCCCGAGGTGAATCCCGAGCCAGCCCCCACCGGAAAAGCGAAACAGCATCTGCTTGCCGCGCGCCCGTGATTCTACGAATCGACTGCCGGTCACGCGCCGGCGCAGCTCACTCGTGCTGGCGCCACGAAACACTCGTTTCTCGGCGTGTAATCTCACGGCCACGACCTTGGCGCCAACGCCGCAATCCCACTGCCGACGATAGTATTCGACTTCCGCCAGCTCCGGCATCCGCGAACGATAGGGACTGAGGCGCGCCGGGCAATCTCCACGCCTGCCGCTGTCGCCGAATTGCCGCACATGCTACTTTCCCGCCACCCATGGAGAAAGTGATCATCGTCGGCAGCGGTTGTGCCGGTTTAACGGCGGCGATTTACGCAGCGCGCGCGAAGCTCAATCCGCTCGTGCTCGAGGGCAGCCACCCGGGTGGACAGCTCGCCACCACGACTTTGGTGGAGAATTTCCCCGGCTTTCCTGAAGGAATCGACGGGCCGCAGTTGATCATGAACATGCACGCGCAGGCGGAGAAATTCGGGGCGCGCTTCTCGTATTCCGAGGTGACCGATTTCGAAACGCGTGACGACCATGTCCGAATTCTCGCGGACGACGAATGGCTGGAAACGCGCGCGTTGATCGTGGCGAGCGGCGCCTCCGCGCGTTGGATCGGGCTCGAGAACGAGGAGAAGCTGATCGGCCACGGTTTGACCTCGTGCGCCACGTGCGACGGCGCGTTTTATCGGAATGTGCCGGTCTGCGTGGTCGGCGGTGGCGATTCGGCCGCTGAGGAAGCGCTCTTCCTCACGCGCTTCGCGTCGAAGGTTTACCTCATCCACCGGCGGGACAAGCTGCGCGCATCGAAGATCATGGCTGATCGGGTGCGCGCGTGTGACAAAATTGAGCCGCTCTGGAACACGGTGGTGACGCAGTACATCCCGGACGACAAAGGCGAGATGGCAGCAGTGAAACTGCGGGATGTGAACACGCATGAGGACCGGATCCTGGAGGTCGCCTGCGTCTTCGTGGCCATCGGGCACGATCCGAACACGAAGGCATTTCGCGGCAAACTCGAAACGGATCCCGATGGTTATCTACTTGTTAGGCACCTCGCCGAGAGCAAGCATCCCGGCGTTTTCATCGCCGGAGATGTGGCCGATCGCGTCTACAAGCAGGCGATCACGGCGGCGGGCTCAGGATGTGCGGCAGCGATCGAGGCGGAGAAGTATCTCAGCGGGCTCGAGCATTAGCCAAGCAGTGTCATCCCGAGCGAAGTCGAGGGACCCCGTTGCTTCACCGAGCGTTCGGCCACGGGGTTCCTCGGCTCCGCTTCGCTCCGCTCGGAATGACGTGCTTTGAAAGTTTGCGACCTGACGCAGTTTTACTCGCCGCTGAGCGGTGGAGTGAAGCGTTACGTCCACGAGAAGATCGCGTTTATCCAGGCGTCGCGCCCGCGGGATGAGCACGTGCTCGTCGTGCCGGGAGCGCGGAACCAGGTCACGACACGCGGTCGCGCGCGGATCTACTCGGTTAGGTCTCCGGTGATTTCGCGTTCCACCCAATACCGCGCGCTCCTGAACCTGGCGGCGATCGGAGAGATCATCGAGCGCGAGCGGCCGGACATCATCGAATCAGCTGATCCGTATCAGGTCGGTTGGAAGGCAGCGGCGCTCGGACAGATGCACCGCATTCCGGCCGTCGCGTTCTATCACTCTCACTTTGCGGAGTCGTATCTTCGTCGCCCCGCGGAAATGTTCGGGGCGAAAATCGGTGCAACGTTAATGAGTGGAGCACGACATTACGTGCGCGAGCTCTACAATCGCTTCGACGCCACGCTGGTGCCTTCGCCACAACTTTCCGCGCTGCTCCTTAATTGGGGTGTGCAGAACGTGCGGGAAGTCGATCTCGGGGTGAACACGGAAGTCTTCCGCGCCGACCCAGGCGACCGAGCTGTGACGCGCGGCGCCCACGGCATTCCGGCAGATCGCGTGGCGCTGCTCTATGTCGGTCGGCTGGCTAACGAGAAGAACACGCAGACGTTGTTCGAAGCCTTCGCACGGCTGGCGAACCGCACCCCGGGGAAGTTCCAGCTCGTCGTCGTAGGCGATGGGCAGCAACGCCAGCGACTGCAGGAGCTCGTCTCCAGCACCGGCGCGGTTACATCGCTTCCGTATTGCGCCGACTCGACGGAACTCGCTCAGCTCTACCGCGCCGCTGACGTTCTCGTGCACCCGGGCATGCAGGAAACATTCGGGCTCGTCACGATTGAGAGCCAGGCGTGCGGCACGCCGGTGCTCGGGATTCGCGGCAGCTCGATGGAACGCATCGTGATGCACGACCAGCAGTGGTGGGCGGAGGAGAACACGCCTGCTGCGCTCGCCGATGCCATCGAAGAGATGCCGCCTCGGGATTGCGCCGCCCTCGGAAGGCTGGCAGCAGAGCGCGTGGCAGAGCGCTACTCCTGGGGTCGCGTGTTCGACCGGCTCTTTTGCATTTACCGCGACGTCTGCGAAAACTACAACCGGGGCCAGGCGGGATGAACACGGACAAAGCATTCACCATCCGCGAATACCGTCAGTCAGATCGCGAGGCAGTGCGGCGCTTGTGCTGCGACACCGGGTTCCTCGGCGAGCCGATCGACCCCGTCTACGAGGATCGTGAACTGTTCGCCGATTTCCTCACCACCTACTACACGGATCACGAACCGGAGTCGTCCTGGGTGATCGAAGCGAACGGTGAGCTGCGCGGCTATCTGCTCGGTTGCCGTAAGCCGCTCTGGAACCAGCTCTATTCGTTTTACCAGAACATCTGCTTATCGCTCCGCGCGATTCTGCGTTACGGCCGCTACAACGAGAACTCGCGCCGCTTCATTCGCTGGATCGTGATGAACGGCTGGCGCGAAGTTCCGGCCGCGCCGCGTCGCACCCCGCATTTTCACATCAACCTCCTGCCGGATGCGCGGAAGGTCGCGACGACCCGCGCGTTGTTTAGTGCCTACTTCGGCTACCTCTATCGGAAGGGGGAAAAGCGCGTCTACGGCCAGATCGTTACCTTCGAAAGCCGGCGCGGCGAGAAGATGTTCGAGCGGTATGGCTTCAAGGTCCTCAACCGGGCGCGCATCACAAAGTGGGACCGGCTTCACCCTGAGTCCGTCTACCTCAGCACCGTGATCAAAGACTTGGAAACCGCAGATCCGCTCACGGTGGCAGTGCACTCGCGCGGCTGACGAGCGTTTGGCCGGCGCTTCTCACGCGCTCAATCGCTCAGCAGCAGGTGCTCACGCCCGCCGTTGCGGTTGCCGTCGCCTGATCCGAAGCTCTGAACTGCTCCACGCGGTGACGACGCATTGGACCGGGAACGACGGACGAGATGCATGTAAGATGGCGAGATTTGGTTGAAGGTGGAGGACGCACGGCGCTCCTCTCACTGCTCGTGGCCGTGCTGCTCCTCGGGGGCGTGCAACTGCGGAGTTGGACGTGGCAACAGACCGAGCGAGTCCGATTCGAGTGGGACATCCGGAACGGCTTCTATTGGGGTGAACGCACGCTGAAACAGGGGGAGCGCGTCACCGGCACAAGCCTCGCCACGGCCAGCAGATGGGAATCGTGGCGGATCTGGGCGGCTGGTTACCTGACGCTCTACGACGCGCTCGAGCTTGAATCTGCCAACCGGGATTACGGTCTCGATTATCCGCCGCTGCGGCTGATGGCGATGTCGCTGTGGGCGAAGAGTGTTCGCGCCGCACACCCGGAGGCGCAGATTGCCAAGGCAGAAGAGTACGGGCAGCCACTCCTGCGCTTTAACCTCCTGTGCGAAGGACTCGCCGCGCTCGGCATGTTCTTGCTTGTCCGCCATTGGGTGAAGCGCGACAGCGGACGCACCGTTCCTCTGTTCGCGCGCGGGGTTTCAGCCGAGTGGCATGGCTGGACACGCGGATTCCTCGCAGCCGCGTTCGTGTGGCTAAACCCCGCGATCATCCTGACGTCACACGCCTGGCCGCAGTGGGATGTCTGGATCGTGCCGTTCTATCTCTTCGCCGCGCTGTTTGCGTCCACGCAACGGTGGTTCTGGTGCGGCTGCCTCCTCGCGATCGGTGGGATGCTCAAGGGCCAACTCTTCATCGTGGCGCCGTTCTTCATCCTCTGGCCGATCTTCCAACAGCGTCCCGATGCGGCGCTGCGGGTTGTCTGTGGTTTCGCCGTCGCACTCGCGGCGATCTTGTCGCCGTGGCTCCTGAACGACGCGCGCGACCGGCTGGTGTGGGTGCTTGTAGTAGGCTGCAGCGCCCTCGTGCTAATGTTTGCAAAACGCTCGCGCCAGCACGCCGCATTTTATCTACCGGTTGTCGCGGCGGTAGCGGCGTTCATGATTGGCGCGATTAGCGGCGGCAGTTTCGGCTGGCTCCGAGTCGGTTTCATCTACGGCGCCGATTTACCGCAGGGGCTCCTCGGCGGCACCGGCGCAGTGGCGGGCGCCTGTTACAATCTGCCCTCGCTCCTCGCCACCCTCGGGCTTTCGTTGAAGCACAAGCTGTTTGAGCTCGATTTCGGGATTGTGACGGTGGCGCTCACGCTGCAGTGGGCACTGCGGCTTCTGTACTTCTGCGGCGTGGCCGGCTGCGCGATGTGGGTGGCGCGGCGCGCGCGGGCGGACGACGCGAAGGCTTTGCTCGCCGTCGCGGCGCCGTGGTTACTCATGCTGGCGCTGCTGGGGCAGATGAGAGAACGCTACTCGCTCTGGGCCGCGGCGGTGACCGCGGTCACGGTCGCGCTCAGCATGCGGTTGAGCGTTCTGCACCTGATCTTCTCACTATTGAGCACCGCCATGATCGCGCACGTCATGCTGGCCGAGAAGCAATTCGATCCATCCCCGCAGCTGCTCGATTTCCTCGACGCGCAGCACGTGCTCGCCGCCTGGATATTCCTCATCTCGGCCGCTCTCTACCTGGCGGCGGCAGGAGGCGCGCCGGAGTTTGCGCGGCGGCTCATCGCGAACGTCCGCCGCACGTAACGCAGCGCGCTTGGTCTGCCGCGAGGAGGTGCGCTACGATGCCGCGCAATCGCCGGTGTAGCTCAGTTAGTAGAGCAGCTGATTTGTAATCAGCAGGTCATTGGGTTAGCGCCCGATAGCCGGCTCCCACCCCGGGGGAGCTGTGACGTTCGTTATTCCTAGGTCGCTTGGACAGTTCTTGGACACTTCGGCACCTGATCATCGGTTGCGCGTGCGTCAGGCGGAGCGCGCCGTGTTCGGAACGGTCTCAACCGTAGGTAGCAACTCGCTGGAGCGGACACTCGCGCAGCTTTACTTTCCTTCACCCAAGGAGGCTTTCGGCGCAAAGCGTGCCGACCAGGACTAGCAGGGATAGGCTTCGCGTTCGCGGCCTGCTCGCTCTCGACCCGGTGACACATCAGATCGCACAGCACGGAATGCTTCGGGCCGGCGATGAAGGGTAGGAAGGTGTTCACGTCTTCCTTCCGGCGATCAACCATTCCCGCGTTCATCAGCTATCTTTTGTGAAATATGTTTTGCCGTCGCTGCGCTTGAGCGACAAGTGGTGACGATGCTGAGCAGGTCGCCGGTTTCAGGACTGTTGCCGGTGCGGCACAAGCTGCGCGGAGAACGGCAGCGCGAACTGCCTTTGCGGGCGGAGTTGTTTGGCGTCGAGCAACTGGCCCGTCACGCCGAGACCATCGCGGCGCGACATCAGGTCGTGACGAGCCGCGGTTCCAACCGGCTTCTCGCGCAGTTGGACCGCAATGAGGAGATCGTGCGGGCGTTTAATCGCGCCACTCTCAACGTCGATAAGACACGCCGGGTGACGCCGGCGGCGGAGTGGTTGCTCGACAATTTCTACCTGATCGAAGAGCAGATCCAACTGGCCCGGCGCCATCTGCCGCGGGGATACAGCCGGGAACTGCCGCGACTGAGCAACGGCCCCGCTGCCGGAGTGCTGCGCGTCTATGACATCGTGCTCGAATTGATCGCGCATGTCGATGCGCAGATCGATGCCAGCTCGCTGACCGCTTTCGTTGCTGCCTACCAAAAGGTGGCCGTGCTGAAACTCGGCGAGCTGTGGGCTATTCCGATCATGCTGCGGCTGGGATTGATCGAGAACTTGGCCCGCATCACCACCGGGCTCGCGACGGCGCGCGACGATCGCAATCTAGCCAATGTATGGGTCGATCGCTTGCAGGAGACGGCGGAAAATAATCCGTCCCGGGTCGTCATCGTGGTCGCGGATCTGGCGCGGGCTGATCTGCGTTTGTCGAGCTCCTTTGTCGCTGAGTTTTGCCAGCGGCTCTCCCGCTTGAACCCGGTCCTGCACGTCGCGCGCGGCTGGCTCGAGCAACAGCTCGTCGAGCAAGGCCTCTCCATCGAGCAGCTCATTCATCAGGAGAGCCAAAGCCAGGCCTCCGATCAGGTCTCGGTCAGTCACAGCATTACCAGTCTGCGTTTGCTGAGTGCGATCAGTTGGAAGGAATTCGTCGAGACGCTGAGCCTGGTCGAACAAACTTTGCGCGGCGATCCCGGCGACGTGTACAGCGACATGGATTTCGCGACGCGTGATTGCTACCGCCACGTGGTCGAAACGCTCGCGCGGTATGGGCGTCTTTCCGAGATGGAGGTGGCGCAAAGAGCGGTGGAACTGGCGCGGGAAAGTGCGCAGCAGAAAGGACGCGAAGATCGCAGCGCACATGTGGGCTTTTACCTGATCCACAAAGGCCGGCCGCTGCTGGAGCGGGCGGCGAATGTGCGCTGGCCCTGGCACACAGCCGTTCCGCGCAGCATTCAGCGTTCTCCGTTTACCTTTTACGCGGGCGGAATCTTTCTGCTCACAGCGCTCGCCACACTGGGTTTCGTGCGCACTGCTCAGGTGCTCGAGGTGCAGGGATGGATTTTGATTTTCTCTTCGCTCACGTTCCTCGTCGGTGCGAGCCAACTGTCGGTCGCATTACTGAATTGGCTCGCCGCACTGCTGGTGGCGCCGCGTCTTCTCCCGCGCCTCGACTACTCCTCGAAGATCCCATCGGAAAGCCGCACCATGGTGGTCATTCCCACCTTTCTCAGCAGCGCTGAGAATATCGATGAACTGATCGAGGCGCTCGAGATTCATCATCTCGCGAATCGCGATCCGAACCTGCACTTCGCGCTGTTAACGGACTGGCGTGACGCTCCAGTCGAGAACCTGCCGGACGATCATCCCCTTTTGGAACGAGCGCGCACGGGGATCGAAGCCCTCAACCGCAAATACGGCTCCAGCCGGGACGATCTTTTCTTCCTCTTCCATCGCTCACGCCGCTGGAATCCGGGAGAAGGCCTCTGGATGGGATACGAGCGCAAGCGGGGAAAGCTGAGGGAGTTCAACTCCTTTCTCCGCGGGGGCTCCCCGGAAGGCTTTTCCAAAGTGGTGGGCGAAGCCGCCATCCTTCCTGCCATCAAATACGTCATCACGCTGGATACCGACACACAGTTGCCGCGCGAATCCGCCGGCCAGCTCATCGGCACGATGGCGCATCCGTTGAACCAGCCCTGCTTCGATCCGACGCGCGCGCTTGTGGTGGAGGGCTACAGCATGATGCAGCCGCGCGTGGAGATGAGCCTGGCCGGCGCGGGCCGGTCGTGGTTCGTCCGCCTGCAGGCGGGCGAGGTGGGCATCGATCCCTACACGCACGCGGTCTCGGATGTGTATCAGGATCTTTTCCACGAAGGCTCCTTCATCGGGAAAGGAATCTACGAAGTAGACGCCTTCGAGCGCGCGCTGGCCGGGCGATTTCCTGAAAACACAATTCTCAGCCATGATCTGCTGGAATCGGTCTATGCCCGCTGCGCGCTGGTGACCGATGTGACCTTTTACGAGGAATACCCTTCGACTTACCTCGCCGACGTCGACCGGCGACACCGTTGGATGCGGGGCGACTGGCAGATCATCCGCTGGCTCCTGCCTTGGGTGCGCGGTGAAAAGGGAAGGTCGATCGCAAACCCGATCTCCGGCCTCTCGCGCTGGAAACTGCTCGACAACCTGCGGCGCAGTCTCGTCCCGATCGCGCTCTTGTTTTTTCTCGTGGGAAGCTGGTTGTTTCTCCCGCAGCTCAGCGGCTGGGCCATCGGCGTTGTCGTGAGCATTCTTCTCCTTCCGGCGCTGCTGTCGTCGCTGGTCGATCTCGTGCGGAAACCGGAGCAACTCCGGTGGCTGATGCACATGCGCGGAGTGGCGGCGAAGGCCGGTCCTGCGCTCGTCGAAATGACTCTGACGCTGGTGATGTTGCCGCACGATGCCTTTCTCAGTCTGGACGCGATCAGCCGCACGCTTTTCCGCATGCTCGTAACGCGCAAGGGTCTGCTGGAATGGCGCACCTCGAGCGACGTAGCACGCAGCGCACGGCTGGATCTCGCCGGCTCGTTTCGCGCCATGTGGAGCTCGCCGGCTGTTGCCCTAACGAGTGGTCTGACACTGAGCCTGATCCAGCCAACGAATTTGCCAATCGCCCTCCCTTTCCTCGGGCTCTGGCTGGCGGCGCCCTGGATCGCGTGGCGGATCAGCCGCCCGATCCAGCCGCCGGCGCCGGAGCTGGCGCCTGAGCAACTGGTTTTTTTGCGGCGGATCGCGCGCAAAACCTGGCATTTTTTCGAGACTTTCGTCACCGCAGAGGAGAACTGGTTGCCTCCGGATAATTTCCAGGAAGAACCTTCCACCGGAGTGGCGGCGCGCACTTCGCCCACCAACATCGGCCTGGCGCTGCTCGCCAACCTGGCCGCGCGAGACTTCGGCTACTTGTCGTTAGGCGGGTTGCTCGAACGAACGGAGACCACCCTCGCCACGATGCTGCGCCTGGAACGCCATCGCGGTCATTTCTACAATTGGTATTCCACCCGCACGCTCGAGCCGCTCCTCCCGCTCTATGTCTCGAGTGTGGACAGCGGCAATCTCGCCGGTCACCTGCTCACTCTCGCCGCCGGGCTGCGGCAGTTGGCGGACGAGAAGGTGCTGGCGCCGCAGATTTTTGCCGGCCTGCGCGACACACTCGGCGTCGTCCAAAGATTAGCCGGCGAGAATGCGCTGCTCGCGCAACTCGACACCGAGCTGGCGAATGCGCCTTCTACTTTGCGCGAGAGCCTGGCTTTGCTGCAACGTGCCGCCGAAAACTCGGCAGAGATTTCCAGCGGATTGGCAAATCGCGAGGAGGACCTGAAAAGCTGGGCACAGGTTTTCCAGCGTGAATGTGAAGAGCATCTGCAGGAGGTGCTTTTTCTCGGCTCACTCGAAGCACGCGAGCAGAACCCATCGTGGCGAGAAATCGCCGCTCTCGATCCCTCATCCACCGTGGTGCGTGAGGCGAGGCAGCACGCCCGCGAGCGCATTCAGAAATTGGAAACGCTCGCCGGCCAATGTGACGAGCTGGCCGCAATGGATTTCACCTTCCTTTACGATCAGGCGCGCAATTTGTTCTCCATCGGATTCAACGTCACCGACAACCGGCGCGACCAGAGCTTCTACGATCTACTCGCTTCGGAGGCGCGTCTTTGCAGCTATGTCGCGATCGCGCAGGGGCAGGTGCCGCAGGAGCATTGGTTCTCGTTGGGCCGTCTCCTCGTCGCGTCGCGCGGCGAACCGATTCTGGTCTCCTGGAGCGGCTCGATGTTCGAGTATCTCATGCCGCTCCTGGTGATGCCGGATTATGAAAACACGCTGCTCGACCGGGCGTGCAAAGCCGCCGTGCGCCAGCACATCGAACATGGCCGCTCGCGCGATGTGCCCTGGGGCGTCTCGGAGTCCGGTTATTACCGGACCGATGTGCATCATAATTATCAGTATCGTGCGTTTGGCGTCCCCGGGCTGGGTTTGAAACGCGGCCTGGCCGAGGACCTTGTGATCGCGCCCTACGCCAGCGTGATGGCGCTAATGGTCGCGCCGCGGGAGGCCTGCGAAAACCTCCAGCGACTCGTGCGCGAGGGACGCGAAGGCGTCTTTGGTTTTTACGAAGCGGTCGATTACACGCCTTCGCGCCTGCCGCCGGAGACAGCGAGCACCACGGTGCGCTCCTTCATGGCGCATCACCAGGGGATGAGTCTGCTCAGTCTGGTCAATCTGCTGCGCGATTTCACGATGCAACGTCGCTTCATGTCGCGCCCGCTGCTCAAAGCCGCTGACCTCCTGTTGCAGGAACGCCCGCCCAAGACCGACGCCAATGTTCTGCCTGAGGATTTGAGCATGGAGGAAATTGAGCCGCGTTTCGAGGAAGGCGCGGATGTCATGCGCGTCTTCACCAATCCCAGCTCGCGCGCGCCGGAAGTGCATCTCCTCTCGAACGGGCGTTACCATGTCGCCATCACTCATGCCGGCGGTGGCTACAGTCGCTGGCGCGATCTGGCCGTGACCCGCTGGCGCGAGGATGCGACGCGCGATTGCTGGGGCACCTTTATTTATCTGCGCGACGTGGCGAGCGGCGAATTCTGGTCCACCGCGTATCAGCCAACACGGCGCGCGACAAAGACCTACGAAGCCATCTTCACGCAGGCGCGCGCGGAGTTTCGCCAGCGTCACAATGAGCTGGAGATTCATACCGAGCTCTGCGTTTCGCCGGAAGACGATGTGGAATTGCGCCGCATCACCCTGACCAATCGTTCCTCGACCGAGCGCGTGATTGAATTGACCAGCTACGCGGAAGTGGTGCTCGCCACCCACCCCGCGGACGAAGCGCACCCGGCCTTCAGCAATTTGTTTGTGCAAACCGAATTTGCGCCCATTTCCTCGGCCATTCTCTGCACCCGGCGGGCGCGCTCCGAAGATGAAACGCCGCCCTGGCTTTTGCATCTGCTCGTCGGGCAGGGCGGCGCGCAGAGCGCAATCTCCTGCGAGACGGATCGCTTCCAGTTTATCGGGCGCGGGCGCACGCTCGAGAATCCGGCGGCCATGGAAAAAGATGCGCCCCTCTCGAACACCGTCGGTTCCGTGCTCGATCCCATCATTTCGCTCCGGCGCACCGTCACGCTCGCGCCGAATGAAAGCGCCGTGCTCGACTTCGTCCTCGGCATGGCGGAAAGCCGCGAAAACGCGCTCGGGTTGGTGGAAAAATATCAGCACGCGCGCATGGCCGATCGCGCGCTCGATCTCGCCTGGACGCATAGCCAGGTCATCCTGCGTCAGCTCGACGCTTCCGAAGGCGAAGCGCAGCTCTACGCCCGCCTGGCCGGCGCGATTATTTTCGCCGACCCCGCGCGCCGCGCCACGTCCGGCGTGCTGCTCGAGAATCGGCGCGGCCAAAGCGGCCTCTGGACATACGGCATCTCAGGCGACACGCCGCTCGTGCTGCTCCGCGTCACCGACACCGAGAACCTGGACATCGTGCGCCAGATCATTCAGGCGCATTCCTATTGGCGGACAAAGGGCCTGGCCGTCGAGCTGGTCATCTTGAATGAAGATGCCTCCGTTTACCGCCAAACGTTGCAGGATCAGATCACGAACCTGGTTGCCTCCGGCACGGAAGCGCAATTGCTCGACAAGCCGGGCGGAATATTCGTCAGGCGCCTCGAGCAGATTCCCAACGAAGATCGCCTCCTGCTCCAATCCGCGGCCCGCATCCTTCTCTCGGATGACAACGGCTCGCTCCTCGAACAACTGGAGCAGCGCGCTGTGCTCGAGCCGCGCGTCCCCGCGCTCACGCCGACGCGACCGGCGCGGATCGAGTCACCCGCGTCCCCGCCGGCGCGCGAGTTGATCTTTCACAATGGCTACGGCGGATTCACTCCCGACGGGCACGAGTATGTCATCACGCTCTCGCCCGGCCAGGCCACTCCCGCGCCGTGGGTCAACGTGATGGCCAACCCGGAGTTCGGGACGGTCGTGTCGGAAAGCGGCGGCGCTTACACCTGGTTCGAGAACGCGCACGAATTTCGGCTCACGCCCTGGCAAAACGATGCCGTTCAGGATACGACCGGCGAGGCGCTTTACATTCGCGACGAAGAAACCGGCCAGGTCTGGTCGCCGTGTCCGTGGCCCGCGCGGGGTGCCACGCCTTATGTCATCCGCCACGGGTTCGGCTACACCGTCTTCGAGCACTACGAGAACGGCATCGTCTCGGAGTTGTGGGCTTACGTGGCGATGGATGCGCCGGTCAAGCTGACCAATTTGAAGTTGCGCAACGTCTCGGGCGGGCCGCGCCGTTTGTCCGTCACCGCCTACTGCGAGTGGGTGTTGGGCGATCTGCGGCCCAAGACGCTCCTCAACGTGCAGACCGAAGTGGACCTGAAAACCGGGGCCTTGCTGGCGCGCAACTTTTACAACACCGAATTCCCCGATCGCATCGTCTTCCTTGATGTCATTGACCAGAACCGCACCCTCACCGGAAATCGAAAAGAATTCCTCGGGCGCAACGGAACTCCCGCGCAACCTGCGGCTTTGAAGCGGGCGCGGCTCTCCGGAAAAACAGGCGCGGGCTTCGATCCCTGCGGCGCCATGCAGGTCGCGTTCGAGCTGGGCGACGAGCAGGAGCGCGAGACAAGTTTCCGTCTCGGCGCGGGCCGGAATCTGGACGAGGTGCAGAATCTGGTCTCGCGTTTTCGCCGAGCCGACGCCAGCGCCGTCTCACTCGCCCTCGTGCATGAATTCTGGAATCGCACGCTCGGCGCGGTCAACGTCGATACGCCCGATCCCGCCGTGAACACAATGGCGAACGGCTGGCTCCTTTACCAAACCCTCAGCTCCCGCCTCTGGGCGCGGACCGGGTTCTATCAATCGGGCGGCGCGTATGGCTTCCGCGATCAGTTACAGGATGTGATGGCGCTGGTGCACGCCGAGCCGAGCCTCACGCGCGAGCATTTGCTCCGGGCCGCCGCGCGCCAGTTCCGGGAAGGCGACGTGCAACATTGGTGGCATCCGCCGGCCGGCCGCGGTGTGCGCACGCATTTCTCCGACGACTACCTGTGGCTGCCATACGTCACCTGCCGCTATGTTTCCTGCGCCGCCGATACCGGCGTCCTCGATGAACAGATTCCTTTCCTCGATGCGCGGCCGGTGATGCCGGAGGAGGAATCTTATTACGACCTGCCCAACCGCTCGCAGGAATCCGCCAGCCTCTACGAGCATTGCGTGCGCGCCATCAGGCATGGGTTGAAATTCGGCCAGCACGGCCTGCCCCTGATTGGTTCCGGCGATTGGAACGACGGCATGAACCTGATCGGAAAAGAGGGGCGCGGCGAAAGCGTCTGGCTGGGATTTTTCCTTTACGATGTGCTCACGCAGTTTGCGGAGCTCGCGCGCGCCCGCGCGGATACGGACTTCGCCGAGCATTGCCTGGCCGAGGCGAAGCAGTTGCAAAAGAAGATCGAGGCAAACGCGTGGGACGGAGAGTGGTACCTCCGCGCCTGGTTCGATAACGGCGAGCCGCTCGGCTCCCGGAACAATGAGGAATGCCAGATCGATTCTCTGCCGCAAAGCTGGTCGATCATCAGCCGAGCGGGCGAGCCAGAACGTTCCCGGCAGGCCATGCAGGCGGTCAACGAACGTCTGGTTCGCCGCGACGCGAACCTCATCCAGCTCTTCGATCCGCCCTTCGACAAATCGCCGCTCAATCCCGGTTACATCAAGGGCTACATCCCCGGCGTGCGCGAGAATGGCGGGCAATACACTCATGCCGCCATCTGGACCGCGATGGCTTTCGCGCTCCTCGGAGAAAACGAGCGCGCCTGGGAACTGTTCACGCTCATTAACCCCATCCAGCACGGCGGCACGCCCGAGCAGATCGCCACCTACAAAGTGGAGCCCTACGTTGTCGCGGCCGACGTCTATGCCGTCGCGCCGCACACCGGCCGGGGCGGCTGGACCTGGTACACCGGCTCAGCCGGCTGGATGTACCGCTTTCTCACCGAGACGCTGCTCGGCGTTCATCTGGAAGGCGAGCGGCTGCGCGTCACGCCACGTTTTCCCGCCCACTGGACGAGCTACAAGATTCACTACCGCTACCGGCAAACCGTTTACCACATCACCATCACCCGCTCGTCCGACGACTCGTTAGGCCAGAGTGCACTCACTCTCGACGGCCAGCCTCTGACCGACGAAACGATCCCGCTGCACGATGATCGCATCGAACATTTCGTCGAGATCCGCATCCAAGCCCGGCCCTGACGCTGGATCTCCGAC
>JACDCC010000182.1 GCA_013694595.1 Chthoniobacterales bacterium
ATGTCGTCGTTCTCCGCATGCGACACCGGCTCCACGTTCTGCGCCCCGGCCTCGATCGCGGCCTCTTCGATGTCGGTCGCCGGGGCCGCGTGATGCGCTTCGACCAGCCCAACGTGATCAAAGAGAAATTTGTTGCTGCCGGGCGCGCCGAGCTGGCCGCCTTTCTTGAACAACACCCGCATCTCCGGCGTGGTGCGGTTGGTGTTGTCGGTGAGCACCTCCACGACGATCGGCACCTTGTTCGGCGCGTAGCCTTCGAAGACGACATGCTCCATTTCCAGCTTCTCGCTGCCGATGCCGGCACCTTTCTTGATCGCCCGTTCGATGACGTCGCGTGACACGCTCGCCCGGCGCGCCTTCTCGACGGCCGCGAACAACCGGGCGTTGCCGTTCGGATCGGCGCCGCCCATTTTCGAGGCGACCATGATTTCCTTCACGAGCTTGCCGGTGACCTGGCCCTTTTTAAGACCAGCGACTTCGCGTTTCGCATGCAACCATTGGCGGCCCATGGATTTGATGTAAGCAGCGGCGACGGGCGGCGACAAGTTCGCTGTACGCGCTTCAGCACGCGGCGGCGTCATAGCCACGTCCTCCCGCGTTGTCAGTCGAGCGCCGTCGAGACATCTCTGAAGTCTTCTGAGACTCAGCGCGTCAGGAGCAGAGATACGTAAGAGGGCGTCTAAAAAATCTGTTTGGTCCGCAGATTTCGCAGATTGCCGCAGATTGAACCAGCTACTCCGTCCGCAAATCTGTGTAACTCCGTGTAATCTGCGGATGCTTCTCTTTCTGTAGTTACTTTTTAGACGCCCTCTAAGAGAATTCCTCCACTTCGGTCGGAATGACAGGAACGGAGCGCGGCCTGACGGAAACGAAACGCGCCAGCGTTGATCAGGCTGAATCGTGTCAGGATGTTGTGACTGGCTCCGCGGGCAACGTCTCCCGTTCCGGCTCCAGCTTTTCGATCGTGAAGCCGGTGAAGCCATACAGCGCCGAGACGAGGGGATTAATGAGGTTGAAGAAGGCGAACGGCGCGTAGGCGAAGGTGGCGACGCCGAGCGTCTGCGCCATGAACGCGCCGCAGGTGTTCCACGGCACGAGAGCCGACGTGCACGTCCCGCCGTCTTCGAGGCAGCGCGACAGGTTCTTCGGGTGGAGTTGACGCCGCTGGAATTCGGCGCGGAACATCCGCCCGGGAATGACCACCGCGATGTACTGGTCCGACGCGACGACGTTCATGCTGAAGGCGGTGGCCAGGGTTGCAAAGATGAGGCTTCCGGTGCCACGAACCGCGCTGAGAATCGACGCCGCGATTCGCTGCAACATGCCGGTGGTCTCCATCACCGCTCCGAACATCATCGCGGCAAGAATGAGCCAGACGGTCGGTAGCATGCTCGCCATTCCGCCGCGCGAGAGGAGCTCGTCGAGCGCCTTGTTCCCGGACGTGAGCTTGAAGCCGTCGAAGAGCGAGATCCACGTGCCTTTCAAGAGCGCTGCGCCCTGGGCAAGCTCCGGCTGTGCCACGTACGTGGTGACTGCGGCCCGCTGGAACACGACGGCGAACACGCAGCCGACAAGGGCACCAATCATCAACGCCGGAAGTGCCGGCATCCGGGCGATCACGAGGCCAAGCACAATCACGAGCGGAAGCAGCAGATGCGGACCGACGACGAAATGGGTGCTGATTGCCTGCCGGATCGCCTCGACGCTGCTGGTGTCGGTCGGCGCAGCAGAACGCAACCCGATGATCGCGAATATGATCAACGCGATCAGGATGCTGGGTGCCGTGGTCCAGACCATGTGGCGGATGTGGGTGAAGAGATCTGTCCCTGCCATTGCCGGCGCGAGGTTTGTCGTGTCCGATAGCGGCGACATTTTATCGCCAAAATAGGCGCCGGAGACAATTGCCCCGCCGGCGATTCCGAGATGCAAACCCTGCGCGGCGGCGATGCCAACGAGCGCGACCCCGACGGTTCCCGCAGTCGTCCATGAGCTGCCGGTCGCCAGCGAAGTGATGCAGCAAATCACGCACGCCGCGGCGAAGAACACCGATGGCGTCAGAATTGCGAGGCCATAGTAGATCATCGATGGAACGACACCTGCGAGGATCCACGCGCCGATCAGCGATCCGACCATCAGCAGGATCAGCACTGCGCCCATCGCCAGCGAGATGCCTTCCACGATCCCGCGCTCCAGTTCCTTCCAGGTGTAGCCGTTCGCGATCCCGAGGATAATGCCGACGCCCGCGCTGAGTATGAGCGCGATCTGGCTCGGTCCGCGCGACGAGCTGTCGCCGAACAGGTAAACGGACGCCGCGAGCGTTCCGATCAGGAAGAGAACCGGGATCAGCGATTGGAGCAGCGACGGTTGTCTTCGGATCGCCGGCGTCATGGCGGGACCGTACACGTGCGGCGCGCCTGCCGCAGCAATTTATCGTAGCGTGCCAGGCACTCGGTCGACGCGCTCGCCCTCAACGGAGCAGACGCGCGCGCTCGTCAGTGCTTATCCGGTTCGTCGTAGAACAAGATATTCACCAGGAGCACGACCCCGGCGCCTGCAGCGCCCAGAAAGAGCAGAATCGCGAGCCCAGGATAACCCCAGATTCGGAATGTCGTTTCCACGCGCATCAGGAGCGCAGCGCCCACAATGAGAGAGGCGATGATCAAGCCGACCGTGATACGATTCGCCACCTTTTGAAACCCGACGATCAGCGTCTTCTCGTCAATCGCATCGACTTCCACCTTCAGTTTGTTGTCCGCAATCGCGTCGAGGATTTTGTTGATGCGAGTCGGCAGACGCTGAACGAGATCCTTTAACTCAAGTACGCCGCTGAAGAGATTGCCAGGCGACAAGCTCTTCACCAGCCGCTGCTGCATGATCTGCGCGGCGTGGCGGCGGATCGAGGCGTTTGGATCGAAATCAGGCGCAATCGTGCGGCCGACTTGATCGAGATTCAGCAGCGTTTTACCGAGCATCGTCAGCTCAGATGGCACGCGGATGTTGCTCTCGCCGGACACCTGTGTGACTTCCAGCACGAGCCGGCCGACCTGCATGTTTTCGACGTTCGCGCCTTGCTGCTTCGCGACGATTTCTGTGATCCGCCGCCGGAACTGCACCTCATCGAAGTTCTCTCTCGTGTCGCCGACTTTGATGGCGATGTCGGCAGCGTCGTCGCCGCGCCCTTCAGCGATCGCGAGCAAGAGTTGGAGCAGCTGCTCCTGCAGACTCGGCATGATGCGCCCGACCATTCCGAGATCGATCAGCGCGATGCGGTAGTCGTCTGTGAGGAAGACATTTCCCGGGTGCGGATCGGCGTGAAAAAAGCCGTTGACCAGGATCTGCTCGAGGTAGGCGCGGAAGACTTCTTCAGCGAGCGCATTGCCGTCGAACTCCATCCGGCCGAGCGGACTCAGATCGGTCACTTTGCGGCCGTGGATGTACTCCATCGTCAGCACCTTCGAGGTGCTGTAATCGAAAATCGGCTCCGGGACGACGATGCTCTCGAATTCCTTCAGCTGATCGCGCAGCGTGGTGAGGTTCCCCGCTTCCTGTCGATAATCGAGCTCGCGCAGCAGGCTCTTGCGGAACTGGTCCAGCATCTCGCCGAACTCGTAGCGCTTCCCCATCTCCGTGTGACCGTCGAGAAACTCCGCGATCTCCTCGAGCGCATCGAGATCCTCGATCATCCGCTCGCGAATCTCCGGGCGCTGCACTTTCACGGCGACCTGGCGGCCATTACGCAAACGCGCCTTATGCACCTGGCCCAGCGACGCTGCAGCCATCGGCTCGGATTCGAAATCGCTGAACGCTTTTGAGAGCCGCACGCCGAGTTCGGAAGCGACGATCTTCTCCACCTCTGCGAACGAGAACGGTTCGACCTTATCCTGCAATCGCGTGAGCGCTTCGATGTACGCCTGCGGCATCATTTCGACGCGCGTCGAGAGAAGTTGACCGAGCTTCACGAACGTTGGCCCGAGTTTCTCGAGGTCGTCGGCGAGCTCGCTGGCTTTTGCCTGTTCCTTCGGGGTTGCGCGCTGTTCAGCGTCCAACGTTTCGTCGAGGCCGCTTTGCTTGACGAGATCGGAGCGGCCGTACTTAACGAAGAGCCAGGCGATCTGGCGGTAGCGGTTGAGGTGCTGGGGTTTGAGGGAAATGGCCATGAAAGAAAAAAAGATGCT
This sequence comes from Chthoniobacterales bacterium, assembly GCA_013694595.1. Taxonomy (GTDB): domain Bacteria; phylum Verrucomicrobiota; class Verrucomicrobiia; order Chthoniobacterales; family UBA10450; genus JACCTI01. The sequence continues at coordinate 4,176 of JACDCC010000182.1, forward strand.
GGCTGCGCGCTTTCCGCACAGCCGGCACCTGCTAAGACTTCTTCTTGGCCTTTACGGCCTTTGCTTGTTTCTCACTCAAGACCGGTTGCATTCGCGTGTTCTTTTTGGTCGAGCCGGCGACTTTGGTCTTGGGCCGATTAGCGGAATCCGGCGTGGCGGTGCGGGCTTTGGCATGCACGGTCATTTTCTTTTTGGCGGGCATAGTCTGCTTTCATCGCACGCGGACGCGGCGTTGTCATTGCTTTGCCGAGCGCAGGGTGAAGAAAGTGAGCTCGGGCCAGCAATTGATCCGGACCGGGAAACTGCTGAAGCCGATTCCGCGATTGACGTAGAGCCGATTGCCCGCCTGTCCGTAGCCGTCGATCCAGCCATCGGCTTTCACTTTTTCGCTCGAGAGCAGCGCCATCCACGACCAGTCCTTCGTGTATCTGTTTAGCGCAGTAACCAGTCTGTCCCAGGCCGGAGGCTTGGAAGCTTGTAGCCGGTGGTTGAGCGCGCAGCAGGCGATACCACCGGAAAGAAATCGAAGATGCTCGCACCCCGCCAGGGGTGCCAGCAGGTCTGCCGCCCTGTTGCTGGCACCCTTCCAGGGGCGCGGATTTTGGATTGAAGGACCGTGGGTATCGCTTCGCTCAACCCCCGGCTATAAGGCCCAAAAGCCTCCGGCTTGTCCTTCGCGATCGCAGCCGAGAAAGAGAGAGAGGACGCTAAACAGATACGTCCTTCGTAAAAGGAATGCGGAGCATCGAGCTGGCCAGCAGGGACGACGAAAGGCTCATTTTTTCTGAATCGCAGGCACGACCAGCCGCTGCAGATAAACGCGGGCGGCGGCAGCCAGGGGCAGCGTCAGGAGGGCCCCGATTACTCCGTAGAGAGTGGCTCCGGCAAGGACCGCCACGATGGTGAAGAACGGCGGCAGGCCGACGTGGGCCTGCATCACTTTAGGCACAATGACATTCGCCTCGACGATCGAGAGGACGAGGAAAAAGACGACGCTGGCGATGCCGACCCAGAGCGGCAGGATGAGAAAGGCGAGCGGCACGGCGATCAGACCGGCGGCGATCGGGCCGACCATGGGAACGAGTTCACCCAGCCCGCCCACCATCCCGAGGAGGATCGGATGAGGCAACCCGAGAAGCGCCATCCTCCTGAGCCGGCGCGAGACCCCGCTCCTGGTGGTGCGCGATCCGGCGCGCGATGCCGCCGCCAGCCTGCGCGAAGTCGTCCTCCCGCTCAGCTTCGTGGCGCACGATGACGCGCGCGCCGCGGCCTGGGCTTTCCACGTGCTCGCGCCGCGAGGCCGCCTCCACCTGCTCGCGATCGCCGATCCCGAGACGCTCGCGCGCGGCCACCCCGCGATCGCCGACGCGATCGAACTCGATGAGATCGACGAATCCGCGCTTTCCGGGCTGGGCCAGCCGGAGATGGCTGGACTGATCGGAGCGGTGCAGCGTCACGCCGCGGAAAAGGACTTGGGCTGCCGCATCAGCATCCGGGTGGGCGATGCGGTCGAGACGGTGACGGAGTTTGCCAACGCGCTCGACAATTGCGTGCTGGTCACTGTTTGTCCTCGCAACGAGAACGCGCCCGCCTACAGCCGCGCGCACGCGCTCATCCGCCAATCGCGCCATCCGGTGCTGGTGAGCGGCAAGTCAGCAGAAGGTGGCGACTAGACTAGAAGCGGTTGCAAAGTCCTGTAGCGGCGGTCTGTGACCGCCGAAAACGTGGATTGGAGGTAACGCCTTGGCGGTCACGGTCATAGACCGCCGCCGCCAGCGCCAAAATCGACTTTTGAAACTAGCCCGGAGCAGCGGAGTCGCGACCGCTCGAGCTGATCGCACCCGCTTCGATATAGATGTGCTTGATTCGCGGATCCCGCTGGCGAATCGCTTTCTCCAGGCGATCGACTGCTGTCTCCACCTCCGCGGCGGAGAGCTTCTGTTGGAATTGCACATCCATCGTGAGCAGGACTGTGTCGGGGCCGAAGTGCATCGTGAGTGGATTCAAAATCCGGGCGACGCCGGGATCCGACTGCGCCAGCGTGCGGATGTCTTCCAGGGTTTTCGGATCGGCCCCTTCGCCGATGAGCAACCCTTTGCTCTCGTAGGCCAGGAACGCGGCCGCCATTCCCAGAATGAGACCGATAACGACCGAAGCCGCGCCGTCGAGGAGCGGAAGAGCCAGGTAATGCGATAGGAACACGCCGGTGAAGGCCGCCAGCAGACCAAGCAGCGCGGCCGCATCCTCGAAGAGGACCGTGAACGTGGAGGGGTCTTTGCTGGACTTGACGGCCTGCCAGAGGTTCTCGCCTTTCTCGATTTGCTTTTGGAATTCGCGCAGCGCAATCACGAAGACGATTCCTTCGAAGATCACCGCCAGACCGAGCACCACATAGCTCCAGGTCGGGTCCTGCAATGGCGCCGGGTGGAGCATGTGCAGGATTCCTTCGTAAGTCGAGATGCCACCGCCTACACCGAAGATCAGGACCGCGACGATGAGCGACCAGAAATAAAGTTCCTTCCCGTGGCCGAACGGATGCGCCGCATCGGCGGGCTGTTTGCTCCGTCGGATGCCTAACAAGAGCAGCCCGCCGTTGCCGGTATCGACGAGCGAGTGAATGCCTTCCGAGAGCATGGCGGAACTGCCGGTAAAGGCAGCCGCAACGAACTTCATGATCGCGATCACGAGGTTCCCGCCGATGGCGGCGTAGATCGCGAGTTTGGAAGATCCGGCCGCCATGAGCGTTGAGATTAAAGACGGAGTAGTCCAAGCGCTGCACTGCGCTCGAACTCCTCAATAACGATAAATCGCGGCCAGCCCTGTCTCCGACGTCATCCCCTCAGCCGGAACTATCACCACTTCGCCGCCCATCTCGGAGACCAGATCGGCGAGATCGCCCAGCACATCATCCGTCTGCGGGTCGTCGAGTTCTCCCTGGGTCACCTCGCCTGTCTTCGGATCAAGCCGGCCCGGGAGCTGGCGGCCAGCTTCGATGAGCAGGGTTTGAACGCGACCGGCGACCGCTGCGACGGCCACTTCGGTGAGATCATCGCTTCCTGTTTCCTTGGAGCGCGCGTAGGCGGCGTCGTTATCGAGCGCCTTCAGCCGCGCCTGGTATTGCGGCGCGAAGACTTCCCACGCTTGATCGCGCAATTCTTTGGTCGATAACGCATCGGGGTTCGTGGTGATCCCGGCTTCGAGCAGGGCAGGATTGTGACTGACCCGGCGGAAGAGCGACTGGTGTTCCGGGAGCGCGGCTAGGATTAAGGGGAGCTTGGAGGGCTGCGAATGGTGTTCCGTCACAGCCCGAGCCACGGCGCGGAAAAATCGCTCGTCATCAATCTCAATCTCCGCGGTCTTCCCGCCGTGGCCGTGGTGCATCGCGCCGCCACCTGCGCCAGCGCCTCCCCCGTAGGATGCTACGGTCGAGTGCGGCTCGGTCAGCTCCTCGCCGAGCGCTTCAGTCAAGGTGCGTGGCACCCCGGGCGCGGGGTCGATTTCATCGAGCGCATCGCGGTTTCCTTCGAAGAGCCGGATCGAGTCGCGGGTCAACCCGAGCACCTGATAACGATCGGCAGTTTGGAGGAGGCGGCGGAGCGGTTTGGTGTGGAAACTGTCCGCCACCACCGCGAGTTCGGGGAGCGGCCGCTGAGTTCCGTAAACCTGAAAAATTCCGGACGCGGCAAAGACCGCCAGCCCGTCGCGGGTGTGATTCCAAAACTCCGTGTTCCCGGCGAGCGTTTGGAAGGGCCGGAGGAGCTGGGTGACTTCGTCCGCGCTATATTTTTGCTGGAGCGACTGCTGGAGTTGCTTGATCAAATTCCCGAAGCGAATCGGGTCCTGCTGATTCTGCGGATGATGCCGGTGGGTCGGCTGATAGAGCGAGAGGCAGGGCGGTTGCGCGTCGGCCAGCGTGGTGCGGAAATAGGGTGTGAGTGGACTCATGGGTCGTGGCGTCGGATGAAGGTGTGGAACCTTTGAATCGCCGGCGGCCGGGTCGGCGGCCCCTAAATTCACACGACTCCACCGGTCGCGGCACGCCAGCCTGCCTTGAGCAGCGTCCGGCCAATGGTCGCACCGGCTACAACGCTGAGGACGCCCACTGCAGTCCAGGCGTTCTCAGGCGTCATGACTCGATCAGCGAAAACGGGCGAGCGCGTTGAGGGACGAAGCAGATGTATGTTTTCCGTGCATATCGGAAAAGGCCCCCGCCTTCATGGTGGGTTGTTGCGCTCCCGCCTGGGGGCGGCGATGATGCAGCAAGGAAGATATAATGAAGCGAATCCGCATGACGTTTGTCGCCGCCGCAGTCGCGGTTTTAGTCTCACATCTGCTTCTGACGGGTTGCAGCCGCGAGTCAGCCGAGCGGAGCGCCGCCGAACAGCAGGAGGATCAGAAGCTCGTCGAACAGGTGAAAGCGACGTTCGCCACGTCCAACAGTTTTAAATTTCCCGATGTGCAGGTCGCGGCCTTCCGAAAGACCGTGCAGTTGAGCGGCTTTGTCATTTCCAACGACCAAAAGCAAGCTGCGGAAGATCTGGCCAAGAGTGTGCCCGGGGTGCAGGCAGTCGAGAATAAAATCTCCGAGAAGCGCTAACGCGGCGCGGATCTCGACGCTTCTTCTCTCTGCTCCGGAGCGGGCGGTCGATTTCCGTGAGGATCGACCGCTATAAAGTAAGATGCCGGCCCACGCTTTCGCACGGCCGGCATTCCCAATCTGAGCGAGCTACAGCGGGGCTAGGCTTTTGCCGTGGCGTAGCTTTCTTTGTCGTCGACATCGAGCCAATCGAACAGGGTCGTGGTCTTGGGATCGAGATTGTAGACGGACACCTTCTCAACAAACCAATCGCGCTTCTCCGGATTTTCGTACGGATTCGCCGCCATCATCTGATCGCTCCACGCCTTCACTTCTTCGTCCGATTTCATGGTTCTGTGGCTGTTCATCCACCGCACCATCTCCTCGTCGCTCGCGCCGCGCTCTACCTCAGCCTTGAACTCGTCTGGTTTGATCCCCATTGGGCCGAACAACATGTTGTCGAGCGGGCAGTCAAAGTGGTACTCGCCGATGTTGCCCCAGAGGAGGGCGCGGCATTTGTCGAGGGTGCGGGCGAGGATCACGTAATCGCCCAGACGTGTCTTCGGGCTGCGGGGAGCTTCCTTCGTTAAATCCCTGCCGGTGCGGTTGTTATTCATGCCCGGAGGTTACGGCTGTGCGCGTCCGCCCGCAACCAACGGCGATGAATTCACCTCCATACGCACCCGTTTCGGCGCGACATCCGAATTGATTGCATATGAGTCAGACCAAAGAAATCATCTCCACGCTCAACAGCCTGATCGAGACCCTCAAGGATGGGCAGGAAGGCTTCCGCCAGGCCTCGGAAGCGGTGAACGATTCGCAGCTGAAATCGCTATTCAGTGAGTTCTCCCTCCAGCGCTCCAAGTTTGCCGGCGAACTGCAGAATCACGTGATTCAGCTCGGCGATTCGGAGCCCGAAAAGACGAGCAGCACGGCGGGCGCGCTGCATCGCACGTGGATCAACATGAAGTCCGCGATCACCAGCCGGGATGATCATGCCATTCTGTCGGAGTGTGAACGCGGCGAAGATTCGGCCGTCGCCGAATACAAGAAGGCGATGGACGAGGACGCCCGGCTTTCCGCGCCGGTCCGCGAGACAGTCTCGCGGCAATACACCGCGGTGAAGGCTGCGCACGATCAGGTCTGGGCTCTGCGCGACGCGTCCAAGAACGCCTCGTAAACGACGTTGAACGCGCGACGCGTGTGGAAAACGTGTCGTCGCGGCCAGTCGCTTAACTTTGCAGGCGGATCGCGCAGAGAGCGTGATCCGCCCGTTGCCGTTTCTGCGCGCCGGAGGCGCGTCGCCCTTCTGTTGTCATGTCGAGCGCAGTCGCGACATCTCTAAAAGCCTTCTTCTCCCAGCACGACTTTCCCGCAGGCGGATAGAGATTCCTCGACTGCGCTCGGAATGACAAAGGACCACGAAGCGCCGCCGGACGGGATCAGGGACGAGCACGCCACCGCTGCCGCGAATTGCGGTGCCGCCAATCGCACGGCATGCTGGCGCATGGTCAACATCTCCATTCGTTACACGGGCGATCTGCATTGCGCCGCGATTCATGGGCCTTCGCAAAGCGAGCTCGCGACCGACGCGCCGGTCGATAACAATGGCAAAGGGGAGGCGTTCTCGCCTACCGATCTGGTCGCGACGGCTCTCGGCACCTGCATGGCCACGGTGATGGCGATTGCGGCGCAGCGGCAGGGCGTCGAGCTGAAGGGGATGACCGTCAGCGTAACAAAGGAGATGTCGAAAGACACACCGCGGCGCATCGCGCGGCTCGCATCCGAGATGCGGATCCCGCTGCCGGCGAATCATCCGCAGCGGCAGCTACTCGAAGCCGCAGCGATCGGTTGTCCGGTGCATCACAGCTTGCACCCGGATGTGGAGAAGCCGGTGAACTTCGTCTGGGAAGGCTAGCCGACCCTGTAGGGCGAGACTCCGTCGAGCCTGAGAGTTGGCGCACGTTTACCGTCAGGCTCGACAGAGTCTCGCCCCAAAGTAAACTACGCAAGCGGCGCGATCATCGTCGAGTCGCGCGGCTTGCTCGTATTTCCTACTGCCCGAGCACCCAGGCGAAGATCAAAGGCGCGCAAATCGTGGCGTCGCTTTCGACCACGAATTTTGGAGTGGACGCCTGGAGCTTGCCCCAGGTGATTTTCTCGTTCGGCACGGCGCCAGAGTAGCTTCCATAGCTCGTCGTCGAATCGCTGATCTGGCAGAAATAACCCCAAAGCGGCACCGCGGTGCGCTCGAGATCCTGGTGCAACATCGGCACGACGCAGATCGGGAAATCGCCGGCAATGCCGCCGCCGATCTGGAAGAACCCGATCGAGCCCTCGCGATTGCGCAGCTTCTTCGCGTTCTTCGTGTAGTACTCTGCGAGCCATGTCATGTATTCGATGCCCGTGCGCACAGTGTGCACGTTCTTCACGTCGCCGCGAATAACAGCCGCGGCATACATGTTTCCGAGCGTGGCATCCTCCCACCCGGGAACGACGATCGGCAGATTCTTTTCGGAGGCTGCCAGTACCCAGGAATTCTGCGGATCGATCTGATAGCTCTTCTCCAGCTTACCGCTGCGAAGAATATTGTACATAAACTCGTGCGGGAAATACCGCTCTCCCGCCTGGTCGGCCGCGACCCACTCCTCGAGCACCGCCTTCTCGATCCGCCGCATCGCCTCCATCTCCGGGATGCAGGTATCGGTTACGCGATTCATATGGCGGCCGAGCAGTTCCTCCTCGTCGTCTGGCGTGAGCTGTCGGTATTGCGGCACGCGCTCGTAGTGATCGTGCGCAACGAGATTGAAAATATCTTCTTCCAGGTTCGCGCCGGTGCAGACGATCAGGTGCACCTTGTCGCGACGGATCATCTCGGCTAACGAGATGCCGAGCTCGGCGGTCGACATCGCGCCCGCCAGCGTCATTAACATCTTGCCGCCGGCGGCGAGGTGGTCCTCATAGCCCTTTGCAGCGTCGAGCAACGCGGCTGCGTTAAAGTGGCGATAGCTCCGCGCGATGAATTGTGAGACGGGGCCTTTTTTCTGCGCGAGCGCGGCGTTAATTTCTTCTGGGCCTTGTGAGCGTCGTTTGGCTTTCATGATTCGGGAAAGTTAGGTGCGGGCGGGATAGAGCCAGCGCATGTAATCGGCGACGCCTTTTTCGAACGTGAACTGCGGCTCGTAGCCGAGCGCGTCGCGCACCTTCGTCAGGTCGGCTTGAGTGAAGTTCTGGTAATGCGCGTGCGGGTTATCGATGTATTCCGGATCGAGATTCGTCCCGAGCGTGTTGTTCAGAATCTGCACGAGATCGTTGAACGAGCGCGCCTGGCCCGAACCGAGATTGTAGATGCCGCTTTTGACCGCTTCGAACCCTCGAATGCAGCCCTGCACGATGTCCTTCACGTAGACGAAATCGCGCTGCTGCTCGCCGTGCTTGAAGATCCGCGGGCGCTGCCCGGCGGTCATTTGTCGCGAGAGGTGATAAATCATGCTCGAGGGCACGCCTTTGTGCGCTTCGCGTGGCCCGTAGACGTTGAAGAAGCGCAGGCCAACGATCACCCAATCGCTGTATTCATCGGCCGCGCGCCGCGCGACATTGTCCATGATCGCCTTGGAGAACGCATAGACGTTCGAAGGCGCCGCGCTGCTGCTCTCGCTGCTCGCTGACGTTGCGTTGCCGTAAGTCGCCGCCGAGGAGGCGTAAACCACGCGCGTCTTATTCGGCCGGGCAAAACGGAGTAGCTGCCGGAAGCTCTCCACGTTGTCATGCATCTGGCGGAACTGATCGTGATCCGTCGTGTCGGTGATCGACGCCATGTGGAAAATGCCGTCGAACCTGTCGTTTCCGAATTGCCGCTGCCAGTCGAACGTAGCGAGATCCGCGGCGATGAAGTCGCCGCGATAGCCGGCGAGGTTCTTGAAATCGCCGGAGCGGAAGTCGTCGATCACCGTGAGACGCGCGATCGGGAACTGCTCCTGGAGTTCCAGCACGAGATTGGAGCCGATAAAGCCGGCGCCGCCCGTCACGAGCAGATTGAGAGGCGATGAAGAGATCACGTTGAGAGGACGAGGAGGGCCATGAGCGTTACTACTCTTTTAGCTGTCATCCTGAGCGAAGCGAAGGATCTCTGGCCACTTCGGCGCGCAGTGAGCACGGAAATAGTCAGAGATGTTTCGCTTCGCTCAACATGACAGGCTGTGGAAGCGCAGCCATTTCGAATGCGCCGCATAAATATTCCTTGAGACGGCAATCGCAAGCGGCTACTTCTCGCCGCAGTTCTTTGCGAGTTTGATCAGTGGACCGGCGCGAGAAATCCCGTGAACATTCGGGAGCAGTTGCGCTGCTGTAACTGGATACGACTTCCCACGGCCAATCGCCTGCGTAAGCGGCGGTGAAGGCGGGAAGAAGGTGTGCGTTCCGATAACGGAACGCCGCAAGCCAGGAGCCAGAATATTTGCCCGCTCCACCTCATTCGTGCCCCGTGTGCAGACGGCGCGACAAAACTTCTTCGCAAAAAGAAGAATGAGAGCAGTGGGCTTCCGCCTCTCGCAAAGGCACGTCGTCCGCCTCTCACATTAGAGGAGACGAAAATGCGGAAATGCTCACGTTGGTTGAGTCACATCGTTGCCGTTGGGATAACGGCGGCGCCTATCATCTGTCACGCGCAGGACGCGGCGACATTGACGGTTCGCGGCAACGCTGCCGACGAAGCGGAAGCTGAAACAGAAACCGAGGAGATCGTCGTCACTGCGACGCGACTCCCGATTCCCGAAAACGAGTCACCTGCCAGCATCACGGTGCTCGAGGCCGAGGAGCTCGAGCAACGGCAAGTCCGCCGGGTAGCCGACGCGTTGCGCGAAGTGCCCGGACTGTCGATCGTGCAGACCGGCACGCCGGGGCAGCTGACATCCCTGTTCACGCGCGGCTTGCGGAGCCAGCATACCCAGGTGCTGCTCGACGGCATCCCGCTCAATCAGGGACTCGCCGGGCTTTTCAATTTCGCCGACCTGACGCTCGACAACCTCGATCGCATCGAAGTCGTGCGTGGCCCGCAGAGCACACTTTACGGACCGCGTGCGCTCGCCGGCGTCGTGCAGATTTTCACGAAGCGCGGGAGCGGCACGCCGACCGGCTCGTTCACGGCCGAAGCCGGCTCGTTCGAGACGCTGCGCGGATCGTTCGCGAGCCAGGGCGGATGGAAACAGTTCGACTACTCGGTCGGCCTGAGTGGCCTCACGACCGAGAACGAGCGGCCGAACAACGAATACCGGATGGAGAGCGGTGTCGCGAACATCGGTTGGTCGCCTAACGAGCGGTTGCGCATCGGCAGCTTGTTCACCTACTCGCTCGCGGATGCCGGCAATCCGAACACGATCCTCACCCCGGCGCCCATCGACAACATTCTCACCGAACGCTGGCTGGTTGGGCCGCGAGTCGATTTCAAGCCGGTCGATTGGTGGGATCACCAGCTGATCGTCAGCTACGACCATGAGCGGCAGGTCAATGATCCGAGCGAAAGTTTCGTCGGGCCCACCCGTGCTCTCTTCAAGCGCTTTACGCTCGACTACCAGAACAACATCCACGCTGCGCAGTGGCTCACGTTCACCTCCGGTTTCTTCTACAGCCAGATCGATGCGGAACAGGAACGTCCATTTATATCGCAGGCGTTCGGTCCGCTGCCGACCCTGCTCACCGACGAGACGGAGCAGACCGGCGCGTTTGTGCAGGCAAGCGTGACGCCGTTTAGCGGGCTCAATCTCGTGGCCGGCGGGCGCTACGATCATTTCAATCAATTCGGCGACGTCTGGACATATCGCTTCGCCGGCAGCTACCTCTTCGCGCCGAGCGGCACGCGGGTGCATTCGAGCATCGCGACCGGCTTCAGCCCGCCGACTCCGCAGGACAAGATCTTCGGCAACAACCCGGACCTGGAACCTGAACGCAACCGCGGGTTCGACGTCGGGGTCGAGCAGCGGTTCTTGCAGGACCGCGTGCAAGTCGGCGCGACCTATTTCCACAACCGGCTCTCAAACGTCATCGGCTTCAACGGGCTGTTCGAAACGTTGAACCTGGGCGCGGCGCGCACACAGGGTGTCGAACTGGAAGCTCGTGTCACCCCGCTGACGAATCTGAATCTTACCGCGAGCTACACATACCTCGACGCGGAGAAGACGTCCGAGGCAGACATCTCGCAGCCGGAGGGCGCGCGTCTCCCGCGCCGCCCACGGCAGGAGGGATACATCTCAGCGTCGTATCTCTGGTTCGGCAAGCTTCGCACCACCGCCGCGGCTAAGTTCGTGAACGCGCGCGAGGAGATCAATTTCGGCGGGCCGAACTTTGACATCGAGGACTACGCCGTCCTGAACTTCGCGGCTGAATACGAGGTGAATCGAAACCTCAGCGTCTTCGCCCGCGTCGAAAATCTCACAGACGAGGAGTATGCGGAGGTGTTCGGATACCCGAACCTCGGCCGCGCAGCGTACGGCGGATTTCGGGTGAAATTCTGATCATTCGATTCGAAGAATGGTTTAGCCACGGATTGACACGGATGAAACACGGATTTGACAGAGACTCTGCTGCGCATCCGTGTAAATCCGTGTTGATCCGTGGCCAAGGACTTCTCTGCGAATGAGAACACCGGTCGTCATGTCATGGAGCGGCGGCAAGGACAGCGCTGTCGCGCTGCATGAGCTGCTGCGTTTGGACGAGCACGAGGTCGTCGCGTTGATGACGAGCGTGTCGGAGGAATACCGCCGCATCAGTCATCACGGCGTGCGCGAAGAGCTGCTCGATGCGCAGGCGGACGCGATCGGATTGCCGCTCGAGAAGGTCTACCTGCCGTCGGGTCCGAATGGAGGATGCTCGAACGACGTCTACGAGCAGATCATGGCAGAGACCCTGACCCCCTTCCGCCGGCGCGGCGTCGAGACCGTCGCTTATGGCGATCTGTTCCTTGAAGACATCCGCGCCTGGCGAGAAGCGAGCCTGACACGTCTCGGCATGCGCGCTGTGTTCCCGATCTGGAAGCGCGACACGACCGAGCTCGCGCGCGAAGTGATTCGCTCCGGCTACCGGGCATACACCTCGTGCGTGGAGGGGAGCGTCGGCCGCGAGTTCGCCGGTCGCCTCTACGATCACGAGTTCCTCGCGCAATTACCCGCAGGCGTGGATCCGTGCGGCGAGAGGGGAGAGTTTCACTCGTTCGTCTTCGATGGGCCGCTGTTCAGATGGCCGGTGCCCGTCCAAGTGGGCGAGATTGTCACGCGCGATGGCAGGTTCTACGCCGATCTGCTGTCGCCGAGCGCGCCCGCGCAGCCAAACATCGTGGCCGAGATGATACCGCAGGTGTAAGAAGGAGTCCCACATGAACAACCGTTTGCTTGTCCTCATCGCATTCATCGTCAGCGCGGCCTTGTCGCGCCTGCTGCCGCATCCGCCGAACGTCACGCCGATCGCGGCGATGGCGCTTTTCGGTGGCGCGTATTTCGCCAGCCGGAAGCTCGCGTTTCTGCTGCCGTTCGCCGCGATGTTGCTAAGCGATCTGTTGCTCGCCGCGACCGTGTATGGAACGGCTGGCCTGCGGTCGCAGCCGGCAGTTTACGTCTGCCTTGCCGTCACGGTCGCAATCGGGATGCTGATCCGGCGCAAGAACACTGTTGGCCGCATTGCTGGTGCAACACTCGGCGCGTCCGTGCTGTTTTACATCGGGACAAACTTCGCCGTCTGGGCGTTCGGCTCGCTATACCCGAAAGACTGGAGCGGCCTCATCGCCTGCTACACCGCGGCGATCCCGTTCTTCCGCAACAGCCTCGTCGGGGATGTCTGCTATGTCGCGCTGTTGTTCGGCGGGTTCGCGCTCGTAGAGAGATCCGTCCGCTCGGTCCGCGAAGAACGGCACCCGGCTGCACAGAGCGCATAGCCGATGCGTATCGTCTCGCTGCTGGCCAGCGGAACCGAGATTGTCTGCGGGCTCGGCGCCGGCGATGCGTTGGTCGGCCGCTCGCATGAGTGCGACAACCCTGAGTGGGTGAAGCGTCTGCCCTGCTGCACGCAGCCGGCATTCGACATCGAGATGGCGAGCGGAGAGATCGATGCCGAGGTGCGACGACGCCTCCGCGCAGGTGAACCGCTCTATCACGTCGATGCGGAGCTGATCAACCGGCTCGAGCCGGATGTCCTCATCTCGCAGGAGCATTGTGACGTCTGCGCTGTCACGCCGAACGACATCGCGAGGACCGGATGCGCATCGGTCGCGCGGCAGGTCATTGCGCTCAGCGCCGGCACCCTGGCGGGCATTTACGATGGCGTCCGGGCCGTCGGCCAGGCGATCGGCCGCGAAGCAGCGGCCGCTGACCTGATCGCCGACATGCAGAGCCGCATCGAGCAGGTGAGCGCGGCGGTTGCGCATAAGCGCGCGCCGACCGTCGTGATGCTCGAGTGGACCGACCCGATCTTCGCGATGGGCAACTGGGGCCCGGAGCTAGTCGAAGCGGCGAACGGCAATCTGCTCCTCGGTGAGAAGGGCGAATTCTCGCGAGCGATTGACTGGGACGCAGTGCGCGCCGCCGACCCCGAGTATCTCATAATTGCGCCGTGCGGCTACGGGCTCGAGAGAAGCCTGCGCGAGACATCCGTGCTCGAAGCGCTGCCCGGCTGGTTCGAGCTGAAAGCGGTGCAAACAGGCAAGGTCGCGTTCGCCGACGGCAACAAGTTCTTCAACCGCTCAGGCACAACGATTGTCGAGACGACAGAAATCACCGCCGAGATCCTGCACGGCTTTGATTCGCCGGAATCGTGGCGCGATAAAGCCTGGCAGCAGTATTCGCCGTCCGATCAGCGCCGCAGCTTGGTGTAGCGGCGGGTGTCCTCACCCGCATAGGCATACGCTCGTCGTTGCGGGTGAGGACACCCGCCACTACAACCGCGACGCTCCCGCCGTGTGTAACCGCACCGAGGGCTCAGCCCTACATCTGCGCCAGCCGCGCGAGATCGAGCCGCCCGGTGTATACCGCCATCCCGACGGCGGCGTGAATGCCCATCTCCTGCAACGCCGCGATGTCTTCATACGTCGTGATTCCGCCGGCAGCGGTGATCTCGTGCGACGTCGCTTCGCGCAGACTACAAAACCAGTCGAGGTCCGTGCCCTGCATCATCCCTTCCTTGTCGACATACGTGCAGAGAAATCCACCGCAATAAGGCTCGAGCGCGCGGATCACTTCGATCGCGGAAAAATCGAGCGATTCGCGCCAGCCTTTCACGACGATGCGCCCAGCTTTAGAATCGAGCGCGAGCAGGATCGCCTCGCGGGGCACGGTGGCGAGTAGCTCACGCAGAAAGGTCTCGTTAGGCCCATCCGCATTGAAGGCTGCTGTGCCGACGATGATTTTCTCCGCCCCCAGTTCCAGCGGGCGCTGAGCTTTCTCGACAGTCCGAATCCCGCCGCCGATTCGCGTTCGCGCTTTCGTCGCAAGCCACTCGACGATCGACTCGTTCGAGCCGCGGCCGATCGCGGCGTCGAGATCGATCACCTGAATGACCGGAAACGCGGCGAATTTCGCCAGCATCGCTTCCGGAGTGTCACCTTCGAACGCCTTCTCGCGTCCCTGGACCAGCTGAACCACTGCGCCGTCCATCAGGTCGATGCATGGGATAATCACGCGATCGGCCTCCGCACGTTGATGCCGTTCGTTGCGAGGTGCTGCTTTAGCTGCGCGACGGTATAGGTGCCGTAGTGAAAGATCGACGCCGCGAGCGCTGCATCCGCTTCGCCTTCTTCGAACACGCGAACGAAGTCGTCCGGCTTGCCGGCGCCGCCCGAAGCAATCACCGGCACGTTCACGGCGCGCGAGATCGTGCGCGTTAGCTCGCAATCGAAGCCGGTCTGCACGCCGTCGGAATCCATCGAAGTGAGGAGGATCTCGCCGGCGCCGAGTTCTTCACCGCGTTGCGCCCAGCCGATGGCGTCGAGACCTTCATCAACGCGCCCGCCTTTGGTGAAGACGTTCCACTCGTTAGGCGTGCGGCGCCGAGCGTCGATCGCCAAGACCACCGCCTGCGCTCCAAATTCACCGGTGAGCTCGCTGATCAACTCCGGCCGACGCACAGCCGCTGTGTTCACGCTCACTTTATCCGCGCCCGCGCGGAGGATGCGTCGCGCGTCCGCCACGGAGCGGATGCCTCCACCGACCGTCAACGGAATGAACACGTTGCGCGCGGTGCGCTCGACGAGCGGCGTGAGCGCGTCGCGTCCATCGCTCGACGCGGTGATGTCGAGGAAGACGAGCTCGTCGGCGCCTTGATCGTTATATCGCCGTGCCAGTTCGACGGGATCGCCTGCATCGCGCAGCCCGACGAAGTTGATGCCTTTGACGACGCGCCCGTCGGCCACGTCGAGACAGGGGATGATGCGTTTAGCTAGCATGCGTGAGCGCAGCTCAGAGCGCAGCGAAACGGCGCACGATGTCGAGCCCGGCCTCTCCGGATTTCTCGGGATGAAACTGCACGCCGAAGATGTTGCCGGATTCGAGCACTGCGGTGAACGGCAGCGTGTAAGTGCAACTCGCTGCGGTCGCTTCGCAGACCGGCACGTAGTAGCTGTTTGCGAAGTACACATGCGGCTCGCGTCCGCTCTCGAGCAGTCGCGAAGACTTAGTCGGCTTTACCGTATTCCAGCCCATGTGGGGGACGCGCCCTCCTGCGCCGAACCGCTCAACAGAGCCTTCGAAGATGCCGAGACCATTTGCGTCCGGCGCCTCCGCGCTCCGGCTGAACAGCGCCTGCAACCCGAGGCAGATGCCGAAGAACGGAACGCCCGCGCGGATTCGCTCCTGTAGCGTGCTGCGGACGTCGAGCTCATCGAGCGCTCGCATCATCTGGCCAAAGTTGCCCACGCCGGGCAGCAGGATTTTCTCGCCGCGGCGAAGACCCGCCGCATCGCGCACGATCTCGAACGAGGCGCCAATCGCCTCCATCGTGTTCTGCACGGAGCGCAGGTTCCCCGCGCCGTAATCAAGCACGGCAATCACAGCAGCCCCTTCGTGCTCGGCAGTTGATCCTTGAGGCGTTCGTCGGTCGAGCAGGCGTAGCGCAGCGCCCGCGCGAAGCATTTAAAGAGCGCCTCGATTTTGTGGTGGTTCGAGCGGCCGTGCATGATCTTCAGGTGCACGTTCGCTTTCGCGTGCTGCGCGAACCCTTGGAAGAAATCGTGCACGAGCTCGGTCTGCAGATCGCCGACCACAGGCACGTCGATGGCATCTTCGTAAACGAGCGCAACGCGTCCGCCGAGATCAAGCGCAGCGACCGCGAGTGTCTCATCCATCGGCAACACGAAGTAGCCGGCGCGATTGATCCCCCTATGATCGCCGAGCGCTTGATCAAAAAGCTGACCGAGGACAATTCCGACGTCTTCGACGGTGTGATGCTGGTCAACATCGAGGTCGCCCGTCGCGCGCAGCGTCAGATCGAAGGCGCCATGCTTTGCGAACAGCTCCAGCATGTGATCGAGAAAGCGAATGCCGGTCGCGATCTCGTAGTGTCCGGTTCCATCGATCACCAGCCGCGCAGAAATCTGCGTCTCGGTGGTTTTCCGCTCGATCGCCGCGTCGCGCATCAGAGCACCTCTTCGATCTCGTTGATGTTCTCGATCACGGCCGCGGCGCCTTCCTTTTCAAAGATCTCACGCAGACCTGCGCTGGTGCGGCTCGCGATCCCGATAAACCGCACGCCAGCCGCGCGTGCGCTGCGCGCATCGTCGACGTTGTCACCGAAGTAGGTGATCGCGCAGCCTGCGTGTGCCTCCATGATCGCCAGCAGCCCGTCCGGTGCGGGCTTCAAGTTCGCGACGTCGCCTGACGTGATCGTCATCGCCCACGGGACGTCCGGGACGAAGCGCGTAAGCGTGATCTCCATCTCGTCGCGCGGACGCCCGGTGAACACTGCGAGATGATGACTACCCGCCAGACGCTCGAGTAATCCTGTCGCCGGTAGCCAGCGCTCGCGCAGGATCAGACCGTCGCCGCTCGATCCGAGAAACAGTTGCTGAAAGACAGCAACCACGTCGTCGAACGGAATGTCACGGCCCGCAGTGTCGAGGATGATGCGCTGCGACAGCTGCCAGTCATCGTTCCAGCCGCCGGCGTTCTTGTAGCGCTGAATCACGTCGTTCGAAATCGTGACGCCTGTGTAATGCTCAACGGTGGCGATGATCGACGCGCGATACGATCCCAGGACGTCCACGAGCACGTCGTCCATGTCGAAAACGAGCACCGAATTTTTCGTTTCGTTCAGCGCCATATCCGCTCCAGTTCTGACAGGAAGCGCGTCGTCTGCTCACGCGTGCCGACGGTGACGCGCACGCACCCCGCGAGCTCATAGCTGCGGTCGCGCACGAGCAC
>JACDCC010000269.1 GCA_013694595.1 Chthoniobacterales bacterium
ATCGACGACCGCATCGAGGCGCCGTCGGTGAATATGAACGCGATGGATTGCTGGACGTTTTTCGAGATCGCGCTCGCCTTTGCCCGGATGCTCGATGAGCCGGAGGCGAACTGGACGCCACAGCGCATGCTAAATTACATCGAGCTCGATCGTTATCGCGGCGGCCGCTGCACGGGCGACTACCTGTCGCGGTTGCATTACCTGGAAGAGTGGCTCTCTGATAACGATCGCCGCGGGCTTGTGAATGACATCACGCGCGAGCTCGGCGGCAGCAGTGTCCCGCACGTGGCGCGCGAGATGACGGTGGGCTGGCGCCACTACCGTTACCTCGCGAAGAACCCGAGCCTCCTGAAACCGCTCGGTGAAATGGAGCGCCGCGTCTCGCGCGGTCCGTTCTATCACATCCCGAAAGGCCGGGTTCCAGCGATTGAGTCGAAGCTGCGCAATGGGGACATTATCGGGATCGTGGGTCGCGATGGTCGGAACGGCTATGCCACCTCGCACGTGGGGCTCGCCTACCGAACTGACGATGGCGTGCTGCGCTTCATGCACGCCTCAGCGCCGCGTAACCATGGGAAGGTGCTGGTCGAGGCGCGCCTCTCGAGCTACCTGAATAAATACAGCAGCCACAGCGGGATCATGGTCGCGCGTCCCACGCGCTGAACCGCTCGTTAGGCTATCGGTAGCTCGACCGTGAAGGTGGAGCCGTGACCCAGGCCGGCGCTGCGCGCATAAATAGCGCCGCCGTGCCTCTCGACAATCGCCTTTGAGATGGCGAGGCCCAGGCCCAGGCCTTCGCGGTGCACGTCAATTTGTTCGAAAGCGTCGAAGATTTTACCGATGGACTTCGGGTCAATTCCGATGCCGCGGTCGGTAAATTCAATCAGCAGCCGGTCAGGGGCGGGATTGTGTGTCTGCACCGCAATGGTGCCGCGCGCGGGCGTGAACTTGGCCGCGTTCCCCAGGATGTTCCAGAACACCTGTTGCATGCGGGCAGCGTCGGCGTGGATCCGGTGGTGCGTCGCCTCGAGCCGCGTTTGCACGGTCTGATGCCGCTCGTCGATACTTCCCTGCACGATTGCAATCGCGCGGGCGAGGAGCTCGTGTGCATCGACCTGCCCGAGTCGTAGCTGCAGTTTGCCGCGCGTGATGCGGGTCAGGTCGAGTAGATCATCAATGAGCCGCGCTTCGAGTTGCACGTTACGGCTTATCATCTGGAGGCCTTCCGCGACGTCCTCCGGAAGATCGGCGCGGCCAGCCATGCTCTCAGCCCACATCAACACAGGTGTCAGTGGCGTCCGCAGTTCGTGACTGAGCGTGGCGAGAAATCGATCCTTCGCCGCGTTCGCTGCTTCAGCGGCCTCCTTTTGCGCTTCTAATTCGCGCTCGATCTTTCGTCGCCGAATGAAGAGGCCGATTTGGCTGCCGAGTGCTTCCACGAGTTGCAGCAAGTCCGCATCCGGGCTGGCGATCGCCGGGCTGAGTAGCTCAAGCACGCCGTAGACTTCGCCTTCGGCGCAGAGCGGGAAAGCAAACCCGCCCCGGAGTTGCGCCGCTGCCGCGGCCTCTTTTCGCACAAAGTTCGCGTCTTCGGTGACCTCGCGAATCCACGTGGGCTGCCGTGACGCGAGAACCCGGCCGGGCAAACCAGATGCTGCTGGTAGTGAGGTGGTCCGGGTGGCCTCCTCGAACTCTTCCAGCCCATCTTGTTCACCGCGCCACGTGACGGCGCAGCGCATTTCGCCCGCTGAATCATCGACGATCCAGATCGCACCGAAAACCCACTCACCACTGGCGGCGATCGTCTGAATGATCTGCGGGCCGGCTTCCGGCAGTGACCAGGAGCCAGCAAGGACGCTCGCGACGCCGTATTGCGCGGTGCGACGGCGCTCTGTTCGAACTCGCTCCGTGATGTCGCGCAGGTACGCTGTGAAGATCGGCTGGCCCGCGATCTGGAGCGGAGTGATCGCAAGTTCCACCAGGATCTCGGTTCCGTCAGCACGGATGGCGGCGATCTCGACCCGCCGGCCGAGGACTGGTCCTTCACCCGTTCGAAGGTAATGCGCCAATCCCTGGGGATGCCGCTCACGCAGCAGGGGAGGGACAATCAACTCGGCTAGTTCCTGCCCGACAGCTTCAGCACGGCTGTAGCCGAAGACGCGCTCGGCCGCGGGATTAAACTCCCGCACGATACCCCCTGCATCCATCGTGATAATGCAGTCGAGAGCCGACTCGAGGATGGCGCGATTCAGCTCCTGGAGCCAATCCGGCGGCGTCGGGCCGGACGCTTTGTCGTTAGGCTCCACCTGATCCATCATTATGTTCACTGCAGACGATTTCCTCGCATCGGATCACCACTCGAGGGAGCTTCGCCCCTGTTCGCGCGTCTGTCTCACACTCTGTAGCCGAAGAGCGGATTAAGCTTGCTCATCGCGGCGGCGGCGAATGACTGGTCGTCGGGCGAGAGGTAATCCTGGTATCCGCCCACTTTTCCACGTCGCACTTTGAATGATTCCGGGTCGCGCACGTCGCCCGCGCGCAGGATCTTCGATTCAAAAGCGCCAGCGGCTTCCATCTTCTTCATGTTCCCGAAATCCGAAAACTCGAGCGCGTGCGCGAAAGCCGCAGGATCGACCGCGCGCTCGCCGAGCACTTCTAACAGACCCCGAAAGTGTTCCTCCGGGTTCTGTCGGAGCGACTCGTAACGCACGAGCAGGAAGTTCGGGCGGTCGGCAAATTCGCGCAGCCATCCATTCATGATCCCGACGATCGACTCGATGCCGAACGCGCGGTCACGCAGCAGTTCGCCGGCGCTCATCTGCTTGAGTTCCTCGGGTGTCTCGCGCGTGCGACGCGTCATCTGCACGTAGAGCGAGACGAACGCATCCCGTGGATCGCGCGCCAGCAGGATGATTTTCGCGCGCCGCAGCGCCGCCGCAGGAACGAGGTACTTGCCTCGCACCTGATCCCAGAGATCTGCTTTCGTGCCCTGCTCAAAAATATCGTGTGAGTAGACGATCCGCGGAATGCCGGGGTCGCCGTATTGCTCCGGCTCCAGCGTCATTGGCCGTCGATAGCGGTTACAAAAGTAAGCGCAGAGAAAAGCGCGGACCCAAGTCCTTCCGCTCTTCGGGATGGAGAGAACGATGGCGTCGCCTCCTGAAAGAGAGCGCGCGCGGCTGCTGAAGTTCCATCGAAAGGGAAGGTGCATCGTCTCTACGTTAGCGGTATTCGTCGTGGACCGAGTTCGGCTCACGCACCGTCCAGGTCGATCACTCCAGCGCGCGCGAGCGGCAGCTCCTTGGTTAAACGCCTTTGTGTCCGCGCTCGCCGCCACCTTCGCACCGGTGAGTACTCGGAGTACGTGCCGCGGAAATGCGGTTTGATCCGCACATTGTTTTGCTCGCACATCGCCAGAGCTTCACGCGTCCAGAGCCTCCGCACGATCGCAGACATCAGGTAGGGTAGCGAAACCCCCTCGCGCGTGCTGTACGACATCGCCAGCATGTCGCGTGTCCGGTCACTCCCGCGCGCTTCCATTTCCCATGCCGTCTCGCCGTCGCGGAGCACGGAGAGTAGCTGCTCGCGCTTCCACAAGGTGGGCTGACAGCGCGTGCGCCCGTCGGAGTCACGTGGCACGACGCCGAAGCGGTTGTTGATCGGCTCGAACGCTGCTTCCCGGCGGGAACGTGCGCGCAAGCAGAAGGAATCGACGTCGTGCTCGAACGCGTAGGCAAAATCAGCCGCGAGCTGCTCCTCGCGGACGGGAGCGCTGAGGAAGTAATCCTCCTGCAGGTAGAGCACACGCGGCGCATCGATCCGTCCCAGCGCGGTCTTCATGTTCGACGCCCAGTTTCTGTCCTCTCCCACGGAGACCGGGCGGATGAATTCGGACTGCACCCGCAGTTCATTCACGATCAGGAAAACGGGGAACGGGCAATCGCTCCAATGCTTTCGGAAAAAGAACGCAAACGGGCGCCACGCGTCGAAGAAAGCATCGCAGCTCGACACCACGATTGCGACGGAACTGGCGAAATCCTTCAGCGTAGGCATTGCGGATTCGTGCGGGGGCAATCCGGGCTGGGCGCGCAGCACTGGTACGAAGTCACAAGCCGCGCGTTAGGTGGTGGTTGGTGGAGGTAAGGGGGTTCGAACCCCTGGCCTCGTCATTGCGAACGACGCGCTCTACCAACTGAGCTATACCCCCAGACCGGCGACCGCATCGTAGCGCTCCGCGGCACAATTTCAACACTGCGTCGCAACGGTTGCTGCTTTGCCTTCCACAGGCGAAGCGCTACTCACAACCCTCGGAGGTCGTAGACGGGCAGGTGCGCGAGCGAGGGGGATCCCGGGCAGCCAAGCTGAATGCCACTGGTGACGCCCGACGGCAATCGGCGCGTGCCAGCTGTTCTCACTCGAGGAGGTTATCGCCGACTCGTCGCTCCCCGTTTAGACGATAACTACATCGCGTGATTTCACCCGACGTCACTCTCTAAAGTTCCGCCGGAGCGGTCGGTGATAATGCGCTCCGCGGCAGAATCAGCCCTTCTGGGCGTCGGGAGGTGAGAGGATGGGCCGAGTGTTGGTCAGACGGGCGCTGGCCTATTAGCGGCTGAGGCGCAGCTTGCCCGTTCCGATTGCTGCAGCCACCAGCAGCGTCGCACTTCCGATCAACAGGACGGCAAAACCCCAGTCCAACTGAACAGCATCGGCGAATGCAGATTCCAGTCCGTCGAAGATGTCGCCCTTCGTTGCGAAATCCCGCTGCTTCACTGTCGATACTTCGTGTTTAAGCGCGATGAACGACGCCAGAATGGCCAGCAGGGCTGCGCTCCCTGTCGCCCAAAGCCATCGAAACAGCCGCGCAATGACAAGGAGCGCCGACACTGCGGCGATTACGAGTAGTGCGATGCCGGCGCCACTGCCTTGCTGGATGTGGTTTACAGACCCGAGGAGCGGAACTTTAACGGCTGGCGCAAACACCCCAAGGAAGAGGCTGATGCTGCCGGCGAACCCAATCGCACAAGCCGGATCGACAACGACTGTGAACGGTGTGCCGGAAGGTGGCCGGGCCTGCTTCCAAACGTCAGCGGCTGCGGTTCGAGAGGCATGACCAACCAAAGGGTGATTCGACAAGCTCAGCCATCGCATCGCGCCGGGAACACGATACTGGTCGTCGGACCGGAACTCTCCAGATGCGAGCTTGTGTGTGACCATCGTGTCGGAGAACTGGCCGAGAATGTTGCCGTCGCGTGAAACTTCGATGAACACCCGTTGTGTAGGAGCAGTTGGCACGCCACCGGTTTCGCGGGTGGTCGCTCGGGCGCGCTACTGTCCGCGCCAGAATCAGCCCTCCTGCGCGTTGGGAGGTGCGGGGATGGGTCGGGTGTTGGACGCACGCTTCGCAGTCAGCAACCGGTTGTCGACGCGGGCTCCCGTCTGCTATCCTGAGCGCGATGCTGCCCGCACCGGAGGAGATATGGCGCCGCTTCTGCGCTGAATTAGGTACAGCGCTCCACGCGGCTAGCGAGGAGCAACTAGAGCGCGCGTGGACGACACATACTGAACGAACCGCCTTCTACCGCGAACTTCTGCTCCGTGACGTGGCAAGCGCCCTTGGTTTCGGATTTCAGGCCGAGCTGTTCAAAGTCGACTTCGCTATGTGGACGCGAGATGCGACGACACCGGTGCCTGTCGTTTTCATCGAATCTGAGAACTTCGCGACGAGCGCTGACCACGAGATGCGCAAGCTTACCTGCATCGCCGCTCCGCTGCGCGTATTGATGGTTCCGGTTGAGTGGGACGAATCCGAAGGCGTGTGGGCGAGCGGCGGACTGCGAAGGCAGCTACTGACACAATGGCAACACATCGTGCGCTCGTACAATCAAGTGTGGCCGAGACAGGGAGTCTGTGGCGTTGTCATTGGCGAATGGCGTAGAGACAACCACCTGCGCTTCTACGCGAACGCATTCGATCCTACCGGCAATCTTCTCCACGACACCGACCTGATTCTCTTGGATCGCGTCATGCCAGAACGCGATCTGAAGTTCGTCGACGTTGTTGATGATGCCGGCGCGACATTCACATATGCGGTGCCGCTAACAGAGACCGGGCAGCAGTTGCTCGGCCAATACACCGATGATCCGAAGGGCGGATTTCAGTTCCGCCAACCGGAGGAGCGCCCGTTGCCCCACGAACGTGTCGCCGTGGTCATTGCGATTGAGAAAGATCCAGCCCTGTTGCAGCGGATGGCAGACATGTGCCGGCGGCTAGGCTACTTCGTTCAGGCGGTGGACTCAGCCGAAAGTGCGATTGACGTAATGCAGCAGGTCACACCTAACCTCCTCCTGCTGCGGTTGAACGATCGGTTCACCGATGTGCTCGAATGGGGCCGCAACAACCACCCGTCTTCGCTCTCTATCATCCTCATCGACGACGCAGAGATCGAACGAGGCATCGAAGCGTTGAAAGGCGGTGCGCACGATTATCTGACGGTGTCGACGGATGATGAGGTTGAGTCGCAGCTGGAGACTGCCGTCGAACGGCAGCGACGCAGAGATCAAATGAGTTAAATTCCCAACACTTGCGGCAAAGTGTCTGCGCTTCGCGCCAGAATCAGCCCTCTTCCGCGTCGGGAGGTGAATCGATGAGGCGACTGGAGCACGTAACTGAATCAGCGGCTACTGCGAAGCGCCGGCAGCGGGCGTGCGGTTTTTCGCCTTCAGGAGCGGCTTTCACAAGCGCTTCCACCGTTTATCGTCCTGAACTAGTGAATCGCCGACCATATCGATGAGCGCGCTCGCGACCTTCCGCTCCCATGCGGACTCAGTACGACGGCTAATGAACTTCGACAGAGACCTGATTGGTTTCGCTCTGAAGATGGTTGGTGACCTTGATGAGCGACTAAAAGCGGCCGGTTTTGAGAACCCGCATCTGAACGCGGAAAGCGCTGTTAGGGCATTGCGTCAGGTGCGCGACAACGATTCGTTGCGTCCGCGATACCAAACGATCTTCAACCAATCTCTGGTGCTTCTCGTTTCGTACTTTGCCTCAGCTCTGCACGAACTTTTCTCAGACAGCGTTCGCAGCGTCGGACTGGCTACCGATTCCTCAGAGCTGTTCAATGAGGAGGTAAAGATCAGCATACGCGAGCTCCGCGACGCTGGCGCAGATTTTGCCGCGGTAGTGCCGGAGATCCTGATCAAGACGAAAGATATCAGCTTTCAGGATATGCAAAGCATCGCGCGGGCATTCAAAACATACGCGAACGTGACGGTTCCGCGTGACGCGCGCGTCAACGACATCATTCTCGCGCAAGCAGCTCGTCACGTCATCGTCCATAACGGCGGGATTATTGATCCAAAGTTTATTCGGCAGGTTGCGAGTGCTACTCCGAGGCACGTCATGCAGAGTGTCGACCCCGGAGTTGCAATTCAGTTCGCGCCAGAGTGGTGTGCTCCCGGAAAACTGATCCATCTGCTATGAGAGTTGGCGGCGCGACAGGGCCGCCCAACTCTGCATGAAAAAGAAACGACATACCCCCGAAGAGATCATTAAGAAGCTGCGGGAAGCGGCGACGCTCCTGGCCGGAGGCCAGAGCGTGGAAGAAGTCTGCAAGAAGCTGGAAGTGAGCCCGCCGACGTATCACCGCTGGAAGGAGCAATACGGCGGGGTCAAAGAGGAG
>JACDCC010000274.1 GCA_013694595.1 Chthoniobacterales bacterium
CAGCTTCGTCGGCTGGCGAGCGCGAATCTTCGTCACTGTCGTGTGGCGCGATGCAAGTTCAGGCTCGCACAAGCGCGCCGGCGTCGGCGAAGAATAGCGATATGTGCATCCGTATCCTGGCGACCCTCTCGATCGGGCTCGCGCTCGCAATGCTCGCGCAGGCGCAGCCGCGGATTTCGGAAGACCGCGATCTGCTTGAGATCGATCTGAGCGCTTGGGATTGTCTCGATCGACTGGAAGGAACAGCGAAAACTCCGGATGGCGTAGAGCGGAACCGGCTCAAGAACCGATCGGCCGCGGAGCTCTCTGGCGGTCCTATTCCCGACCTCGATACAGCGGGCTTTTTGAAGCACGTCGGCGAATTCGATGCGGTGACGAGAGGCAAGCGCCGGAAGGATCTTACAGAGCCGCAGCGCGAGCAGTTGGCGGAGCTCGAGAAGCAGACAGTTTCGCTCACCGCCTATCTCGTGCTCGTCTATGCCGGTCCTCCTGAATCGACCAACTGCGGCAGCATGGATTTTCATGACTGGCACCTCGAGATGTTTGAGAAGCCTCTCGATCACTCGCCCACCATCGGTGATCCAACGCCGATCATCGCCGAGATCGCGCCGCGCACGCAGAATTCCATCTTCCGCGATGGCATCCGGCTGCAAGAGCTGTCCGCGTTCTTTCGGCGGCCGGACCTGGAGAGCGAGCCCGCTGCAGGGAAGGCGCGGCGCGTTCGTGTCACCGGCTATCTGCTGTGGGATGACGAGCACAATGGCAAGGCCGACATCGGCACGACAATCGAGGCAATCGGCAAAAACAAATATCATCATCCGTCGCGCTCGACCGCTTGGGAGATTCATCCGATCGTGAAAATCGAGGCCCTCGATGGCGCACCGTAGCTTCCAGTGAGCGACAGCTTTTGATCGCCCATTGATCAACGGATAGAGTCCGCACATCGATCAGTTCCTCCAGGCAGCAATCGAAGAGGCCTGCGCCGGACTCAGCGAAGGCGGTGTTCCAATCGGATCGGTGCTGGTTTGCGACGGCGAGATCATCGGACGGGGGCGCAACCAGCGCGTCCAACGCGACAGCGTGATTCAGCACGCGGAAATGAATTGTCTCGAGAATGCGGAAAGACAGAAAGCATCCGTCTACGCACGCTGCACAATCTACTCCACCCTGTCGCCGTGCCCGATGTGCAGTGGCGCGATCGTGCTCTACAAAATTCCGCGCGTCGTGATCGGCGAAAACGTGACGTTCACCGGCGGCGGAGAAACGATGCGCGGCAATGGCATTCAGCTAGAGATCCTTCAGAACCAAGAATGCATCCAGATGATGCGCGACTTCATCCGCGAGCATCCGGAGCTCTGGAACGAAGACATCGGCGTCTGACGCTGTGCTGCGAAGCACGTGCGTCCCGGGAGCGAGGCCGCTCCGACCGATCACGCCGCGAAGTACCCCTGGATGGGGAAGGAGGCGACGCGCTACTGTGTAACAGAACGACCGTCTGTGAGAAGAAATTAT
This sequence comes from Chthoniobacterales bacterium, assembly GCA_013694595.1. GTDB lineage: Bacteria > Verrucomicrobiota > Verrucomicrobiia > Chthoniobacterales > UBA10450 > JACCTI01. Next base: position 1,513 of record JACDCC010000274.1, read on the forward strand.
CTCCCGGACGCAACGCCGGGGGGACCGATCAGCTAGCGCGCGCAACCCGCGCTTACTCACTGCCGGCGAGCGTCGCGCCGCTGACCGCGAAGTGGTGGCGATCGTCGCCCGGATGTGGCATGACCACATCCGCAGCATTGTTCCGCTCTGGCGCAACGATTGGACGATGTCCATTCTGTGAGGGGTCGTTGCTAAGTAGGCTCGCGCGATGCCACATGTTTTCGCGGGAGCCACCAACGAGTGCCAGACAGTAACAGGCTAGCCGTCAGGTATCGCGACGGCCGCCCCATTTGCAGCAATAGTGCTCGAGAAGCAGTTGAAGGCATTTCCGCCGGAGGAGTTCCCGGCGCGCGTCGCGGAGGAAACGAAGCAGTTAGTGGCGATGCTGCAGGAAGGGGGACTCGACGGTCCCGCGCGCGCCTACGAGCACATCGCGACGCTTCCGCCCGAGCTGCGGGTGGCGCTGAAGCCGCTGGCGACACATTACACCGAGGCGAAGACAATCGTAGCGACGGCACACGCGACGCTGGATTTGGCCGATGGAATCTGCACGGGCGTGCTGTAGAAGTCAGCGTGCAGTATCAGCATCGTGGCGAGAACGGGATCCAAGGTCCCGTTGGCGCGCGCGTGATCATGGCCGGGAGAGCCGAGCAGTTACTCTCGGATGAAAACTGCTCGCCGGCGGAACTAGGGCTGATGGGAGCTTGTCAGCAAAACATCGCCGACCTGCCCGCCTGTTTCGTGGGAAGATTCAGCAATGGTGTGGCCGAACCGGTTCGTGACACAGCTACGGCCCCACTCTCGGCACGATTATGAAAACAAAACATAACTCGATCATTCACCTCGTCATATCGGCTCTTCTTGTTGTCTTTGCAGGCAATGATGCTTCGGCTGGTTTGCCGGGAGGATATCAGCCGATTGAGCTCAACCAGCCGGAAGTGAAGGCGGCGGCGGACTTCGCCGTCCAAGAACAAGGGAAGCGGGAAGGCTTGGCCCTGCGATTGAAAGCAATAGCTCAAGCGGAGGAGCAGGTCGTGGCCGGAATGAATTACCGCCTAACGCTGACAGTTGGCAAAGGGGGACGAGGCGCAGAATGCAAATGCCACGATCTTTCGCGCACTCGACTCCGGCTACGAGCTAAAGTCATGGGAGTGGCTGAATAAGTAGCTGCTGCTACGTCGCATAGACGGTTACGACAACAATCTCGGTGGACTCGTCGGCGAACACGGGTCGCACCTGTTTCGTTCCCGTAGAACTTATGTTTCAGAGTCTGCCGTAAGGAGAATGTTTTCAGCAATGTAGGCAGTCGACTCTGCTGCGCTGCACGGCTCGTAGGGATCGCTTCTTCGACTTCAGCGATGATTCAAGTCTAGCATTTCACGCTAATTGAACGCTGGCTGCGTTCTCTCAAGCCCAGCAGCCGGTCCCATCGTGCCGGTATCGTGAGCCGACGAGGTGGGCATCTGCTGTGTTATGGGTGAAATTTTCGCGTTTATTGCGCCGCGGTCAGATCGCGTGCGTCAAAGCAGGACGAATCATTTGTGCTTCGACCAAGGGGACATTGAACGAGCCGATGCACCGCGGCAGGAATCACTCTTGGTACTTGACCTGAAGCGCCCAAGTCCCTCCACTGACGGCACAAACTGCGGAATGGGATCGGTTAAAACTGCGAAAATCAAGGATCACCCTCTGAGGTTCACATTGGCGGTGACCATTACGTCGCTAATCGTCGCCGTGTCGGTATCGATCCTCGCAATCTCTTATTTCGGGAGCGCCCGCTCATTGTTGATACTCTCGGAGAAAATGTCGTCAAAGGTCTCCGACGGCATCACCGCGGAGATCAATTTGCTGATGAGTTCGGCGGAAAAAACAAATGCGGTGATTGAACTGATGGTAGCCCAGGGCTCCTTGGACTTGAACAATGGGAAGCTCGTCATGGATGCTGCAGAGGCCCTTTTGCAAAACGAGGGGTTCACTTCGATCGAGATCGGTCTCCCAACCGGGTCAAAATACAAGGTCGAGCGGGCTATCAACGGCAGTATCTTTCGTTACTCCGACATCAGGACCAGCAGCAGCGTGATGCGGACTTTTCATGAAGGCGATCCGGATTCCCGCGCTCAGCACCCGGACAGCGTAAAGACCCTTGAAGAAGGCTATGACGCACGAAAGAGGCCATGGTTCGTTAAGGCGGTCACCGTGGGAAAGACCATTTGGACGGACATGTACGTCTCCAGCACCTCCAAGCAGTTTCTCTATTCGTGCGTCACGCCGATCTACGACAAAGACGGCGCACTTTTGGCTGTCACATCCACCAATGTTAAGCTGATCGGCCTATCCCAGTTTCTTGGCCGGTTAAAAATTCTCGACCACGGCAAGGCTTTCGTCGTCAACGATCAGGACCAAGTCATTGCCGTGCCGATCAAGTCGACCGAGGAGATCGATCACCTTCTGAAGCCGAGCCCGGAAGGGAGCGCGGAGCCTTATCAACTCTACGGCAGTGAAGAGGTTCCGGATCGAGATATCCGGTTGGCGCTTATTGCTTATCGGCGGGACGGAAAGCCGTTCTTCGAAATGAAAGGCGGGAATGGTGAACCCTATGTGGCCGATCTGGTGCGATATCCCTATAAAGGAGGTCCCACCTTCATAATTGGGGTCGTTTTTCCGAAGCGCGACATCATGGGCGATATTAGCCGCAACACGCGTCTAATGCTCCTGGCCGTCCTGCTTTTCCTGCTCGTTGCCGTCCTCGTCGGCTTTCGTATAGCCAAGCGTATTTCCCGCTCGCTAGCCATTCTTTGCGACGAAGTGGACAAGGTCAGCCGCTTGGAACTCGGCTCGGACACGGTGGTTGAAAGCCGGATTCAGGAAGTCGTCAGGATCGGCGAGTCCGTCCAGAATATGAAGCGCGGGTTGCGCTCTTTTAAGAAGTACGTGCCCGTGGAGTTGGTCATGCAGCTCAACGCGCTCAAGCGCGAGGCAGTTCTCGGAGGCGAGCTGCGGGAACTGACCATCTTCTTCTCCGACATTGCCAACTTCACCACCATTAGCGAAGAGTTAGCCCCGGAATGTCTCGTCCAGAGGCTGGGAGTCTATTTCGACGGGATGAGCCGCGTGGTGCTCGATCACGCAGGGACTTTGGACAAATACATCGGCGACGCGATCATGGCGTTCTGGGGCGCGCCTTCGCCCCGCGAAAACCACGCCTATCTCGCCTGTGCCACCGCGCTGCAGTGCCAGCAGTACCTGGACAAGCTCGCGATCAAATGGCAGGCCGAATCGCACCCGGTTTTCCGCACCCGCATTGGCATTCATACCGGGAAAGTGATTGTCGGCAATATCGGCTCCGAAGATCGGATCAACTATACGATCATTGGCGACGCTGCAAATCTGGCGAGCCGGTTGGAGGGCCTCAACAAGCTCTATCAGACGCAGATTATTATTAGCGAAGACACCTATAACCAAGTGAAAGATAGGTTCGTAGTCCGGAAGCTTGACCGGATTGCGGTCCAAGGGAAGAGCCGAGGAATACTGGTCTACGAACTTATCGGCACTTGCGGCGAGTCGGTGCCGGCGCAGGAAACGTTCCTGCGGAAATACGAGCAGGCAATGGACCTCTACCTGTGCCGGTCCTGGGCCGAGGCTCGGCAGGCATTCGCGGCCGCACAGAAGCTTTCTCCACGGGGAATCGACTATCCCTCTGAGCTCCTCAGCAGCCGCTGTGAGGAATTTATGCGTGTCGCACCGGAAGCGGGATGGAACGGATCATTCGCCTACACTTCGAAGTAAACGGGTCCTGACCCGAATTTCGCGCCTGGAAAGCTGCCGACCAATTTTACGGGCGAGAGCAGTGGCAACCCGTGTCGCCGCGGCGCGTCCGCTAAGGGAAATCGCGATTTTCCGCACCGTGCATTCGGCGTGAGCTCCCCGTCGCTGGCGGGGTGCCAATTTATATTTTTATGGCAAACCGGTGGTCGCTGAGCCCCGCCTGTCCGCCTGCGACGGCTTGGATGACGTTAAGAGAGGTTTCTAAAGTCTCGTTCGCTTTGCGCGAGCGCGCGTACGCACGCGAAGCATAAATTGCTTGGTGGCATCGAGCGACAGTATCTCGTTCTGGTAGTCAGGACGCCGATTGCACCGGTTGACGAGACAAGCGACTTCTGTGCGAGCTTCAAGCGCACTACAGTCGGGTAGCATGAGAACGCTGAACAAGATTCGTGCAATCGAGCTGGATTGTAGGCTCGCGGGGGACTACCGCCGAATCGCAGCTCGAGGGGCCAATGGGAACGTCAAAGCCGCCCATGCGCCCGCCTTTGGTTCAGTGAGGCGACGGGAAACCCTCACCTTCCGCCTTGCCGCTTCACGCTCCGGTAGAAGGTCGCCTTGGAAATGCCAGCGTACGGCAGATCTCCGCTGTGGGCGTTTGTGTCCCCCGGTCGGCGCAGCGCCCTGCCAAAATCCCGGTGGTGTTCAGGCCGTAGAAAGCGGCCTGTCAGTGAGCGATCCGTCGCGGAGCTCAATCTCTCGCCACGTAGTCACTCGGGGCCCGGCATATTAAGACAACGCTAACGATCATAGACGCAACCAGGCAACTCTTGCGCGCCGCATCAGTCGGCATCCTCCCACAGGTCACTTGACACCTCGTCTCTCTCTCTGTGACAACAGCGCATGCAGGAAGTCACCGACTCCGCGGTTTCGGTGCAGCCTATCCGCGCACGTTCGCGGCTCGAAGTCACCGACTCCGCGATTCCGGTGGAGCGCACCAAGGCACGTCTACGGCTCGATAGCATCGATGTGCTGCGGGGCCTCGTGATGGCGATCATGGCGATTGATCACGTCCGCGACTTCCTCAGCCATGATTTGATGTATTTCGATCCGACGGACCTAACGAAGACGCACGGCACGCTGTTCCTTACGCGTTGGATCACGCACTTCTGTGCGTCAGTGTTTTGCTTCCTCGCCGGAACCGGGGCCTTCCTCTCTTTCAGCCGCGGAAAAACCAAAGGGGAGCTGTCGAACTTCCTGCTCACGCGCGGGCTTTGGCTGGTGCTGCTGGAGGTGACGGTAGTGCAATTCGGCTGGTTGTTTCACTTCGAAGCGCCGAGAGGTGCTGGCGTAATCTGGGCGCTCGGCTGGTCGATGGTGGCGCTATCCGCGGTGGTGTATCTGCCGCTGTGGGCGGTCGGAGCCTTCGGTATCGTGATGATCGCCGGGCACAACCTTCTTGACCCCATCCCGCCGTCTGCATTCGGCTCGCTCGGCTGGCTGTGGAATGTGCTGCATGTGCCGGGCGAGATCAGAGTCACTTCGCACTGGAGCTTCTTCGTCGCTTATCCGCTCATCCCCTGGATCGGTGTGATGGCTGCAGGCTACGCCTTCGGCGCAATAGTGAAACTCGAGCCGACGCAGCGTCGGAAGTGGCTGCTCTGGCTCGGTCTCGGGGTGACGGCGGCGTTCGTCGTCATTCGCGCGGCGAATGTCTATGGCGACCCGCTCCCGTGGTCGCCTCAGGCCAGTCCGCTCTTTACCGTTTTCTCGTTTCTGAACTGCCACAAATATCCCCCGTCGCTTTTATATCTCCTCATGACACTTGGGCCGCCGATTCTTTTCCTTTGGCTGCTCGACGGCGAAGTTGGAAAGCTATGGCGGCCGTTCATCGTTTTCGGTCGCGTCCCGCTCTTCTTCTATCTGCTCCACATCTATCTCATTCATCTGGTCGCGCTCATTACCTCCTACGTGCGCCATGGCGGCCCGGCCGGCCTCTTCGCTGGCCCAGTGGACCATCATCCAACGTTGTTCCCCGCCGATTACGGCTTCGGTCTCGCCGGCGTTTATGCGGCGTGGCTTCTGGTTGTCATATCGCTCTATCCGCTCTGCCGCTGGTTCGCAGAGTTAAAGCAGCGCAGGCGGGATGTCTGGCTCAGCTACCTTTGATT
>JACDCC010000322.1 GCA_013694595.1 Chthoniobacterales bacterium
CCGGCGTAAGGCTCGGGCAAAGGCGGTAGCGGATAACGCGCGCGGACCGGCACTTCCAGAACGACGCGCGTGAACTCTTCCGATTGCGCAGTCGTTTTCTCCGCCGGGATTCCAGTGGCGGCTTCGACCAGCATCGCTGGTAAATTACAGCCCGCGATCGTGGCGCCGTGCACCCAAGCGGGGAACCGCGGGTTCCACTCGAGCAGCCAGCGTTGACCTTCTGGATCCTTGATCATCTCGAGCTCAGCGCCTCCCGACCAATTGATGTCGCGGATGATCTCGCGGAGAGACGCGGCGAACGCCTCCGGCACTTCCGTGACGTCGCCCGCCCACGTCTTGCCGTCTTCCGTTAGCTCACGTTTCCGCATGCTGACGCAGCCAAGCAACTCGCCTTTGTAAGCCGCCAGCATGACCGATTCTTCGTAACCCGAAACGTGCGCCTGCAGAAAAAGCCGCTGCGTTGACCAGACCTTCGCGAGCGCCGAACGCACGGCTTCAAACTGGTCCCACGATTTGGTGCGCACCGCTTCGTAGTAGGGACCCTTCAACCAGACGCGCCAATCGTGTTTGCGGCAGAATGCGTGCAGATCCCAATCCGAATGATCCGTCGAAACGAAAGGCGGAATTTGCAGTGGCAATCCTTTGTGTGCTTCCACGCCGGGCTTCGTGATCCGGCTCAGCCCAACCGCGGGTGGACTGAGCAGGTTCGCGTGACCGTCGGGGAATACCGACGCCAGCCAGAGCGCTTCGAGGTCGGTGCCGGAAATCCAAAGCGCGCCACCATCGAGCAGCTCCGTGATCAGTTGCCCGTATGCAGGAAGATCGAGTTCTTCCCATGGCCGCTGCAGCCAAAGTTCATCAAAACCGAGCCAGTGGATTCCGGAGCTGCGGTTCGAATATTCCACGCCCACGAGAGTTGCATCGGGATACGCAATGCGCAGTGAACGTGAGAGTCCGATCCCCGGTTGAGGGCTGGTTCCAGAGTAAAGTCCGCTAATGTAAACCTTCATATGTATGGGCAGCTGCGAGGGGAATTTCTTCCTCCCGTAGGCGCGCCGACTTCAGCAGCCGAGCGAGCTGCCGGCGCACCGGGTTCGCTGCAAATTCCAATCGCAACGCACCTTAAGCTGGGTTGTGCCGACTTTAAAATTTTTTTACGTATGGCGCTTATGCTTTGGGATGGGCGCCCTTGACGATTTTTGTGCCGCCGAAGTGGTCATTCCGAGCGGAGCGCAGCGGAGTCGAGGAATCCCGCGGCGTTACCTTCACGGCTCCGCTACGGGATGTCTCGGCTTCGCTCGACATGACAGAAGTTTGCGCGTTCTGTTAATCGCTAAGAATGACACCAGAGATCTACCTCGCGATCGGCCTGGCAGCTGGTGTCATCGTCACTGCCATCGTATTTCTGATCGCGCGGCGTCGCTCTGGGTTGGACGAGGAGCTTGTCCGGCGTCTCGGCGAACTGGAGCAGGCGCAGGAGCGCGAAGAGAAGATGTTTCGCGACGAATTTTCGCGGAGCCGCGAGGAGATGGCTGGCGCGGCGAGAGCGCAGCGCGATGAGCTGAGCGGCGCGTTGCAGCGGCTCGGCGAGACGACGGTGAAGTCGATCTCGGAAGTCGGCACGTTACTGAAAGCATCGCTGGAGAACGTGGTCGGCCAAACGAGCAAGCTGAGCGAGGCGAACGAGCAACGCCTGGAAGCACTGCGGTCGATTGTGGATACGCGTTTGAAGCAGCTGCAGGAGGACAACTCGAAGCAACTCGACCGTATGCGCGTCACGGTCGACGAGAAACTGCAGGGCACGCTGGAGAAGCGCCTGGGCGAATCGTTCAAACTCGTCAGTGAACGTCTCGAGCAGGTGCATCAGGGCCTTGGCGCGATGCAGCAACTCGCGAGCGACGTCGGCGGATTGCAGCGCGTGCTGACGAATGTAAAAACGCGCGGCGGGTGGGGGGAGGTGCAGCTCGGCGCGCTCCTCGAGCAGGTGCTGACGCCGGAGCAGTTCGCACGCAACGTCCGTCCGCGCGAGGAGAGCGGCGAGACGGTTGAGTTCGCCATCAAGCTCCCGGGCGACGGCAATGGCGCCCCAGTCTGGCTGCCGATCGACGCGAAGTTTCCGGTGGAGGATTACCACCGCCTCGTCGCAGCGCAGGAGGCAAATGATCTCCCCGCGACGGAGCTCGCGACCAAAAACCTCGAAACGCAGCTCCGCAAAGGCGCGAAGGATATCTGCTCGAAATACATCAACCCGCCGAAGACGACCGATTTCGCGCTGATGTTTCTGCCGACCGAAGGCTTGTATGCGGAGGCGATCCGGCGCGTGGGTTTGGTGGAGCAGGTGCAACGCGATTGCCGCGTGGTCATCACAGGGCCGACGACGCTCGCCGCGTTGCTCAACAGCCTGCAGATGGGCTTCCGCACACTCTCGATTCAACAGCGTTCCAGCGAAGTCTGGAACTTGCTCGCCGCGGTGAAGACGGAGTTCGGGAAATTCGGCGGCGCGTTGTCGGCGGTGAAAGACAAGCTCGACCAGGCCGCGCGCAAGATGGAAGACGTCGACGTGCGCGCGCGCGCGCTCACCAAAAAGCTGCGTGACGTCGAAGAGCTGCCGTCGAACCCGCAGCCGTTGCTCCCGGAGCTGTTAGACCCTGCCGAGTCGGATGAGTAGCTGCGACTCTGCCGCGCCCGTTCGCCGCCAGTGTAGGAAGGACCGCGGACGCGCCACGTTTGACAGCGATTGCCGGAGCCTATTTGCTGACGCATGACTTCGAAGGTTCAAGCGTATCTTTGCGCGGTGTTCGTAAGCGCCGCCTCTACCGCACACGCGCAGCTCGCGTGGGAGAAGACGGAAATTGAGCTGAATCCAAAGGCGGGCGACGAGGAGGCCGTGGCCCATTTCAAATACGAGAACAAAGGCAACACGCCGGTGCGGATCACAAACGTCCGGACCTCGTGCGGTTGCACCGTCGCCAACTACAAGCGGGACGAGCTGGCGCCGGGAGAGAAGGGCGAAATCGCCGCCACATTCAAGATCGGGAACCGCATCGGCTTGCAGCCAAAAGTTGTCACTGTCGAAACTGATTTCCCCGGCGCGCCAATTGCGAACCTGGTGCTGAAAGCGAACATCGCGCAGCTGTTCGAGGTGCAGCCGACGTTCGTTTACTGGGAAGGCGGCGAAGCGCCGAAGCCGAAGACGATCACCGTCCGCGCCGGCAAAGACGTGCCTGTAACGAAAGTGGACGTGATGACGTCGAGCCCCGACTTCACCACGAAGGTGGAGAAGGGGAAGGCGCAGGGGGAATTCGTGATCACGGTTCAGCCGAAGGACACGGCGCGCATCCTGAATGCGACGCTGACGATCAAACCTGATTATCCGAAGACGCTTTACGCCAGTGCGCGCGTCACCGGGGCACCCGCAGCCGCTCGTTAGGCTGTGAAGCGCGTTCTCGTCCGCCAGACGCTCGTTCTTCTCGCGCTGGCGATGGTGCCCGGCATTGGCCAGGCCGTCTATTATCGTGATCGCGTCTCGTGGAATGCCCCGGCGATCGCACCGGACGAAGTGACGCTGGAGCAGGCGCAAAGCTGGGGTGACACCGTCCTCTGGGTCGATGCCCGGCCGACGGAGCAGTTCGAGCGCGAGCACATTCCCGCGGCGTTGTCGTTGAACGAAGACTCATGGGATGAATTGCTGCCGCAGATGCTCGCGCAATGGTCGCCGGAGAATCACGTCGTGGTGTATTGCAGCAGCCAAAGTTGTGCAGCCAGTCACGACGTTGCGCGTCGGCTGCGCGAAGAGGCCGGGCTGAAGAACGTTTACGTGTTGCACGGCGGGTGGGAGGGCTGGTTGGGCGCGAAGAAATGAACACCTCACCGCACGTCCAATCGCCGCTCTTCGGCGCGCATCGCAGCAAGCCTCCACGGCTTTTTGTTGCGCCGGCGCTCGCCGCGATCATCGGCGGCCTGTTCATCTATGCCGGTGCGCTAAAAGCGTGGGACCCACTGAAGTTCGCAAACGACATCCAGAATTTCCACATCCTGCCATGGCCGCTGAGTGTGCGGCTCGCGTTCTATCTTCCGTGGCTCGAGATCGTCTGCGGCGTGGCGCTGGTCTTCGGGTGGTGGCGCCGCGGCGCGCTCGCGATTCTTACGTCGCTGATGCTCGTCTTCATCAGCGCGACGATCGCGGCGCAGGTACGCGGGATTGATCTCGATTGTGGCTGC
>JACDCC010000196.1 GCA_013694595.1 Chthoniobacterales bacterium
CAACCCGGAGGCGCGCGGACCCAGCTCACCTTCTTTCCCGACCGGGTTGACTCTGCCTATTACGATCCGACGAAAGGCGATTCGTTCATCTTCACGAAGGGCGCCGGCGGCAATGAATTCAATCAGAACTACCGCTACGATTTCGCCACCGGCAATGTGACGCTGCTAACGGACGGAAAATCGCGAAACTCAGGGCCGGATTGGAGCAATCGCAGCGGCCAGATCGCCTACACCTCCACGCGGCGCAACGGCGCGGACACCGACATTTACGTCCAGGCGCCGAGCGATCCGAAAACCGACCGTTTGCTTGCGGAAGTGAAAGGCGGCGGCTGGAGCATTTCTGATTGGTCACCGGACGACAAGCAGCTGCTCGTCACCGAGTACGTGTCGATCAACGAAAGCTATCTGTGGCTGTTCGATGCGCAGACCGGCGAGCGCAAGGAAATCACGCCGCGGCCGGCCGAAGGCGCGGAGAAGGTTGCGTACGGGCACGCGTTATTTGCGCCGGATGGTAAAGGCGTCTTCGTCACCACCGATCGGGAGTCGGAATATCAACGTCTCGCCTACATCGATCTCGCGTCCGGCAACCACGTCTTTCTGCAACCGCACGCGAAGTGGGACGTCGATAACTGGGATCTCAGCCCGGACGGCAAGTGGCTCGCCTACACGCTCAACGAGAACGGCACGAGCACGCTCCACGTGATGCAGCTCGACACTTCGAGAGCAACGGTGACAGCCAGGCCGGTGAAAGATCCGACATTTGAGCCGCCTCTGCGGGCGCCGGTGATCTCCGGTCTGCGGTGGCATCGCGACCCGAAACAGGCATTGCTCGCCTTCAACGTGAACAGCGCGCGCTCGCCGTCCGACGTCTACACCTGGTCGGCCGCCGGCGGCCGCGGCACTAGCGCCCGATGGACCGCGAGCGAAACCGGCGGCATCCCGGCGTCGCAATTCGCCGAGCCGGAACTCGTGAGCTGGAAGTCATTCGATGACCGCGAAATCACCGGCTACCTCTATCAGCCCGACTCGGCGAAATTTCCCGGTCCGCGGCCGCTGATCATCAACATTCACGGCGGTCCCGAGGGGCAGTTCCGCCCCGGATTTGCCGGACGCAACAACTACTTCATCAATGAACTCGGCTGCGCGATCCTCTTCCCGAACGTGCGCGGCTCAACCGGCTACGGGAAGACGTTCCTGCAGCTCGACAACGGCTTGAAACGCGAAGATTCCTACAAGGACATCGCGGCGCTGCTCGACTGGGTGCCGAGCCGGTCGAATCTCGATCCGGCGCGCGTAATGGTGACCGGCGGCTCCTACGGCGGCTTCATGACGCTGGCCGTGGCAACGAACTACGCCGACCGGATTAAGTGCGCCCTGGACGTCGTCGGCATCTCACATCTGGCCACCTTCCTGAAGAACACCGAGAGCTACCGGCGCGACTTGCGTCGAGTGGAATACGGCGACGAACGCGATCCGCAGATGCTCGAATTCATGGAACGCACCGCTCCGCTGAACAACGCGCATAAGATCACGAAACCGATGTTCGTGGTGCAAGGCGCGAACGACCCGCGCGTGCCGAAGAGCGAAGCGATCCAGATCGTCGACACGCTGAAGCAGCAGGGCACGCCCGTGTGGTTCCTGATGGCAAACGACGAAGGCCATGGTTTCGCGAAGAAGAAAAACGCCGACTTCCAGTTCTACGCGACGATTCAGTTCATCCGCGAGCATCTGCTGAAGTAAGCGGCGCTGGAGTGACGAGGCGCTCGCGCCTGCAGTCATCCCGAGCCGCGCAGACGGCGAGGGACGTCGCGCGAGCTGGATCTGTTTACGACTGTCGGAAACCTCGGGAAGCCGCTGTGGCTGCATCGTCAAACATCTTACGCGCACGTGAGTCCCTCCGTGAGGTCCCTCGCCGTCTGCGCGGCTCGGGATGACTTGCAGCGAGCGCCGCTACGTTACCCACACGCCTTCTATCTTGGTACGTTCTGCAAACAGCTGGCTCAACCACTCTGTGATTCGCCCGACTTCGCCGCTGCCGATCGTTCGTCCATCCACCTTCGTCACCGCCGCCAGCTCGCCCATTGTGCCAGTGCAGAACATCTCCTCTGCGCTGTAGACCTCTTCGAGCGTCAGGTCCGCTTCGCGATGCGGGATCTGGTTTGCAACGCAGATCTCGAGGACCGTGGCGCGTGTGATTCCTTCCGGACAGGCGACCACAAAGCTCGTCAGCACTTCGCCACCGCGCACGACAAAGAGATGCGTTGCGTTCGTCTCCGCCACGAAGCCGCGCAGGTCTAGCATCAGCGCGTCGTCGGCGCCGGCGTTGTTTGCCTCAATCTTCGCGAGGATCGAATTCAGCAGGTTCGCGTGGTGAATCCGCGGATCGAGAATCTCCGGCGGCGGCCGACGAATCTTGCTCGTGATCAGGGACAGGCCGCTCTTCGCGTATACCGGCGCCTTGTGCTCCGCGAGCACGATCAAGGTCGGGCCGCTCCGGTTCAGCCGCGGGTCCATTCCCGAGGTGAACTTGACGCCGCGCGTCAGCGTCAGCCGGATGTGCACACCGTCGCGCATTTTGTTCGCCGCGAGCGTGCGCCTGATTTGCTCGATGATCGCCTCGTCGGAAGAAATCTCGGCGAAAGCCAGCGCCTCTGCGGAACCACGTAAGCGCTGGAGATGCTCGTGCAACTTGAAGATGCGGCCGTTGTACAAACGCAGCCCTTCCCAGACCGCATCACCGCCTTGCACCACCGAGTCGAACGGACTGATCCCCGCCCGATCGCGGTGCAGCAGCTCGCCGTTGATATTGATCAACAGGTCGCGATTTCGTTCATCAAACTGCTGCAGCATTTTCCTTCTCCTTAATGCAGTCGATGCGCGAACAGCCGTTCGTAGAGCTCGCGGGCGGCGGCATATACCGGCTGCAGTTGTCGCGGCACATCCTCGCGCCTTTCGGTCGGCTTGCGAAATCCAGAGGAGCTCTCGACTTCCGCGTACCAGTGCTTCGCCCAGATCCCGTCGCTCGCGCGCAGCCCCCGCGGCCATGAAAGCATCGTCGGTGTGAACTTCACGCCCACGGCCTCGCACAACAAAGACAAGATGCGTGCCGGATTGTCGAGCACATCGTGGGCATCGATCACCGGCGGAATGGCACCCGTGCGGGCGCGCACCAAGTTGAAGATCTCCGCCTGCTCGATGAAACCTAGATCCTCCAGCGCCGGCTCATGATTCTTCTTCGTGTAGGAGGCAATCGCGTCGCGCGGGTCGCGAATCAGAAAGCAGTTCGTGACCGCGCCGAGCCAATCGCGACTGATATGCGGCAGCAGATGATGCGTCATCTGCTTCTGATAATAGATCCGCTTTCCGCCGGGCACGTTACCGGTCAGCTGCGCGACCACAGTTTGCCAATGCGTCTCGCCGTGGGCGATCACTTCGTCTGCTCCCGGATGATCCGCACGCGTCTGCTCCAGGAAATGCGCGTAAAACGGCTCGTCCACCACGACCGTGTCCGGCCGGTTTTCCCACGCCCGCATCATCGCGGTGGAGATGTTTCGCGGGCCGGACCACATCGCGATCCGAATGGGACCGGGTTGGCTCACGCTGCTCGGTACCCGAGTTGACCGCGCGCGTGAGGCGATTGATTTGCAAAGAGAACCCGCACGCCGCCATGTCACAATTTCCCGCCGAACAATCCAAGACCGGAGAATGGAACCGCCAGGAAGATGCGTTTCGCGACTGGGTAAAGCGCGACGGCTCCACCGCGTATCCGCCGGCGCGCGACCGCTACCATCTCTACGTCTCGCTCGCCTGCCCGTGGGCGCATCGCACCATTATTCTGCGTCAGCTGAAAGGTCTGGAGGAGGTGATCGGGATGACGGTGGTCGATCCGATCAGGGGACAGATCGACGTTTGGTAGGGCGAGACTCCGTCGAGCCTGGGTGGAGACATCGCAACTCTCAGGCTCGACAGAGTCTCGCCCTACCAGGCTCACCGCCGCCCACTTCACTCGCACGCAACGACGTCAGCAGAATAAAGTGCATGACACGCTCTAAAGAGCGAAACTACGAGGACTTGGCGTAGATGCCGAGCACCGGGTGCGGCGACGGGTTCTTCGTTTTGAAGTCGCTCACGTAGCCGTCCTTCGTGCGAATCTCGACGTGGCCCGGCAGCTTCGCGCCTTTGTAGTAAACGATCACAGAACCGACGGGCGCTGCCGCTGGATCGGTGATCGGGAGCTTCTCAAATCCGTAGTCGCGGACCAGCTCGTCGCCAGCTTCCTTGGCGAACTCTGTCTTCGGGTAGGAGTCTACCGCGCCGGAGGCGAGCAGCGCTTGTTTGACATAGCGCCAGCAACGGGATTTCGACCGCGCATGCGCCCGCTCCTGCGCGATGGTAGCCGCTTTCGTCAGCGACGGGTCGAGGCGCGGGTCGAACTGCTTAAACGGCTTTTCCAGGCGGCGCTTCTCGGTTTCCTCGACCATCGGTACCGATGACTGCTGTCCGTTGGCGTCGGTAAACGTGAATTGCGGCATCGCCGCTACGGTTGCAGCAGGTGCAGGTGCCAGGGCCGGGACCGCTTTCTCCGCAGTCTTCGAGAAGTTGAAGGCGCAGAGGAGGAGGAGGAGGAGAAGGATGACGGGGATGAGTTTTCGCACGGGCGCACTATATCGACGCAAACCGCGCCCCGCGCAAGTATTTTTTCTGTTAAAAACGTAGATCTAAGTAGATGTTGAACAACAGGGAGATCGCGCGCGTTAAACGACTGTTCTTCTTCAACTTACGATGGGCGTGAGTGCTCCGGCGCATCCGTCAGAATAGACGAGAATTTACGCCGCTCATAACACGAGACGATCCACACTTCGCGCTGATTTCACGCCGGACAGCGTGCGTTGGCAGCTCAGGTGATTCTCTCGCCCTCAGGGAACTGCCACCTGCCACACGTGGATGTGGCAACGAGCAGGCGAGACGTTCGGCGTCTGCTAGGGTTGAAGTGGATGTCAGCGGCGCTGCCGCTGCGTCCTTACCCGCGCTTCGCGTAGACGCCGAGCAACGGATGAGGCTGCGCCGTCTTGCTGCGGAAGTCGCTCACGAAGCCGTCCTTCGTGCGGAACTCTACGTGGCCCGGACGATGCCGGCCTTTATAATAGACGAGCACCGAGCCAATGGGTGCCGCATACGGATCCTTGATCGCGAGGCGCTTGAACCCATAGTCGCGGACCAGCTCGTCGCCGGCTTCCTTCGCGTTGACCGACTTGGGATAGCTGTCGATCGCGCCGGAGGCGAGCAACGCTTCCTTCACATAACGCCAGCACCGGCGTCGCGTGTAAGCACGTGCACGCTCTTGCGCGATCGTGGCTGCCCGGGGAAGTCTCGGGTCGACGCTGGGATCAATCTTGGCAAACGGATGAACGATCTGCTTGGGCTGGTAACCGCGCAGGATCTCTGCGGTGGTCCGGCCGGCAGTGGGATCCGTGTAGGTGAAGCTCTTGGGGGCGGCGTAGTTCCCAACCGCGGGAGAAGTGCGAGTGCCCGCGGTGCGACTGGCAAAGCTTGAAATGGCAGGCTGGCTCTCGGCCGGCATCTCTCTTTTCTTGGCGGCGTAGGTGGCGGCGAAAACCTGAACCTCGGCCGCAGACGCTGATGCAAAGGCGCAGCAGCACAGCAACGCGGGGAGTGTAAATCGTCTCACAGGGCCGGTTTATGGTGCATGTCAGCCACCCCGGCAAGCGAAATTATTCGACGCGACTTCGGCCCGCCCCTGTTCGGACGCCCTGCTGGACGCGGTTTCCACGTATGTGGACGCCCCGTTTCGGCGAAGAAACCGCGGGAAAAGCGACCGCTGGAGCCGCCTTTGGCCGGGATGAACGAAGGCAGCCCTACGCCTTGGCGTAGATGCCGATCAGCTTCCGGCGCGAAGGCGTCGGCGTGCGGAAATCGCTGACAAAGCCGTTCTTCGTACGGATCTCCACGTGGCCAGGCCCTTTTGCTGTGTAAACGAGGACTGCACCCACCGGAGCCGCGTAGGGATTGCTGATCGGGAGCTTCTTGAAACCGTAGTCCCGCGTCAGTTCCGCACCGGCCTGCTTCGCGAAAACCGTCTTCGGATAAGACGCGACGGCGCCAGCGGCGACGAGCGCCTGCTTCACGTAGCGCCAGCAACGGGATTTCGACCGCGCATGCGCGCGCTCCTGCGCGATCGTTGCGGCGCGGGCGAGCTTCGGGTCGATGCGTGGATCGATCTTCGCCAGGAGCGTCGGGGAGACTTTGCGCTTTGCCGACGCGTCAACGAGCGGGACAGAAACTCGATTCCCTGCCCCATCCTTACACGCGAACTGCTTTTTCGCAGCCGACGTTTGGGGTAGGGCTGCGGTCGCGGAAGCGGCAAAAAGGCTGCCGCAGACGAGGATGAGAAGTGTAAGTTTCGGCATCGGGTCGGCCTTTACAGAGCAGTAAAGCGGCCCCGTAACGGTATTTTTTGCACGAAGTGAAAAAAACTTGCGCGGTGCGTGTTTTTTGGTCGGGCGGCTGTGGCGCGCGAGTCTCGAGCGCCCGGTGCCGGCGTCCGTAAATGTCTGCCGATGTGAAGGAGGCTTCATCAAGCTGTGACGCCTTTCCCTCGTTCATCCCTGCACATGCCCGAACAAGCTTCATCGACATCGGCGCGGCAGCAGCGTTAAACAGAGTCGTGTCACGAACGGTTCAAAGCGCGTGGATCCTCACGTTTTTCGCGCTCCTCTCTACGCGGCCTCTTTTCGCCGCGGAGCAAAAACAAACGTCACAGGACGATTATACACTTTACGAGCTGCTCGCGCCGGAGACCGCTTCGTTCAAGATCACCTATGAAGTAAGCGCCACCACGCCCGGCGCCGAAGCGTTCTTCAACCCGATCCGTAAGGGGAGCATCGCAAGCGACGAAGCGGTCTTCGACATGATGACTGGCGCACCGCTGAAGTTCGAGCAGGTCAGCGGCGATAAAGCGCGGGAGACCGGTCTGCCGGATGCGGATCTCGAGAGCGACTACATCCGCGTGCAGCTCGCGCGCCCGGTCCCCTCAGACGGCGGGCAGGCGCGCATCCGTATCATCAAAACTTACAAGGACGAAAAGAGCTATCGCCGCGAAGCGGGGAACATCGTCTTCGAGCGACCACTGGGTATCCGACGCAACGCGGTCGTGTTACCCGCCGGTTACCAGCTCACCGACTGCAATGTGCCCTCGCAAGTGCTGGCGGAGGCGGATGGCCGCACACGCATCAGCTTCATGCACCAGCCCCCGGGGCCGGCTGCTTTAATTCTCAAAGCTAAGCCTGGCGCACTGACGGGCGACGCCGCCAAGCCACGGCCGTTAACCGATCGACGCAGCTGGGAACCTCCCCCGACGCAAGGGCCAACGGAACGCGCGCGCCTCAACGAGCGCGCACATCAGGACCGCGACATCATCTACTACCTCCAGTCGCCGGAGACGAGCGCGTTCAAGCTGACGCATGATTACACGGAATTGCGCGAAGGCACCGATCGTTATCTCAATGTCGTCCGGACCGGGAGCAAAGTCTCGGATCCTTCCGGCCGGATTCTGGACACTGGCGAGGCGATGAAAGTCGAGCTGTTCACGGGAGCGCAGCTCGAGAAAGCTGGCGTCGATCCCGGCGACGACAAAGTCGCGCCTGATCAACAGGTGGTCGTGTTTCGGTTCTCATCGGTGAAAAAAGGTCAGACCGTCCGGCTGCGAATTTCCGAAACGTACACCGCACCTGAAAGCTACCGGATGGAAGGCGACGAGCTGGTGTTCGAGCGTAGCCTTGGCCGGCCGCGGAACTCGGTCGTGCTGCCGCGCGGCTGGTATCTCACCGCTTCGGCGATTCCAGCAGTCGTGCGTGAAACACCGGATGGCCTCACTCGACTGGACTTCATGAACGGGCGTCCAGACTCCATCGATGTGCTGATCAAGGCGAAGAAGGGCGCGATCCGGTAGCGACGCCGCACTGCGCCCTCCATTGGCGTGGCTGGGCGAGGGTAGAGCGGCGCTCCGACACGCGGCGGACATCGCAGCGCGATGTCCCTGCCCTGCAGGCGCGAATGCGAAGTTTGTGCTCGACGCGCGGCTGACGCGTAGTTACTCGCGGAAGCATGGCTGCCACCGCTTCGGAGCAACAAATCTTCGCTCTTGAGCGCCCGGATCCATCACTCTGGACGTTGTATCTGATTCGCGCAGTGCTTTCCGGCCCCTTCATCGTCGTGATGCTGCCGCTGTTTTTCTTTCGCTACCGGACGTTGCGCTATCGTTTTGACCAGGAAGGCATTCACATGCGGGTCGGGATCCTGTTTCGCCGTGAGGTGAACCTCACCTACGCGCGCATTCAGGATATCCATCTGCAATCCGGAATGATCCAGCGCTGGCTCGGCCTCGCTGACATCCAGATTCAGACCGCCTCCGGATCCGCCGGCGCCGAGCTGGTCATCGAAGGCTTCAAGGAGTTCGAAGCGATTCGCGATTTCCTCTACACGCGCATGCGGGGCACCAAGAGCGGCAGCGCGCTCCCTGTTCCTTCGTCCCAGACGGTTGAAGCCGGCACGTCGAATGCGAATGATGACGCGGTCAGCCTGCTGCTCAGCATCCGGGATGAGCTCCGCCGCACGCGCGAGCTGCTCGAGGATCGGAACGCCGCACGTTCCCCACGCTCGCCTTCCCTCGATGTATAAGGCCTTCCGCGACGGGACCGAGCGGCTGTTGCGCATTCCCGCGAACCCGGAGCCGCCGCCGGGCGACGAGACCACCACGCGACTGTTCCTTGCGGCACCGAATTACTATCGCTACTTGCTCGTGCAGTGGGTGCTCCGCACGATCATCGCCGTGGCCGTGGTGGTGCCGATGGAGGTGCTCCCCATGATCGGCCCGATGAGCCGCGCGTTTGACCGGGCGATTCCGCAGGCGTTCCTCTTTCGGGCGCCGGTGTTGATCGTTGCCATCGTGATTCTGCAACGACTCTTCGCCCTCGCTCTCGTGCGGCTCGATTTTGAGAAACGCTGGTACCTGGTCACAAATCGAAGCCTGCGCGTGCGTGAAGGAGTCATGCGGGTGCGAGAGATGACGATCACCTTCGCAAACATCCAGAACATCTCCGTCTCGCAAGGTCCGATCCAGCGCCTCCTTGGGATCGCTGATCTGCGCGTCGATACCGCGGGCGGAGGCGCGCAGAAGAAGGAGAAATCCGGCGACGAGAACATGCACGGTGTCCGTTTTCGCGGCGTCAATAACGCCGCCGAAATCCGCGACCTGATCAACATGCGACTGCGTGAGCTGAAGGACTCCGGGCTGGGTGATCAGGATGAACACGCCTCCTCGCCTCTCGCTGCATTGCAGCCGCTGGCAGCTTCGCTCATGGAGCCTCTCCACGCTGTTCTCGAGGAAGCGACGGCTCTCCGCGAGACGGTGGCCCGGACCTCCGCAGGCTAACGACACGCCGACACAGGCTGTCAAGTTGGAGTGGAGCGACGGCCCGCTGGCCCTCTACGCCGGGAGATCGCTACCGACCGACGCCTTCGAACCCCCGGCAGATAAAATCGCAGTTCGGCGGCGTCTTCTTCTCGGGACGGCACAGCGCCGAAGAAAGTTGAATCTGGTTTTGCGACGAGCTGCATCTCATTCTGGCAGGTCACAACCGGCGCGCATGCGCTCAGCCCGGAGGTTCCCCCCATTATGATGACTGACTTTCGCTTCGCTCTGCGCCAGCTGCGCAAGACGCCGGGCTTCACCGCGCTCGCCGTGCTCACGCTCGCGCTCGGCATCGGGCTCAACACCGCGATCTTCAGCCTCATCAACGATCTTTTCCTCCGCGGGCTGCCGTTCGCCCAGCCCGAACGAGTGCTCCACGTCTACAGCGCGCCGAAACAGAACCCGGCTGCCGAGTACCCGCTCGGCGGGCCGCGCTTCATGCACATGCGCGACGGGCAGACGATCTTCTCCGGTTTGGCCGCAGAGAACTTCAGCGGCGCCACCCTCACGAATCTCGGAGATCCGGTGCAGATGCCGATCTTTCGCGTCAGTTCGAACTACTTCGATGTGCTGGGCGTTCGCCCCACTCGCGGTCGCACGTTCCTGTCGGAGGAAGAGGAACGGGCGGACGTTGCGATCGTCACTGAAGCGTTTTGGAAGAACCGCACCGGCAGCGATCCGAACATCATCGGCCGCATCATTACTCTGGACGGCACGGCGCACACGGTCGTCGGTGTGATCCCGAAGATGCCGGTCCTCTGGTCGGGCCCGAATGCGGAGGTCTGGACCACCAAGCCGTTGGTGATCCCCGGGTTCTCGCACGAGCGGATGATGCGCGGCACCGCGTTCCTGCGCGTTGTTGGCCGGCTGAAGCCCGGGATCAGCTATGACCAGGCGCGCGCTGCGCTCGGGCCGATGGAACAAAGCTACCGCACGCAATACCCGGAGAAGATCGACGCCGAGTCGACGACGTTCTTCAAGCCACTGCCGGAAGACGTAGGCGGCGATCTTCGCCCGGCCTTTCTCACCATGCTTGGTGCCGTCGGTTTCGTGTTGCTGATCGCCTGCAGCAACGTCGCTAACCTGCTCCTCGTGCGCTTCAGCGGGCGCCGGCGTGAGATTGCGCTGCGGATGGCGATCGGCGCGTCGCGCACGAGCGTCCTGCGGCTGTTCGTTCTCGAGAGCCTGCTCGTCAGCGCATTTGCCGGCCTTCTCGGCGTGCTGCTCGCGT
The DNA here is from genome assembly GCA_013694595.1 of Chthoniobacterales bacterium. Lineage (GTDB taxonomy): Bacteria > Verrucomicrobiota > Verrucomicrobiia > Chthoniobacterales > UBA10450 > JACCTI01. Next base: position 10,722 of record JACDCC010000196.1, read on the forward strand.
GGGTCTTGGTCCCGCTAATCCCGAAAGCCGCCGCAAACATCCTCCCGCTCGAGGCGAACGCCAGCGCCGCGCTGTCGGTTCCGGTGCTCGGCTTCACGCTCGGCCTCTCGCTGCTGACCGGGCTCATCATGGGGTTGTTCCGGCGTGGCAAAGCTCGCGCGCCGATCTCGTGGACGGTCTGAAAGAAGGCGGACGCGGCTCCAGCGGCAGCGTGCGCCAACAGCGTTTCCGCAAGATCCTCGTCGGCGCGCAGGTCGCGCTCTCCGTCACGCTCCTAGCCGGCGCCGCGCTGCTCATCGTCAGCTTCATCCGCTTGAGTCAACAGGAGCCGGGATTCAATCCTACAAACCTCTGGGTCGCGGGCATCACCCTCCCGCAGGCGCAATACCCGGATCAAGGGGCGCGCACCCGTTTTGCCGAGCAGACACTGACCGCGCTGCAGACGATCCCCGGATTCGAGAACGTCTCGGTCAGCAGCAATGTGCCACTCGCAAATGGCGGCGGTGCAACGCTCTACACGCGCGGTGATCGCGAGGTGCCGCCTGTGGCGCAGCGGCGCGGAGCTCCGTCGCACGACATCACGCCTGGCTGGTTTCGCACCTGGGGCATCCCGCTCCTCGCCGGCCGCGACTTTACCGAACACGACATCGCCGATCGCCCGAATGTCGCCATCATCAGCCAAACGGGCGCAAAGACGGTGTTCGGCGACGAGAATCCGATCGGCAAAACGCTGCTCGTCACGAGCGGCAGCGTGCCGGTCGAGATCGTCGGCATCGTCGCAGACATCCGCTCCGTGCAGCTCGCTGAGCGCAACGAGATGGAATTCTACCGTCCCTGGGCGCAGGAAAACTTTCCGTTTGTCTCTGTGACAGTCCGGAGCCGGATGTCACCCGAGGCCGTCACCAAGCAGGTGCAGGCGGCGCTGAAAACGATCGATCCCGGGCTCGCGCTGATCCAGCCGCAGGCGATGGACGCTGTCGTCGCGCAAGCGCTCGGCCAGGCACGCTTGATGATGACATTGCTCGGCATCTTCGCGGCGGTGGCTCTGCTGCTGGCAACGGTCGGCATCTACGGCGCGGTCGCTTACACGGTCGAGCAACGCACCGGTGAGATCGGCGTCCGCATGGCGCTTGGCGCGCAAACCGCCGACGTCCTGCGTCTGGTCCTAAAGCAAGGGATGATGCCAGTCGTGTTTGGTCTCATCGCCGGCATCGCCGCCACGCTCGCGCTCGGGCGATTGCTCACCGCGATGTTGTACGAAGTCTCCCCGCATAACCCGCTCCTGCTCGCTGCGACGGCGGGAGTTCTCGGGCTGGCTGCGCTGCTCGCGTGTCTCTTCCCGGCGCGGAAGGCAACGCTGCTGAATCCGGTGCAGGCGTTGCGCGCCGACTAGGTAGCGACGACACCCATGTGGGAGCGGCCTGAGTGCCGCGATGGCGCCGCCCGATAGAAAAGCAAATTTCTCCTATTGACAGTCTATAGGAGACTCCCCATTCTGCTCATGCAGATTATCTATATGAGCACACGTGACGAGCAATCCAAAGCTGATCTCCTCCAGGGAACTCTCGACTTGTTGGTGCTGAAGGCGCTCTCTCCTCAGTCGCTCCACGGCCTCGGCGTTTCGAATCGCATCAGCCAGATCACGAACGGCACGTTCGACGTGAAGCCCGGCTCGCTCTTCCCGGCGCTGCACCGGATGGAGGAAGCCGGCTGGCTCAAGTCCGAATGGGGCGAATCGGAGAACAAGCGTCGGGCGAAGTACTACAGCCTAACAAAAGCCGGACGACGCCAGCTCGAGACCGAGACGGAGGATTGGCACCGCATCTCCATGGCAATGACCAGCGCTCTGCGCGCCGGTTAAACCGCGGCACACCGCACCGATGACTGTCATCCGGAACGCAGTGAAGGATCTCTCGCCAGCCCACATCGCGAGAGATGTCTCGGCTTCGCTCGACATGACAACGGGGGAAGAGGAATGACCAAACTAATTTCACGAGCTGCAAGTCTCCTCCACAACACGACTCACAAAACGCAGATCGATCGCGAGCTGACGGAGGAGGTCAGCTCCTACGTGGAAATGCTAACGGAGGCCAAAATGAAAGAAGGCATGAACGAACAGGACGCGCGCCGCGCGGCGTTGGTTGAAGTGGGCGGAGTCGAACAGGTGAAGGAAGAGGTGCGAGCGAGCCGGATCGGCTTCGGCGTTGAAACCTTCCTCATGGATCTGCGCTATGGCATGCGGTCGCTGCTGAAGAAGCCGGGGTTTACGATCACCGCAGTGATCGCGCTCGCGCTCGGCATTGGCGCGAACACCGCGATCTTCAGCGTGATCAATGGCGTGCTGCTGCGATCGCTCTCCTACGCAAACCCCGACAAGATCGTGATGATTTGGGAGCGGAATGTCACCGGGACGAGCATGCAGAATGTCGTCTCGCCGGGCAACTTCCTCGATTGGCAGAAGCAGAGCACGTCCTTCGAGCACATGGCTGCGGTGGCCGATCAACGCGTGAACCTGACTGGCGGGACTGGCGAGCCGGAAGAGATCAAAGCGCAGCTCGTGAGCGACGGCTTCTTCTCCGCGCTCGGCGTGCAGCCGTTCACCGGTCGCTTCTTTATAGCCGAGGAGAACAAGGTCGGGAATGATCTCGTAATCATCATCAGCCACCAGCTCTGGCAAAACCGCTTCGGAGCGAATCCCGCGATCGTCGGCCAGCAGGTGACCATCTCTGGACGGCCGCGCACCGTCGTCGGCGTGATGCCGCCAGGCTTCCATTTCCTCGACAACCAGGTGAAAGCCTGGGTCCCCTACCCGCTCGACCCCGCGATCGATTATCGCGCCACGACTGGGCGTTTTCTGCGCGTCGTCGGCCGGCTCAAACCCGGCGTGAGCGTTCAGCAGGCGCAAGCCGAGCTCACCGGGATCGCGAAGCAGCTCGAGCAGGCACTCCCGAAATTCAACACCGGCTGGGGCGTCAACGTCCTCCCGATGCACGAGCAGATCGTCGGCGAAATTCGCCCGATCCTCCTCGTGTTGTTCGCCGCGGTTGCGTTCGTGCTCCTAATCGCGTGCGCGAATGTCGCGAACCTTCTGCTCTCCCGGGCCGCGGCTCGGCAAAAGGAGCTCGCCCTCCGCGCCGCCCTCGGCGCCGGGCGGATGCGTCTCGTTAGGCAAATGCTCACCGAGAGCGTGCTGCTCGCGCTGATGGGTGGCGTGCTCGGCGTGCTCCTCGCCTACTGGGGCATTCAGCTTCTGATTGGTTTCGGGCCGGACAACATCCCGCGCCTGAACGAGATCTCGATCGATCTGCGCGTCCTCGCCTTCACCTTCGGCATCTCGCTGCTGACGGGCGTGCTCTTTGGAATGATCCCGGCGCTGCAGGCCTCGCGTCCGGATCTGAACGACGCGTTGAAGGAAGGCTCGCGCGGATCAACGGGCGCCCGCAGCCGAACGCTGCGCAATGTCTTTGTCGTCACCGAAGTGGCACTCGCCCTCATCCTCCTGATCGGCGCCGGGCTGATGATCCGCAGCTTCATGCAGCTGCAATCGGTGGAAACGGGCTTCAACCCCGAGAACGTGCTGACAATGCGCGCGCAGCTGCCGAAGAAGAAGTACCCGGAGCCGCACCACATCGTCGATTTCTTCAAGCAGGCCGAGGCGCGCATCGCGTCCTTGCCAGGTGTTCAGGCAGTCGGCGCGATCAGCTACCTGCCGCTCACCGGACTTGCCTCGAGGGACGGCTTCAAGATCGTCGGCCAGCCTGCGCCCAAAGCAGGCGAGGAACCTGGCGTGGAGGTGCGCGTGATCACGCCGACGTACTTCCAGGCGATGGGTATCCCGCTGCTCAAAGGGCGGTTGCTCAATGAACGCGACGTGAAGGAAATGCGAGTGCTTCTGATCAACGAGACTTTGGCGAAGCGCTATTTCCCAAATGTCGACCCTGTCGGGAAGCAAATCGAGGTTTCGTGGGACGGGAGCGGGCCCGACGAGATCGTCGGCGTAGTCGGCGACATCCGCGAAGGGGCGCTGAACAAGGAACCGGAACCCGCCATCTACTGGTCGCATCCACGCGAGCCATATTCTGGGATGGCGCTGGTCGTGCGCACCTCAGGCGATGCGGCGCGCTTCGGTGCAGCGGTGCAAAAGGAGATCCGCGCCATCGACCCCGAGCAGCCGATCGCCGATGTCCGCACGCTCAAGCAGGTGGTGGCGAAATCAATCGCGCGGCCGCGTTTCAACACGCTGTTGTTGACGATCTTCGCCGCCGTCGCGCTCGTGCTCGCCTCCGTCGGACTTTACGGCGTGATGAATTACTCGGCCACGCAGCGCACACACGAAGTTGGCATTCGCATGGCGCTCGGTGCCACGCGTGCCGACATCATGCGCCTGGTTGTCGGCAACGGAATGCTGCTGACGATGATCGGCATCGGGATTGGTGTCGTCGCGTCGATTGGTCTCACCCGCGTCATGCAAAGCTTTCTGTTCGGCGTCGGCGCGACAGATGCGGTGACGTTCATTGCTGTCTCCGCGCTGCTCATCATCGTCGCGTTGATCGCCAATTACATCCCGGCGCGCAAAGCCACCCGCGTGAACCCGGTGATCGCGTTGCGCTACGAGTAGCTGGCCCGCGCGGCAGGGACTGTAGCGAAGAGGAGGTTTTCACTTTACTTCCGTGGAGTGATTCCACTCATGGAGGAATGATCAAGCATCGACTCGTCGCGGTCCTTCTCTGTGCTGCCGCGTTCGCCGGCGTAGACGCCGCTGTGGCTCAGACGAAAGCGAAACCGGAGAAAGACATCGCCGGGAGCAAGGATCATCCGCTGCTGCAGCGATTCGAAGGCTCTTACATCGCGCATTATGCGAAGAAGGCGTTCGCCGAACACAAGATCGCGCTCGAGCGAGTCACGTTCGATTACGACGCCGGCAAGCTGAACCCGTTCAAGACGCAAAACGTGGAAGGCGCGCAGACCACCTTCGTTTATGTCCTGCCGAAGGACGTCTCCACCCTCGAAGCTGTTCGCGCGTATGAGGAAGAACTCCGCAGTCGCGGCGAGGTGGAGGTGTTGTTTCAGGGCAACGGCAAAGAGCAAGAGCTCGACGACGGCTACGACCGCTTCGTCGAGTCGATCTACAAATCCGCGAGCGATCCCGCCAGTGCGTTCATGCGCATGAACAAAGAAGCGCGCTATCTGGCGGCGAAGCTCACGCGGCCGGAAGGCGACGTCTATCTCACCGTCTACGCAGCAGTGAACGCCGCAGAGTCGAACGTCGACGTCGTGCCGAAAGATCGCACCGGCGTTCGTGTCGACATCATTGAAACGAAGCCGCGCGCGCAGCGAATGGTGACGGTGACTGCGAGCGAGATGTCATCCAGCCTGTCGAAAGCCGGACGCGTCGCGCTTTATGGAATCCTCTTCGATTTCAACAAGACCGACCTCAAACCCGAATCGACGCCTGCGTTGCAGGAGATCGCGAAACTGCTCGAGCAGGACGCGGCGTTGAAACTTGTGGTGACGGGGCACACGGACAACGTCGGCAGCCTTGAGTCGAATCGCGATCTATCGCAGCGGCGCGCCGCAGCGGTGGTGGCGGCATTGACCGGCCAATACCGCGTCGCGCCTGCGCGTCTCCAGCCGTTCGGTGCGTCGTTCGCCGCCCCCGTGGCGCCGAACTCCACCGAAGAAGGCCGCGCCAAAAACCGCCGCGTCGAGCTCGTCCCTTTCTAGCGCCGCGCTACGGCGCTTGCGCGCGCCGCAGGGCTGCGTAACGGAACAACGAAATCCACTCCGCCGCCCGCGCGCGAACACTAAGTGCCATGGACAACGACAAACGTGAAAGCATCATCGGTGAACTGAAGCGTGCCTACGCCGGCGAGCTCGAGACGGTGCAGAATTATCTCGCGAACTCAGTCGATCTCGACGGCGTCCGCGCGGAAGAAATCAAGAAATCGCTCGCAGCCGACATTCAGGAAGAGCTCGGCCACGCGAACATGCTCGCCAAGCGCATCAAAGTGCTCGGCGGCCGCGTCCCCGGCTCGATGGAGCTGCCGCGCGAGCAGTCTTACATGCAGCCGCCCGAAGATTCGACCGATCTTATCACCGTGATTAAAGGCGTCATCGCCGCCGAAGATTCCGCCATCGAAGGCTACGAGCGGATCATTAAGCTTTGCGACCAGATTGACCCGGTTACCCAGGACCTTGCAGTTACCTTGCTGGGCGACGAACAGGAACATCGGCGCGCGTTCGTCGGTTATCTCACCGAGTTCGAGCGCAAGCAGAGTTAGCGCTTCACACAGGGCGGAAATGCGGCCGCCATTGCATGTGACGCAGTCATCAACGACAGAACATCATTATGCCAGCACGAATCGGAACCGCAGCTTGGGACGGAACACTCAAAGAAGGCAAAGG
>JACDCC010000349.1 GCA_013694595.1 Chthoniobacterales bacterium
CGAACCCCTGCTTGCCCGCAATGACGACGAAATGCGTGATGCCGCTGCTGTAGCGCACGCGCACGATCACGGGATTCCCGCGCGCGAGATTCGAGTCGATCAGTTGGTAGGAAGGCAAGTCTTCGTAGACGTGCCGGACACGATCGGGGGCCCACCAGGCGGCACGTTCCCAGTAAAGCCAGCCTTGCTCGGTGTATCCGCCGGTCTCCGTCAGAAACCAGTTCAACTGCTGCGGATCGATGTCGATGCCATACGACTGGAAGACCATCGCGGCCGCCGCGACGGCGCAGCCCGCACTACCCAGCGTGCCGTTCTCAGGGACCCCGCCGAGCGCATCCGCGCGCCATTTGTCGTCGCCCTGCCGGAACGAGGGCACTGGCAGCTCGGCGCGCTGGAAATAGTACACTCCGCCGCGCGGCGGAAGCGGCCGTTTCCACGTCCAGTAAAGATAACCGCCGGACACGCCGGCGATCACCACCAGCACGAGGATGAGAAACAGGCGCTTCAAGGCGGCGGAAGCTAACTGCACCGGTGGTCCTGTTTCAACCGGCGCAGTATTTCCGGAGCGCCGCCGGAAGCAATACAATCCTGCGTAGTGGAAACTCCTCGCGCGCAGAGCGGGGGTCGCGGAGGCGAAACGCGTTACCTCGACTTGTGGGTGGTTCGCGCACAAGATTGCCGCATGATCAACATCACAGAACTGACGCGCCGCCCGGCGCCGTTCGTCACTCCGCAGTCGCTTGCGTGCGATGGCGAGCATCTCTGGATCAGCTCGCGCGATCTCGGCACTTACTTGAAGGTCGACGCGCGATCGTTGGAAGTCGTCGAGGAGATCGATCCGCCGGGTCTTGTCTGGGCCGCAGTGTTAACGAACGACGGCTGGCGCCTGACCATCGGGAAAGGGCTGAACGATGACCGTTATGTTTATCGTTACACGCCAGGCGGCCGGTTCGTTAGACTGTTCGCGTGCCCGGAGTTCGCTGGCTCGTACCTGAGCTTTGACGGCAGCTCGCTCTACCTGAGCCGATGGTACAAAGGGCAAATCCATCGGCTGGATGACTCCGGGACAATTTCGCGGACGATCGACATAGGCGCTGAGATCTGTGGCCACACGTTCGCCGATGGAATGCTCTACGTGCTGCGGGGCACGGAGGAGAACAGCGAAAGCTGGAGCATCGCGCGCGTCGACTTGCGCAAGGAAACGCCCGCCATCAGCGACCTCGCCGCGGTTCCTTTTGCGTGTCGCTCGCTGGCCTTCGAAGGGGACAAATTCTGGACAAACCATCGCGCTGCCGGCGAGGTCGTCTCATTTAGCTTGCCGCCACCCATCTAGAAGTGGTTTCAAAAAGGCGGTGCGCACGAAGATGGAGGTCCGGAGAGCCCCTCATCCTTACCTTCTCCCCGAGGGAGAAGGGACTCCCTCTCCCCTTGGGAGAGGCGGGTGAGGGTGATTCGAATTTCGAAACCACTTCTAGTCAACTCACGACTCGGTGAGTTGCGTCGGCGGGTGGAGCGTTGCTACTTCGCGGGCGAGATCAAATAAATGAGGTGAACGCTCTGAGTTACTGAAACAGGTGCGAGCCGATACCGCATCGGATCCGGCGCCACTATTCTTTCGGCGGTGGCGGCGCCGTATGCCTCGTGACCTCCGAGTATTTTCTGCCGAATTTCCGGGAATGGCACCGGCGATACGGCGAACACGGAGTCGATCTTCATGCCGGCCGTCGCGAGCGTTTTCTCCGCTCTTGTTCGTGCATCAGACAATGCCTTCTGAAAGGCATCGTCCTCCATTTGCTTCTCGTTCGAGAGCCCGCCATCGATCGCGGAGAATTCCACACCGCCCAGTGCAAGCAATTCGTCGACGAGCTTTGGGAACGTGGTGACATCGCGAACTTTGGCCTCGAATGATCTCGTCACGATATAACCGATGATCTTGCCCCGTCTGCTCGACGAAGATTCCTCGTCTTCGTATTGCGGCTCCGATTTGAGATCCTCCGCGACGACATCGCCCTGCGCGATTTTTCTGTCATTTAGCAGAGATAATATCTGGCCCGCCTTCGTCTGGACCTCCTGGTTCGCCTTTGTCTGATCAGGGTTCCGAGCAACCATCTCGAAGCGGAGCGTGACCATGTCAGCCATCCGCTCGATTTCGGATTTTCCCTCAACATAGATGTAGGGCTGGTTAGGCAATCCGCCCTCCGCAAACAACGACACAGGCAAAGCGAGGCAGGCGAGCAGAACAAGACGCTTCATCTCAAGATGCTGACGGATTCAGCCTCCGGCGACAAGACTCGTCGCAGCGCGCCCCAACCATACGGCCGAGCAATGCCCGACCGTGCCAAAAGCCTACCGCGTCGAGGAAAGCGAACTGCGCGAGCGAAAGTCGGCACCGGCGTGGCAGCTACTCGAGAAAGGCGCTGCGCAGCGGCTGGACTTCCGCCGTCGGCTCCCCGGCTCGCAACCGGGCGATCTGTCGCACGACGTCCGGCTGCGCGGGATCAATGGTTTCCATCTCTCGCAGCGCGTGTTCATACGCGCCAATGGCGGCTTCACGACGATCGAGTTTGAGCGAGGCGTTCCCGAGCAGAATGGCGGTGCCTTCACTCCACGGCGTGACCTTCAGGATCTCTGCGAGTTTCTCCGCGATTAGCTCCCAGTTCGGTGCCGGATTCTTGTAGATCGCTTCGAGTACGAGTCCGCCGAGACTGTGGGCGCGCGCGATCGGCGCAACCCAGCGTCCGCGGAGGACCTTCACCTGCCCGATTCGCGCGACCGTTTCGAGGCCATCGAAAATCGCGGGATCCCAGTGCTCATGAGGGACAGCGACAAATCTGTTCATTCCCACCATGAAATAGCCATCGAAGATGCCTTCCGTATTCGAGTCATCAAGAGTGGCGCAGAACCTTGAATAGTGGACGCGATCTGCCTTGGCTTGCTCTTCCATGAACCAGTAGGCGCTGTAGAACGGTTTCCCGGATGGCTGGATGACGGTGTCGTAGAGCGTCTTGAACTCACCGTAGCGCTGGCCCAGGTCCAAGCCTTCATTCATGAACATCCGGTATGCGTCCGCGGTGCCTCCCGCCAGTTGGTTGTGGTATTCCCATAGGCGCGGCTCGCGGATCGTCGTTCCGAGCGCAAGCACCCAGCAGGCGGCGCAGGCAACGCCGAGAGCGCGACTCCGGAGCTGCCATGCACGCCAGACGGCGGCGCCCGCGAGCAGTGACAGCAGAAGAAGGAGCGGGAGCGCGTGGCGAACACCCCCCCACGTTCCTTTCGAGAAGAACAACGCGATCAGATGCGCGCCAGCCGCCGCCGCGGCGCACAGTAGAAGGAAGCGCGCTTCGCGGGGGAGCGGTGCGCGCCAAAGCGCCGCCGCACCGAGCAAGCAGAGCGCGAGCAGGAAGAGAGGCACTTTCGCAGCGATCGTCGCGGGCCAGTAGAGCTTCGGTGCAGGTCCTCTGTACCATTTTCCGAAGAAGAGGTGGTGCAAATTACGTCCCTCGACGCCGGTGCGAACTGTGTCTGCCAAGCCCCACAAGTATGAGCGCGGTAACAGGCGCCATTTGTCGGCGACGGTGAGTATGCTTTTCGAGCCACTCTTAAGGTCGGCGATTTTTTGCGAGAGGGGCGAGTTGAATGGGTCGGAGCCATCGGCTGAAGCATGGAAGCGCCCGCCATATTGCGCCCACAGCAAGATCCATCCGATCAGTCCTGCGGCCGCGAGTTTCCCCACCCGACCAGCGACAACCCCGACCCCGCTCCGCCAGCCGGAGCGCACAGCTGCGATGCATCCGATGGTGGCGACTCCAAGCAGCCCCGGCAGAGCGGAATGCTTGCTGCCGAGCGCCAGGCCGATGGTGACGCCGAAGACGATCATCCATCGCCACCGCCACGTCGAGATCGCCAAGGCGGCCGCCGTCACTGTGATGCCGAGGCATAACGCCAGCGGCAGATCTGTCATCGCCACCGGGAAATGCGCACCGACCGTAGGCTCCAGCGCCAGGTAGGCGAGAGCACCTGCGGCCCAGGCGAGTCCCGCCGCGCGCCAAAGCAACAGACCTAAAACGAGGAGGAGCAGTGCGTGGAATAGCCACAGGCTCCAGCGCGCGCGCGCCTGCACCGCAGCAGCGTCGTTATCGTAGAAGACCGTTTCTTCAGTGAAATCGCGCTCTTCGACCTTTTCGTTGAGCGGCTGGAATGGCCGAAGCTTAAAATTTTCCGCCATCGACGCGCCGAGCCACAGCTTCATCAGCGGCGGATGCTCAGGGTTCAGCCGGAAATCGCCTGTCCGGACATACGAAGTACCGGCGACGATGTGGTAAGGCTCATCGATCGTGAAGCTGTCCAGCCGCGTGCCGAGGTGGGAACGAAAAACCGCAAGAACCACCAGCGCCACGAGCAGCGGAACTCCCATCCACCAGCCTGACGTATGGTCGCGAAGAACGGTGCGATAGAAGGTAATCGCTCCGAAGCGGTCATCAGAACCACGGGAGTTCATGCGGTGCACGTGTGTAGAAGACGCTTCATACGCCTGATGCTGGAGGAATCAGCTTCCGGCTACAAGACATCGCCTCCGTCGGTGCAGCGCAGGTTGCGGAGCAGGCAGCGCGCTTCAACGATAGAGCCGATCGATGCGCAGCCGTTCCGAAAACTCGACACCCCTGATCAGCCCAGGCGTCGCCAACATGCTCC
>JACDCC010000203.1 GCA_013694595.1 Chthoniobacterales bacterium
GACAATCAGCCTTCGAACCAGGAGGTGCTGGATTGGGTGCAGGAAGTCGTGCAGCTCTGCCAGCCGGAGAACGTTTTCTGGTGCGACGGCTCGGAAAAGGAGAACGCGTATCTGCTCGAGGAAGCGCAGCGCCAGGGGATCGTCACGAAGCTAAACGAGCAAAAGGTGCCGGGCTCCTATCTGCATCGGTCGAACCCGAACGACGTCGCGCGGGTGGAGCAGTTCACGCTCATCTGCACACCGACCAAGGAAGAAGCGGGGCCGACGAACATCTGGCGAGACCCGGCCGAGACATACCAGCAGCTGAACGAGATGCTGAAAGGCGCGATGAAGGGGCGGACGATGTTCGTGATCCCTTACATCATGGGGCCACCTGATTCGCCGTTGGCAAAGGTTGGATTTGAGATCACCGACTCGATCTACGTGGTACTCAGTATGCGGATCATGACGCGGATGGGCACGGTCGCAGTGCAGCGGCTCGAGTCCACGGAGAACGGCGAATGGAATCGCGGCGTGCACTCGTTATTGGACGTGAACCCGGACCGGCGGCTGATCTGCCATTTCCCGCAGGACAATGCGATCATATCGGTTGGCTCCGGCTACGGCGGGAACGTGCTGCTGAGCAAGAAGTGCCTCGCGCTGCGGATCGGCTCTTACCTCGCGCGCAAGCAAGGCTGGCTCGCCGAGCACATGCTGATCCTCGGCGTCGAATCGCCGGAAGGGCAAAAGCATTATGTGGCGGCAGCGTTCCCAAGCGCGTGCGGGAAGACGAATTTCGCGATGCTGATTCCGCCCGATCGATTCAAAGGATGGAAAGTCACCACGATCGGCGATGACATCGCCTGGATGCAGATCGGTGACGACGGACGCCTCTATGCGGTAAACCCGGAAAACGGCTACTTCGGCGTGGTGCCGGGCACGAGCTACAAGTCGAACCCCAACGCGATGAAGTCGATTCAGCGCGACACGATTTATACCAATGTCGCACAAACGGATGACGGCGACGTCTGGTGGGAAGGCAAAGATGGGGAGCCGCCGGCGCACGCAATCGACTGGCGCGGCAACGATTGGACGCCGAACTCAAAGGACAAAGCGGCGCATCCGAACAGCCGCTTCGCGGTCCCGATGCGCAATAATCCAGTCCTCGATCCTGACGTGGAAAAAGGCGAAGGCGTGCCGATTAGTGCGATCATTTTCGGCGGGCGACGCAGCGACACGATGCCGCTCGTCTTTCAAGCGTTTGACTGGGACCACGGTGTCTACGCAGGCGCAACGATGGCCTCGGAAACGACGGCGGCTGCGACGGGGGCGGTCGGGCAGGTGCGGCGCGACCCGATGGCGATGCTGCCATTCTGCGGCTACAACATGGGTGAATACTTCAAGCACTGGCTGAAGATCGGGCCGCGCCTAACGAATCCGCCTTTGGTCTTTCACGTGAACTGGTTCCGTAAAGGGGCGGACGGAAAATTCCTCTGGCCAGGCTTCGGCGACAACATGCGCGTTTTGAAGTGGATGATCGATCGCTGCGAGGGCCGTGGCGGCGCGACCGAGTCGCCCATCGGCTTTGTGCCGCGGGCGGAAGATCTCGACCTCGCAGGAATGGCGGAGGTCTCAGCCGAGACGCTCCGGGAACTCTTGTCGGTGAAACCCGACGAGTGGAAGGAAGAGCTCGGGAGTCAGCAGAAGTTCTTCAGAACGATCGAGCCGAACCTGCCGCCGGAGCTTGCCCAGCAGCGGGAGCAGATTGAGCAGCGGTTCGGTAGCTGAAGCGCCGGTGGTAACGTTGGTTACCGGCGGATCCTACCGCTCAGCTTTCCGCGGTGGCGTCACGATTACGATCCCGGCGAGCGCGAAGGTGAGCGCCGCCGAGAGGAGGCAGTAGTCGCAATACGCCTTCAGCACGAAGCTCATCACATAGAGCAGCCAGAGGGTGGTAAGGAACATCATCGCGACGATCGCGACGAGGAATTTGCGGGCGCGGGCGTACCCGAACGCAGCGAGTGTCGCGGCGCTGAAAGCGCCGAAGTAAGCGAGTGCTCCAAGGCCGGCAAGCGGCACGCCGCCGAGCTTGGCGTACGAGCTGCCCAGCACATCCGAGCAACCAGCGGCGGCGATGCAGGCGGCAGTTTCGCCCGCGAGGTGACTCGCGGTCAGATAAGTGGCATCGGCCAGGCCGACGAGCGCGAGCAGCATCGCGATGGCGTAGAGGATGGTGTGAGCACGAGGGCGGCCGGTCGCTTCCGGCACGATGGTTCGCGCGGACTGATGCTCACGTGGGCGACCTTTATTGCGGCGTTTGGACATTGAGAAGTGCGTCGATCTCTTTGCGCAATCCGGCTTCGTCGAAGGATGAGAACGGGATCGGGCGCTGGTTAATGAAAACGCTCGGCGTGCGATCGACGCCGAGAGAATCAGCGCGCTCGCGATCCGCGGCGACACGCGCTTTCGTCTGCTCGCCCTCGAGATCGTTAGCAAAGCGGGCGAGGTCCAGCCCGAGAGACTGTGCGTAGCTGTCGATGAATGGCCGAAGGCTTGGCGCCGCAGCCCAGGCCGCCCGGTGTTGGTAAAGCAGGTCATGCATCTCCCAGAACTTGCCCTGCAGGCCAGCGGCTTCCGCTGTCAGTGCGGCCTGGCGCGCGTGGACGTGGTTCTGCAGCGGGTAATGGCGAAAGACCATGCGCACCTTCCCTGCGTACGCCTTCTCCAGGTTCTTGAGGACGCCGGACAACGTCCCGCAGGGCGGGCACTGGAAGTCGGCGAATTCTTCGATCGTGACGGCGGCCTTCGCCGCGCCACGGATATGCGGTGACTTGGCACCGGGCTTGCCGTTGGTCGGCTGCGAGGCAAGCTCTGCGGCCGCAGCGGCGTCCGCCTCGATCCGCGCGTCTTTGCTCCGGTAGATCGCGGTCCCGGAGCCGAGCGCCACGGCTGCGACAAGAGCGATGAGCGCAAATGGCAGGTATCGGTTCATTCGTGAAAGATCGCGTTACCGGCGGGAGCGGTTCGGATACCTCTAACTCCGCGCCGGACGAACTTGCAAGTTCCGGTCGCAACAAAAAGTCAGCCGGAAGTTCGCGCCGCCCGTGGGACGGGCGGCACGAAGAAGATTCCTGCCGGCTGTGTCGCAGCCGCTAGTCGAAATTGTAGACTTCCACCAGCGCGACGCCGGTCGTGTCGTTCACTCCGCGAACGATCGCCGTGTATGGAGCCGGAGTCACGTCAAGCAGGACGGCGGATTCGACATCGTCGGTTGGGGCCACGCCGCTATTCTCGATCTCGGAACGCCGCGGCGAATTTCCAGTTGTCGTTGTAACCGACAGCCGTGCCGTTCCGGTGGAAGAGCTCCAGTTCAGGATTGTCGAGCGCATCTGGCACCTGAGATTTGGTCGAAGGGCCAATGGCGCGGACGAGCACGCGGCTGCCGCGACCCTCACTACTGACGATGAAGCCGCCGATCAGCACGTTCTCGTCTCGCTCGACGACACCGCGCGTGCTGATGTTCGCCAGCTGCGCGCCATTTCCGGCGTTGCGGTCGTAGGCTTCTACGAGTGCGATGCCGGTCGTATCATCGGCGCCACGCACGATCGCCGTGTATGGCCCGCTATTCAGCACGCGGCGGAGTGAGGCGAAGTTCGTGGAGCGCGAAAATGCGCACGGGTCTCTACCATCAACGAGCAGCCGAGTCATTATACTTCTTCGGGAAGAAGTGTTGATCCGGTGCGAACAACTGCCTCTCACAGATGCTCTGGTTCGCGGTCGCCCAGGAGTTGCGAGACGAAGGTGCGGCCCGTCACCGGGTCGGTGAAGAGAATCGGGGCGAGCATGACAGCCGACGTCGTCCCATAGATCCAGAGCGGGCAAAGCGCAGTCATTGAAAGGTAACGCCCAACGTCTGCAAACTCGCGATGTACATCGCGCGCCGCTTCCGGCTGTCCGGGAAGTGATTTGCCAATGCCAATGGATTGGTTCACCTGCACTTGCTCTGACGCCTTGCGGCAGCACGTGCACCTGATAGCGCGGTGGCACGACGCCCGTCGCTTCGACATCGCGGGTGGCGCGACCTTCTCGATTGTTGATAAAGGGGTGAGGAAGCGGCCTCGGCAGAGCGAGCGTCTGCTTCTACTTCGCTCTCGGGAAGCGAGTTGGACGGGCGCTATTCGAATGTCGCGGACCCGGCATGCTCGTTGTGCGCGAATGAGTGGCAAAAAGGAAGTGCTTTTGCCGGGGCTGCATCTGCGACCGACGCGTGAACGTCTTATTCTCATGCTTGCACCTGCCGTCGTGCTCAATTTTACCATTGGGAAAACTGCGACTTGCCGCATCGTTGGGTCAACGGCAGGGTGGGCCCGATCCATGTCCGGTCCCTCAGCTGCAACTCCTGATGATCCCACGCCTCTGCGGCAGCGAAAACCCGCAACAGCCGAGCAGCTGAACCAAGCTGCGGCGGACCTGGAATTAATGCGTCGAGTGGTCGGCGGAGACGAAGCCGCGTTCTCCGGCTTCTACCGTCGATTCGCGCCCGGATTGTTCTCGATGGTCTACGAGATCCTCCAGGATCAGAAAGAATCGGAAGATGTCTTGCAGGAGTCGTTTGTGCAGATGTGGAAGAAGGCTTCCACCTACGACCCGGGCCGCAGTGGCCTTTTCACCTGGGCGGTGATGATTTCGCGGAACAAGGCGATCGA
>JACDCC010000370.1 GCA_013694595.1 Chthoniobacterales bacterium
CTCAGCTGAATCCACTGTGCAGGCACGGAGGAGCGGACCGTAGATCGATCTTAGGAACGTTCAAGGAATGTCCGATGAGCGAAGTAATCTTTGTTGTCGAACAAGCGCTGGAGGGTGGGCTAACGGCACGCGCGCTGGGTGAGGCGATCTTTACGCAAGCCGATAACGCAGCCGATCTACATGCTCGTGTGCGCGATGCGGTTCAATGCCATTTCGACGAAGGTGCGATGCCGAAGATGATCCGCCTTCACTTTGTGCGGGACGAGGTTATCGCGGTATGAAGTTCGAACTCGGTGCCGTGCGCGCACTGATGACGGAGATGGAGCGCGACGGCGTGTTTCGTATCGCCGATAACAACGTCGAATACACGTTGCCTAAAGCTGGTAAGTAGCGGATGTGGCGGCTGGCAATGCTCCGCTATTTTCTGATACGGACGGCGACGGTTTCTGGCACGATAAGTGCCTCACCAAAGTAATGCGGAGGCGCACGGTGGACGAGGCGAAATTGCTTGATCGCATCACCGTAGATCCAACGATCTTTGGCGGCAAGCCGACCATTCGTGGGCGGCGCCTCGCTGTGGAGCACGTGTTGGCAATGCTGGCGGCGGACGATCAGGCGGAAGACATTCTCAAAGCGTATCCCTGGCTCGAAGCTGATGACATCCGAGCCTGTTTGACGTACGCGCACCGAATGGTGGCGCACGAACGTGTCGAACCCTCGGTCATCGAGAAGGCGGCTTGAGGCTACTGTCCTACGTTCGGGGAACCTGAAGAGGCCGCTGACCGACGCAGGTCACGATGAAGAAGGCTCGTCAATCGCAGCCGCGATGCATCGTCATCGCAGGACCCAATGGTGCCGGCAAAACGACCTTCGCGCGCGATTTTCTTCCCAGAGAGGCTGGCGTAATCCACTTTGTTAACGCCGACCTGATCGCGACCGGCCTCTCGCCGCTGAACCCCGACGATGCAGCGATTGCCGCAGGCAGAGTCCTTCTTGCTGAGCTCGATCGTCTGACACGCGTGCGCCAAAGTTTCGCTTTAGAAAGCACGCTGAGTGGCGTTCGATACGCCTCAAGGCTCGCCGACATAAAGCACGCCGGTTACGAGGTCGAGATAGCTTATCTAAAGCTCAATTCGCCGCAACTTGCGCTGCGGCGGATCGCAGCGCGCGTTAGACAAGGCGGACACAACATTGCTCGTGCTGACGTACTGCGGCGTTTTGAGCGCAGCTGGAACAACTTCTGGACGATCTATCGTCCGTTAGCAGACAAATGGTCCGTGTACGATAACTCGGGTTCATTACCGATACTGCTTGAACAATGGCCGTGACAGCTAAGACCCCTTCAATCAAGCCGAACGAGTTTTCCAAGGCCGTCGGCCGTTCGTTGCGTCGTGCCGGGAAGCAAGCACGCAAGATTGCCCGCATGCATGGCACGCCTGTGTACATCATGAAGAACGGCAAAGTGGTGGCGGAAAAACCGTAGCGTCACGCGCGGCGATTCTCACGACGCTGCTGCAGTCCGTTCTGAAGCGGAGCTTCACGCGCGAGTCAACCGCCGTTGTCTCGCCGCCTAAATTAGCGGCGCATCTTGTTTTAGGATAGGCGTTTATCTTAAAATAAGCGGTCCGCTTATTTCAGGTTCAGGACCGCAATGCGTCGGCCGCCGCCCGGCAAATACGTCACCGTCTCTACCGCGGGAGAGCCGTTTCGCGCGTTCGTCCCGGCTCCGCTTCCGCCGAAACCAGGCGTCGATTGGACCCCGGCACTGCGGCGGCGTTTTGACGATGCGCTTCTCGCGCTCGGGCGACTCGACGCAATTACATCGCTGCTCCCCAATGCCTCGCTGCTGCTGTACAGCTTTGTGCGAAAGGAGGCAGTGCTGTCCTCGCAGATTGAGGGTACGCAATCATCGCTGGCGGATTTGCTGTTGTACGAAATCGACGAGCAGCCCGGCGTACCGCTCGACGATGCGCGCGAGGTCAGCCGCTACGTGGCGGCGCTCGATCACGGTGTGGCCCGACTGCGAGGCGGGCTGCCGATGTGTCTGCGCCTGCTGCGCGAGATGCATGATGTTTTGCTTGACCATCCACGAGGACGCGGCA
>JACDCC010000387.1 GCA_013694595.1 Chthoniobacterales bacterium
CGGCTCGATTCCTGTGTGTTCAAAGGCGCGGTGAAGCGGAACGGCGAGTGGGAAGCGGTTCCGATGTGCTCGATGAATCAGCAGACCTGGTCAGAGGTTTACGACGGCCGATTGCAGGATCCCGAGCTGTTGAAGCAGCCGCAGGTCTACGCGCCCGCTGAGGCGGAGCCGGCGCTGCCCGTCATCAGCTAGTTTCGGCTCGGCGCGCCCGCAGGTTGTCATCCCGAACCGCGCAGACGGTGAGGGACCTCACGCGCGCCTGGAAGCCCTCCGTCGCCGCCAACGTCGCTGTCTCATCAGCCCCCGCCAGTTCCGTCCGTCGCGCGTACACGCGTTCGGAAGCCGTTCAGCGGGCGCGAGGTCCCTCACCGTCTGCGCGGTTCGGGATGACATCCTGGTGTGATCCGTTAGTTCGATCGCGAAACTTTGCGGCTAACGCAAAGAGGGGTTCAGAGAAGCTCCCGCACCGCGTTCATCGCGCGCAGGTAAACACGGTGTGGTCCGCCGCGGCTCAATTCTTCCCGCATCAACGCGACACCATCGTTCCGCCCCGCGGGCATCAGTTGATGCATGCGCTCACTCCCAGCCGCGCACGCCGTCACCTCGAGCAGGTCCGCGCCAGTGGGGTGGGTAACACGAAACTCCGCCGTCCCACTGACCACTGAGCACCGACTGATCGCCTCGCCGTCGCTCTCCTCGAGCAGCAGCCGAACTGCTTCGCCGGCACAATCGGCAAAACCAACCGTCGTCTCATCCGCTGCTTCCAGCAGAGTCCAACCGAGCTGCGCAGCAAACCAGCCGGCGAGCAGGAGTGCCGTCGAACGATGGTCGGGCGCGAAGGAGATCTCGAGGCGTTGGATGTTCGCGAGCTGATCCTGACCAGACGGCGGATCGAAGAACTGCGCCAACGCCAGACGCAGCTGGACGAGCCGTGTCCAATTCAGGTCGCACAAGACGATGCGCTCGTTCGCGCTCTCCCTTGCCTGTTCCACCAGCGACATTTGCGCTCCGAAGTCGCTCCACGATCGGCTGTCGTAGATCAACCGATCCACCCATGGCCAGAGTTGTGGGTCCATCGGTTCGCGGAATTCCTCCTGCCACCAAAGGTAGAGCGGTAGATCGGAATCCAGGTGGGAAAACAGGATGTTCGGCAGCAACTTCGCCTGCGATCCGCCGAGGGCGAACGAGATCTGTTCCGAGCAGACCTGCTTGCTGCCGGCGCGACTGACGTGGCAATGCGCGGAGATCCAGGCCTCGACCTGGTCGTCCGCGGCGTCGGGGTTGGCCGCGATCACCAGAGCGCGGCACGCATGATCTTCTGCGATCGCGGAGATCAGCTGCGTATTGCGCTCGAGTGATCCCGCAGCCTCGCTGTAGACCGCGAGATTAACGAGTGACGCGCGGCTCATTGTCTCGCCGCCCTGTTCCCAAAGCTTCTTCAACTCGCGTTCGATCTTGCCGATCGCGACCGGCATGCCCGTCCCGAATGTCTGTTGCTCGGTCATCGGCGTGTTAAGTCCCAACCTCTGGTCAGACTCGCAACGGAAGCGCCTGGCATTGCTGCGATCACAGCCGCCGCCATGCCCGGCCGTCGCGCGCCAGGAGGTCATCCGCTGCTTCGGGTCCCCATGAACCGGCGGCATACGCGAAGAGCTCTGGCGCGTCGCATTCGTGCCAGGCGTGCTGGATGCGGTCGACGAACTCCCACGCCTGCTCGACTTCGTCCCGGCGAGCGAAAAGCGTCGCGTCGCCGCTCATCGAATCGAGCAGCAAGCGCTCGTACGCCTCCGGGCTCGCTTTACCGAAGGAGGTTCCGTAGTGGAAATCCATCTTCACCGGCTCGATGCGGAAGCTGGTGCCGGGGACCTTCGCATCCATCCGCAGGGAGATGCCCTCGTCCGGCTGGATGCGGATCACGAGCACATTGTCGTCGCGCGGACGCTCCTCCTTGTTGAACAAAACGCCGGGAGCGTGTTTGAAGTGCACGGAGATCTCGGTGCCCGACTTCGGCAAGCGTTTGCCGACTCGCATGTAGATCGGCACGCCGGCCCAGCGCCAGTTTTCCACGGCAAGGCGCAGCGCCACGTAAGTCTCGGTCTTCGAGTTTCGGTCGACTTTCTCCTCCGCACGATACGCCGGCACCGTTTTGCCGCTGATGGCGCCCTCCGCGTACTGGCCGCGAATGACATTCACCGCCACCTCGTCATCGGAGAACCGGTAGAGCGAACGCACCACTTTCACCTTCTCGTCGCGAACGCTGTCGGCGCCGAGATCGGTCGGCGGCTCCATCCCGACGAGGCAAAGCAACTGCAGCAGATGGTTTTGGACCATGTCGCGCAGCGCACCGGCGCCTTCGTAATAACCGGCACGACCTTCGACGCCCAGCGTCTCGGCCGCGGTGATTTGGACGTGATCGATGTAGCGGGCGTTCCAGAGCGGCTCGAAAATCGCGTTCGCGAAACGTAGCACCAGGATGTTCTGCGCGGTCTCTTT
>JACDCC010000395.1 GCA_013694595.1 Chthoniobacterales bacterium
CGCCGCTCATCAGCATCGGCTACCGCGGGCTCAATCCGCATCGGGCGCAGTTCACGCAGGTGCTGAAGGACGGGATTCCAATCCATGCGGATCAGTTCGGCTATCCCGAAGCGTACTACTCACCGCCGCTCGACACCGTCGACCGGATCGAGTTCCTGCGCGGCGGTGCGGCGCTCATGTACGGGCCGCAGCCGGGCGGCGCGCTTAATTACATCACACACCGGCCACGCCTCGATCGGCCGTTCGCGTTCGGGACAACGAACACGTTCGGCAGCGACAATTACTTTTCGAATTTCACTTACGTTGATGGGACGAGCGGGCGCCTCGGCTACTACGGTTACTACAATCACCGCGAATCGGACGGCTTCCGCACGAGCAACAGCGCGTTCAACCTCAATGCAGGCAACGTAAAGCTCGTCCTCGACGCCACGAGCGACAGCCGATGGATTCTCTCGCTGGAGGCATACGAGGAGCAGCACGGCGAACCGGGCGGACTCACGTTCGCCACGGGAACAAACGCGGTGAACTACCTTGAAAACCGCCACGCGGCATCGCGGCTTTACGACCTCTTCGAGCTTGAGCGCTACTTCGCTTCGCTCGCCTGGGAGAAGGATTTCACCGAGACGACGAAGCTGATGATGACGGCGTGGGGCGGTTATTACTCGCGCTACAGCTCACGGCAGCGCGGCGGCGGGTTCGGCACCCGACCGACTGGTGCGGCAGCGAATACGACCAGCAACGAGCACCAGGAATTCTACACGCAGGGGTTCGAGGCTCGGCTGCGGCACGATTACGATCTCTTCGGCGGGACGCACACGATCGCCGGCGGGTTTCAAGCCTACCACACTGATTCGCCCCGCGAAGATCGGCGAGGGCAGACATTCAATGACCGCGACGGACTGCTGCGCAACGACAGCGACCGCGAAGTCTGGTATCTGCCGCTGTTCGTCGAAAACCGCTTCAAGTTCGGCCCGCTCTCCATCACGCCGGGTGTGCGGCTCGAGAACATCTGGCAAGGCATCACCGAGAACGTGAACGTCGACAAGGCGGCCGCCCGCACGCCACTCGCAGATGAGGACGATTACGAATTTGTCCCGCTGTTCGGCATCGGTGTGGCGTACGAGATGGCGAGCGCAACCGAGCTCTATGG
Source organism: Chthoniobacterales bacterium (assembly GCA_013694595.1). Classification (GTDB taxonomy): domain Bacteria; phylum Verrucomicrobiota; class Verrucomicrobiia; order Chthoniobacterales; family UBA10450; genus JACCTI01. The sequence goes on from JACDCC010000395.1 coordinate 1,151, forward strand.
CAACGTTTCGCAGTCGTACCGTCCGAAGGTTTTCACGCAGGCTGTGCCCACCGGCGGCACGACGCTGGTCCCGAAGGATCTCCGCGAGAGCACCGCCTGGCAGTATGAGATCGGATTCCGTGGGCGACCGCAGCCGTGGGTCTCCTGGGACGTGAGCGGATTCCTGCTCGACTTCGATGATCAGATCGGAACGGTCGCGCTGCCCGGCGGCCGCAGCACGCTCGGCAATGTCGGCGGCGCTCATCATTACGGCATTGAAGCCTCCGGAGAGTTGGACGTGCTCGGGCTGCTGACATCATCCCGGCGGACGCTGACGCCGGCGACGCCGGGCAAAGGCATGGCAGAACCGGCTGCGGAAGCTGCTTCTCCGTACGGCTCGCTGTCGCTCTACGGCAACATCACGCTGCTGGACGCGGAATTCGTCAGCGGTCCGCGCAAAGGCAACACGCCGGCGTATGCGCCTGATTACCTCCTGCGCACCGGCGCGATTTACCGCTGGGGCGATCGCGTGGAGATCGCGATGCTCGGCACAATTGTCGACCAGAGCTTCTCCGACGACGGGAACCGGCCGGATCGCGCGGTGCCTGCGTACGTGGTGTGGGATCTCACGGCCGAGGTGAAGGTCTACAAAGACATCGTGAGCGTGAACGCCGGCATCAACAATTTGTTCAACGAAGACTACTACGCGCGCGTCCGCGACGATGGCATCGATCCGGCGCCGCGGCGGAACTACTACGGTGGCTTGTCGCTGACGTTCTAGACCTGTAATGCAGTTTTCCCATTAACTTGCAGGAGTGTGGACTGGCGGGGAGGGACGGTGTGCTCCGACACGTGGGCGCACCCACCTGTGGTCATCCCGAATTGCGCAGACGATGAGGGACCTCACACAGGCCGTCTGCTTCCCGAATTTCGAAGAGACTGCCCGAACAAGTCCCGGTGTCTGACGCTCGTTATCGTGCGAACGCTTCTCTCGCCTGTGTGAGGTCCCTCGGCGTCTGCGCGGCCTCGGGATGACCCGCCGGCGATCACTCACTCCCTCTCCCACGCTCGCCTTCCGATCCACTCGCAATGGCTGAAGTGCATGACAGGCTCGAGGTCGTTCAGCTCGGCCGCACCGCTCTTGGCGCGATCTGCTTCCGCACGCGTTCGCCTAACAGGTCGAGCACGGAGACGAGGGCGAGGATGAAGAGCAGCACGGTGGCGAATTTATCCCACTGGTAATATTCCTGGTAGGTGTAGAGCTGCAGGCCGACGCCGCCCGCGCCGACGTAGCCGATGATGGCTGCCGAACGGATGTTATACTCGAGCATCCAGAGCGAATAACTCCAGACGAGCGGCTTGGCGTGCGGCCAAAGGCCGTACTGGAACGCCTGAATGGTGCGGGCACCGAGGGCACGCAATGCTTTCGCGACATCGACGTCGACCGATTCGAACGCGTCGCTGAAGAATTTTCCGAGATAACCGATGCTGTAGAACGTCAGCCCGATGACTCCGGCGAGCGTGTTTGGTCCGACGATAGCGACCGCAATGAGCGCCCAGATCAGGCTCGGAATCGTGCGGATGCCGTTCATCACCATCCGCGCGATGAACACCAGCCAAGGAGGCGAAAGGGTGCGCGCGCCGGCGATGGCGATCGGCATCGACAACACGACGGCGAAGGCTGTTGCCATGACGGCCATCTGGAAAGTTTCCCAGAGCCCAATCATTGTCTGCCCGGCGACCGAGAAATCTGGTGGGAAAAAGTTCGCGAGGAAGCGACGGGTGTTGGCGAAGTAGTCGAGATCGCGGCCGGAGCCGCGGAGGACGCCGGCCGAGCTGATGACCATCAGCAGAAACACCGCGAGAGAAACGTTCAGCACGTTCAGCCGGTGGTGCCACGGCAGCGAGACCGCGGCCGCGAGATCCGGCTGTGGCGGGCGCGGCTGTATCGGCGTTTTCGGTTCTGTAGTTTGCTGCATCAGCTGCGGTCGCTGCCCCTTCCCCTCATCCTAACCTTCTCCCACCGGGAGAAGGAACTCCCTCTCCCGCCGGGAGAGGGCTGGGGTGAGGGCCGATGCCTCCTCGCGAATCACGTCACGCAGCCGGCTGCATTCACCTTCCGCACCTGCCAGTTCTCTGGCTGAACGGGATCGAGGTTGATCGCGTAATCAGCGAAACGCTCCACGAGCACGGCGTCGTGCAGCACACACATCACGGTGCGGTTCTCGCCGTGCGCCTGCTGTTGCAGAATCTCCAGCACGCGGGCGCATAGTTGCGCATCGAGGTTTGAAACCGGCTCATCGGCGAGGAGCAATTCCGGCTCCTGAAAGAGCGCTCGCGCAATCGCGGTGCGCTGTTGTTCGCCGCCAGAGATGTCCGCGGCGCGGCGATGAACGTAGTCGCCCAGTCCGAGCTCGATCAGCAGCCGCGCGGCTTCGATTCGATCGTGCCGCGGCAAATGGAGAAGCGTGCGCCACCACGGATAACGGCCGAGTCGTCCGCTCGTGACGTTGCGCAGCAGAGAGCTGTTTTGCGCGAGCAGGAAGTTCTGAAAGATGATTCCGACTTTCTTCTGGTAGCCGGGGGCTGCATGGAAGCAGCCGGCGTTGCAGCAGTAGGTCAACTCGCCTTCGGTCGGCTTGTTGAGCCCCGCGAGGCAGCTCAGCAGGCTCGACTTCCCGACGCCGGAGGGGCCGACAATCGCCACCACGCTACCGCGCGGCACATGCCAGTTCAGGTGCCGGAACAACCACTTGCCGTTTCGCTGCATCCCGAGATCGCGGATCTCGAGGTGCGGTGGCTCGGCCGCCGTGCGGGTGCCGGACGGCGCTGACGCTGGGGCGTCACTTGCCATCGTTGCTCGCGGCCGTGAACTTCAGCGCCTCGCGCAGCGGTCCAAGATGTTTCTCCACGTCGACCGGTACCAGCTTCGAGGTGAAGACGCTGTCGCGGAGCTTGTTATTCGCCGGGTCGTTGAGCGCGTTCACAGCTTGGAGCAGAGCTTCGCGGTCGGCCGCCGAGATCGTCGCACGCACGGCAATGACGTGCGTCGGCACTGGTCCTTGTTCCGTCACTTTCTTGAGCTTCGCGCGCTGCTCGGCGGTAAGATGTTTATCCTGGTCGAGCACGTAATAGCTGACGGCCGCGGCTTCGGCCTCGCCGTTCAGGACGCGCTCGATCGCGGAGACATAACCGGTGCCGAACCAGACGTTCCCTTTTCCGAAAAATGCTTCCGCATCCGGTTTCTCGAGCAAGCCCTTCTGCTTCATGTCCCAGACGGGGATCAGGTAACCAGACGTGCTGGTTTTACCTGAAAAAGCGATCGGCTTCCCGCGCAGATCGTCGACGCTGTCATATGGCTTCTCTTTCAAGGAAACCCAGTAGCTCTTGTACCAATTCTGCCCCTCGATTTCACCGGCGAGCAGGATGTCCGCGAGCTTCTTGTCGTTCGCATTGATCATGTCGGTCGCGCTCAGGTAACCGAGATCGATGGTGCCGTTCGCCATTCCTTCGAGGATCACCGCGGAGGTGAGCGGCACGATCACTTCGACGGGCTTGCCGAGCTTCGACGAGAGGAATTCCGAGAGCGTTTTGCGCTCCTGCAGCATCTGCTCCGGATTCTTGTCTGGCTTGAGCGCGATCACCACTTTCGGCAGCGAGAGTTCCGCGAAAGAGGCGGCGACAAACGAGAGCAGCAGGGCGGCGGCAAGAGTGAGTGATTTGAACATGGTCTTAATGAACTGGATCGACGCGCGGGCGCGGTCGCTCGGCAATACGATAGCTCTTTCCCCGCGGGCCGCTCCCCTCACGTTGCTATTTGTTTGCGGCGGATTGCAGGAACGAATGCAAGAGGTGGAACCCTTCCGTTGAGATCGGGCGGAACCGGACGCGATCGCCAGCCTTGAGCAACGCCGGCTGCTCTCGCGTGGCCGAAAACAGCTCCAAGGGCGTTCGCCCGATGACATTCCAGCCTCCCGGTGAGCTCAGCGGATAAACTCCCGTCTGCGACCCTCCGATTGCCACGGAACCGGCAGGCACCTGCGTGCGAGGAACGGTGCGACGCGGCTTCGCGAGTGCGGGCGGTAAGCCGGCGAGGTACGGGAACCCGGGCGTGAACCCGACGCACTGCACCTGATATCCCGCCGAGCTATGCAGACAGACGACCTCGTCGGCGGAAAGCTGCGCGTGCTCTGCCAACTCCGCGAGATCGAGCGCGAACTCGGCGTGGTAGCAGACGGGGATCTCTACCGCTCGCGCGGGCAGCTTTGCCTTTGTGTCGCTTGGCAGCGGCCGGTTAACGACCGCGACAATCTGCTCCTTGAGCCAGTCGAACGCAGAACCGGTCCCGGCGGCGTGTTCGTAAACGGCGACCGGGTCGTAGAACACCGCAACCGTCGTGTATGCCGTTGTCACCTCCCGGACACCGGGGATCGCTGCGCGTTCCAGCTGTCGTCGAACCCGCAGCAGCTGCGGTAAGGCATCGGCCGCCGAGGGGCGGGCGTCCCCCACCCTCACGATGATCGCTGAATCGCCCAGCGGCTCCATTTTCAACAAACTCTCCACGCCAGCGATCATCCTATCGGCGGCGGTGTCGCGCGTCGCGCAAAATGCCTTGCCTGCCGTGATCGCACTGGCAAACATCGCGCCCCATTGAGAGCACCATCGCAGAATAGCACCGGCCGATCGCGCCGCGGCGAATGACCACACCACGCCCCGTTCCATGACAGCCCGGCAAACGATCGACGAGCCACCCGCTGCTGTGCCGACCACAGCCGCGCGTCCGCTTGTGACTGGCGTTCACGTCCGAATTTTTCTCGCGTCATTCACGCTGTTGTTCTTCGAGTTGCTCTGCATCCGCTGGATTCCGGCGTACGTGCGGTATCTGAGCTACTTCACGAATTTCATCCTGCTGGCGTCGTTCCTCGGGATGGGCCTCGGCATTCTCTCCGCGCGGCGGGCGACATTCCGCTTTCCGAGCTTTCCGGTGATGGTGCTCTCCCTCACCGCGATCGTGGCGCTGAACCGCTTCGAGTTGAACATCGCGACGACCGACGTGCTCTACTTCGGTTCGGGCACGACCGGGGTCGCAAGCGCCGAAAGCTTCATTCTGCTGCCGTTAATCTTCACGTTCGTGGCGGCGAGTTTCGTGCCGCTGGCGAGAACACTCGGAGGATTGTTTACGCAAACGGCGCCGCTCAAGGCTTACGCGTTCGACATCGTCGGCAGTCTCGCCGGCACCGCTGCATTCTTCCTGATCGCATACTTCTCGCTGCCGCCGATCTACTGGTTTGCAGCGCTCGCCGCTCTGATCCTGCTCTTGAGCAGTCGCGCCACGATCGCGCGGAGCGCAGCTCTCATGGTGGTCGCGTGCGGCATCGTGCTGTTTCTCCAGAGCGGCACCTACTGGTCGCCCTACTACAAGATCACGCTCACGCCCGCGCAACCGACTGGCTATCATCTCGACGTCAACAGCATCGGGCATCAAAGCATGATCCCGTGGCAGGAGAAGGAGCCGTTCTACCGCCGCGTTTACGAGCTTTTCCGTGGCGACAGTTTCCAGCACGCGCTGATCCTTGGCGCCGGCACCGGGTCGGATACCGCGACTGCGCTCGCCAACGGCGTGAAAGCTATCACGGCAGTCGAAATCGATCCCGTCATCCACAAGCTTGGCGCGCAGCTGCATCCGGACCGTCCCTATTCTGATCCGCGGGTCCGGATGGTGAACACCGACGGCCGCGTCTTCTTGAGGAACACGCAGGAGAAATTCGACCTGATCATCTTTGCACTCCCCGATTCGCTGACGCTCACGTCGAGTATGGCAAATCTGCGCCTCGAGAGCTTTCTCTTTACCCAGGACTCCCTCGCGGCTGCACGCGAGGCCTTGACGCCAAATGGCGTGCTCGTGCTCTACAACTACTATCGCGAGCCGTGGCTGATCGAGAAGCTTGCCGGGATGGTCGGGCAGGCGTTCGGGCGCGATTCCTTCGTTTCGACCTACGGCGGCCAGGGACGCGGCGCTGTGATCATCAACGGGCCGCGTCTCGCGGAAATTCCGCCGGAGCAATTTGGCCCATACCGCGAGGAGCCGGTGGCGCCGGAGAACACCGAGCTGCGCGTGACCGGCGAGGGGTATATGGGAGCGGGTGCGCGGGCGCCGGCGACGGACGACTGGCCGTTTGTTTACCTGCCGCAGAAGTCGTTCCCGACCATCTACATCAAGGGCCTCGCAGTGATCGCCGTAATCTCACTCGCGGCGATTTTCTGGATCGCGCCGCGCAGCACGTTGCGCCGCTTTGATTGGCACATGTTCTTCCTCGGCGTGGCGTTCGCGCTGCTCGAGGTGAAGGCGTTAACGACGTTTGCGTTACTCTTCGGCAGCACCTGGATCGTGAACTCGTTAGTCTTCTTCGCGATCCTCAGCAGCGTGCTTCTGGCGGTGCTGGTGAATGCGCGCTTTCCGATCCGACGCGTCTGGATTTTCTATCTGCTCCTGTTCGGCGTGCTGGCGCTCAATCTCGCCGTCAGACCGGAGGCGTTGCTCTTTCAGAATGCCGCTGCGCGCTACCTCGTTGCGAGCGTTCTCATCTTCGCGCCCGTCTTCCTCGCAAACGTCATCTTCTCGAACGCCTTCCGCGATACTGAGGCCGCTGACGTGGCGTTCGCGTCGAACCTGCTCGGCATCATGGTCGGTGGCATGCTGGAATATCTCAGCATGCTCTTCGGCTATCACATGCTGCTGTGGCTCGTGGTCGCGTTCTATGCTGTCGCGATGCTGTTGCGCAATGTCCGGACACGCACGCCCGCGCTCTCATCCTGAGCCGCGCAGGGGGCGAAGGGCCTCACGCAGGCGCGCAACTTTCGGCAAAAGAGGAAGCCTGCGAGTCGACGGCCACGGTCGGTGAGCCGTCGTCTAAGGGGAAGGCGGGAGATCCTTCGCCGTGTCCGCAGGCTCGGGATGACTGCTGCGCGTGCGCAGCGCCTTTAGCAGCGCTGCCCGCGACATCGGCAGCTTGCCGAACAAGCTCGCGAGCGCGAACGCGGGATCGCTTTTCAGCACCTTCGTATCGTGGACGCCCGCGATGCGCGCCAGCTCGGCTTCAAAATGCGACACCGCGCGCAACGTCGGGTCGTTCGCGCTCAAGTACCCAAGCGCCCGCTGCAGCAGAGCGAACAGCTCCGCGTCGTGATGATCCGATTCGGTGGAAATTTCGATCAACTCGACAAAATATGACGCAGTCTGCATCCGCAGATAGCTCTCGCGAATTCCGCCGAACGGGTTCGTCAGCGCCACTTCACGCAAGCTGTGCAAGTTCGACTTCTTGCTGCGCGAGAGCTGGATCTCGGCTTGAAAGAAGAGATCGAGCTTGCCGGCGAAAGGGCTTTTCGTCCGGCGCGCGCCTTTGGCGACAGTCTGGACGCAGCCCAGCGAGTCTGTGCACCAATGCACGATCAGGCTGGTGTCACTGAGTTTCCGCTTCCGCAGCAGGATGGCGGTGGTGCTCTCCATCGGCCCCGCATTATCGCCCGAAATCTCCGTCTGCGCCTGCGATCCTGAGGGTGAGGCGGGCAGAGGCATCTCACCTGCGTATCTTCAGCGATAGAATCAAGCGCGATGCAGACGACCGAAACAGCACGAGTACCCGAGGAGATCACGGGGCGGCAACGCCGCACGCCGGTGGGCAAGATCTCCCTGCGCGACACTTTTCGTGCGCTGCGGCATCGCAATTACCGGCTCTTTTTCTACGGGCAGCTGGTGTCACTGATCGGGACCTGGATGCAGTCCACCGCGATGAGCTGGCTGGTTTACCAGATCACCGGGTCGAAACTGCTGCTGGGCGTCGTCGCGGCGGTTGGCTCCGCGCCGATGATCTTCTTCTCGCTTTGGGGTGGCGCGATCGCGGACCGCTATCCGAAGCGCGCGATCATTCTCTGGACGCAGACGGCGCAGATGATCCCGGCGTTCGTCCTCGCCGCGCTGGCGTGGATGGGCCTGGCGTCGCCGTGGCTGATCATTGCGATCTCAACCGTGAGCGGCGTCGCGATGGCCTTCGACATGCCGGCGCGGCAGGCGTTTACAGTGGAGATGACGAGCCGTGAAGATCTGCTGAATGCGATCTCGTTGAACAGTTCGGTTTTCAACGGCGCGCGCATTATCGGCCCTGCGATCGCTGGCGTGGTGATCGGCACATTCGGCACACCAATGTGCTTCTTCTTGAACGGTGTCAGCTACATTGCGGTCATCATCGGTTTACTGATGATGCGTCTCCCAGTCGCTCCGCCGGTCGCGAAGGAGGTTGCGGAACCGGCGAGTGCCTGGAGTGGATTGATCTACGTGCTGAAGCATCGCCGCGTGCGGACAATTCTGGCACTGCTGGGCATCGTCGGGATTTTCGGATGGTCCTACGCGGTCCTCCTGCCGGTGTTCGCGCGGGACGTATTCGGGCTGGGAGCGGACGGTTATGGAGTATTGATGTCGGCGAGTGGAGTCGGCGCGTTGCTTGGGGCGCTCACCGTTGCAACTGCTGGGCACGTTTTTCCTTCGCGGACGGTGGCGCTCGGAGGCGTGTGGCTGTTCTCCGCCGCGTTGCTCGCCTTCTCGTTGACGACCAACTACTATCTCGCGCTGGTGTTCATGATGGTCGGCGGATTTGGCATGCTGCTCTTCTTCTCGACGTCGAACAGTGTCATGCAAACGATCGTGCCGGATGAAATGCGCGGCCGGTTGATGGGCGTGTGGGGGCTGGTGTTCGGCGCGATGATTCCACTCGGCAGCCTTGAGGCCGGGGCGCTGGCGCACTGGTTAGGCGCGCCATTCGCACTCGGCTTTGGGGCCGTGATCTGCGCGATCGCCGGCCTCGTGGCCTTGATCGTGATCCGGCGGCGCGAGGCGGAAACGGCTCGGTAGCGCAGCCGGTGTTTCTTTCTTTCGGTGGGGCGAGACTCTGTCGAGCCTGACGAGCGCTCTCCCAGGCTCGACAGAGTCTCGCCCTACCGAGGCACCTTCGCGGCGAACGCCGGCTAGCGGTTCCCGATGTGGATGGCGCCTTTGTTGACGGCGAGCGCGGCTTCTTTAACGGCTTCGCTATGCGTCGGGTGGGCATGGACGGTGCGGCCGAGGTCCTCGGCGCTCCCGCCGAATTCCATCACGGCCACGCACTCGGCCATCAGGTCCGACGCCGCATGCGCCATGATGTGTGCGCCGATGATGCGGTCCGTCTCCGCGTCCGCGACGAATTTTACAAAGCCGGTCGGATCGTCCGCGGCCAGCGCACGGCCGTTGGCAGCGAACGGGAATTTGCCGACCCGGACGTTCATTCCCTTCTCTTTAGCGAAATCCTCCGTGATGCCGACGCCGGCGACCTCCGGGTTCGTGTAGATGATGCCGGGAATCACATCGTAGTTCACGTGACCGGCTTTGCCGGCGATCATCTCGACGCAGGCGACGCCTTCTTCCTCGGCTTTATGCGCGAGCATTGGGCCCGCGATCACATCGCCGATCGCGTAGATGCCTTCGACGTTCGTGCGAAAATGCGCGTCCACTTTGATGCGCTTCCGCTCGTCGAGATCGACTCCGGCCTTCTCAGCGCCGACTCCGTCCGCGAAGGCACGGCGTCCGACGGAAACGAGCACCTTGTCAGCATCGAACGTGAGCTGCTCCTCCCCTTTGGTCCCCGTCGCGGTGGCGCGACCGTTTTCCACCTTCACCTCGCCCACTTTGGTGCCGAGGTGGAACTTCATACCTTGCGCGGTCAGCACTTTTTGCAGCGCGGTCGCGAGCTCCAGGTCAAAGCCGAGGGCGATTCGCGGCAGGAATTCGACCACCGTCACTTCAGATCCGAGCCGGCTCCAGACGGAGCCCATCTCCAATCCGATCGCACCGCCGCCGATCACCAGCAGTTTCTTCGGCACTTCGGTGAATGAAAGCGCCTCCGTGCTGCTGACGATGACGTTGCCATCGAACTTCATGCTCGGCAGCTCAACCGGCACGCTGCCGGTCGCAATGATGATGTGCTTCGCTGCGAGTTCCTGTGCCGCGCCTTCCGCCGGTTGCACGCTGACCTTGCCTGGCGCGGTGATCATTCCCGTGCCCTGAAAGGTGCTGACCTTGTTCAGCTTCATCAGCCCGCGCACGCCGCCGGTGAGCTGCTTCACGACTTTGTCTTTGCGCTGCAACATGACGGGCAGATCGAGTCCGACCTTGTCGATTTTGATGCCGTGCTTTACGGCTTCCTTCTTCACGAAGGCATAGTGGTCGCTCGACGAGAGGAGCGCCTTGCTCGGGATACAACCGATGCGGAGGCAGGTGCCGCCGAGCTCCGGTTCTTTCTCGATGATTGCGGTGCGGAGGCCGAGCTGGGCGGCGCGGATGGCTGCGACATAGCCGCCGGGGCCGGCACCGATGATTACGACATCAAAATTTTCCATATCCTAAAGCCTGTCATTCCGAGCGCAGCGAAGCGCAGTCGAGGAATCCCGCGATGCTATCTTTCGGTCGGCCACGGGATGTCTCGACTTCGCTCGACATGACAAAGGGCTGAAGGTGACGCCTAGAAATCGAGGGGCAGCTTCGTCGGATCCTCGATGCACTCTTTGACGCGGATGAGGAACGTGACCGCTTCTTTGCCGTCAACCGTGCGGTGATCGTAGCTCAACGCGAGGTACATCATCGGGCGCGCTTCCAATTTGCCGTTCACCACCACGGCGCGCTCCATGATCTTGTGCATGCCGAGAATGCCGCTCTGCGGAGGGTTTAAGATCGGCGTGCTCAGCAGTGAACCGTAGACGCCGCCGTTCGAGATCGTAAACGTGCCGCCCTGCAGATCTTCGATCTTGATTTTGCCTTCACGCGCTTTCACGGCGTACTCGCCGATCGTCCGCTCGAGATCCGCGAAGCTCTTTTTGTCGGCATCGCGCACGACGGGGACGACGAGACCGCGTTCCGTGCCGACTGCGACCCCTATGTCGAAGAAATGATTTTGAATGAAGTCGTCGCCTTCGATGCGCGCGTTGATCGCCGGCACGGCTTTCAGCGCTTCGATGACTGCTTTGATGAAGAACGACATGAAACCGAGCTTCATTCCGTTGGCTTTCGTAAAGGCGTCCTGCTTCTCTTTGCGCAGCGCGGAGACGGCGGTCATGTCGCACTCGTTGAAAGTGGTGAGAATCGCAGCCGTGTGCTGCGCCATCACCAGCTGCGCAGCGATTTTGCGGCGCAACGGCGACATCTTCTTGCGCGTAAAGCGGCCGTCCTGTGACTGAGGTGTCGGGGCAGATTTCTCGCCGTCCGCTGCGGGCGCGGGCGCGGAGGCCGGCGCCGCCGCGGACGTTGCGGTGCGGTTTTGAGCGGCAGAAAGCGCGTCGCCCTTGGTGAGTCGGCCGCCCTTGCCGGTGCCACTGATGCCCGCAGGATCAAGCTTCTCCTCCTCGACGATCCGCCGCACGGCTGGCGACAGGACTTCGGCGTTTGGAGACTTCTTCTCCGTCGCGGTGGGCGCGTCTGCGTGATTTGGGTCGGGTTTCGCGTCCACGTCCGTCGTCGTGGCGGCGGCATTCGGGCTCGCACCGCCGGTGCCGCCGGTGGGAGCTGCAGCGGCGGATTCATCGATCGTGGCCACGACTTCGCCGATTTTCACTTCCTGGCCTTCGTCAGCCAGGGTCTTCAAGACGCCGCCTTTCTCGGCGACGATCTCGGTCGAAACTTTGTCGGTCTCTAGGGTGAAGAGCGGCTCGCCGGCGTTCACGTATTCGCCCGATTTCTTGTGCCAGACGGAGACGATACCGCTGGAGATGGACTCGCCGACGGCAGGAATTTTAACTTCAATGCTCATGAACGCCCTACACTATGCGCAATCACTTTGGGTGGTCACCTAACAAAAACGACGCGGCGCCGGCGCTGAGCCGCCTCGACGCTGCGAGCGTATCCGCAGGCGGACTTGGCGGCGATCAGAGCGTGAACGCTTCCTGAATTAGCTGCGCCTGTTCGCGCTTATGAAGGGCCAGCGCGCCGACCGCTGGACTGGCGCTGGCGTTACGACCGGCGTATGTGATCTCGCGACCGAAGAGCTTCCGCAGCCGCGGCTCGATAAACATCCAGGCGCCCATGTTCTGCGATTCTTCCTGGCACCAGACGAGCTTGCCGTCCGCGGGAAACGGCTCCACTGCGCGGCTCAGCTTCTCTTCGCACAGGGGGTAGAGCTGCTCCACACGGATGAGCGCAGCGTCTTCGATCCCGTGTTCTTTTCGGTAGCTCAGCAGGTCGTAATACACCTTACCCGAGCAGAATATGACACGCTTCGTTTTCGCCGCCGCAGAGTGGTCGGGCCAAGCGATGATTTCCTGGAATTCGCCCTCAGTGAAATCGACGGCGCGCGAAACGGCGTGTTCCGCGCGTAACAGGCTCTTCGGCGTCATGATGATGAGCGGCTTTACGAAATCGCGATGCATCTGCCGGCGCAGCGCGTGGAAGTATTGCGCCGGCGTCGTGAGGTTGCAGACCTGGATGTTGTCCTCGGCACACGCCTGCAGGAAGCGCTCCAGGCGTCCGCTGGAGTGTTCAGGTCCCTGGCCTTCGTAGCCGTGCGGGAGGAGCATCACGATGCCGCTCGGACGCTGCCATTTTGATTCCGCCGAGACGATGAACTGATCGATAATCGGCTGCGCGCCGTTCGCGAAATCGCCGAACTGCGCTTCCCAGATGCAAAGCATGTTCGGGTAATCGAGCGAGTAGCCGTAGTCGAACCCGAGCACCGCTGCCTCGGAAAGCAGGCTATTGTAAATGCAGATGCGAGCCTGGCCTTCCGCCAGGTTCAGCAGTGGAATGTACGGCTTCGCGGTTTTGCCATCGTAAAGGACTGCGTGACGATGACTAAAGGTGCCGCGCCGCACATCCTGACCCGAGAGCCGGACGGGCGTGCCTTCGAGCAGCAAGGAGCCGAACGCCAAAGCCTCTGCGTAGCCCCAATCGTAAGGACCACCATTCTCGAAAATCTGCCGCCGTTGATCGAGCACGATGCGCTTGATCTTCGGCAGCACGTTGAAATCCGCCGGCACACGCGTGAGGCCATCGACAATCTGTAGCAGCGTCTCGGGGCTGATCGCGGTCGGCGCCGAGTCGGTCGTGTATTTCGGCTGAAAGACGGCGGTTGAGTCAGTGAACTTTCCCTGGGCGTTCCCCTGGCTCGCCTCCTCCTCGATCGCCTTCACCTCCTGCAAGGTCATCTCGAGCAGGAGCTGGAATTCCGTTTCGAGTGAGGCGGCGTCATCGTCAGTCAGCACGCCGGATTCGAGCAGCTGCTGCTTGTAGAGATTACTCACGGAGGGCCGTTTCCCGATCCGATCGTAGAGATCCGGCTGCGTGAATGACGGTTCGTCCCCTTCGTTGTGGCCGTAGCGGCGGTAGCAATACATGTCGATCACGACGTCGCGGCCGAACTCCTGCCGGTAGTCGAGCGCGAGCTCGGTGACGAACGCCAGCGCGAGCGGATCGTCCCCGTTCACGTGGAAGATCGGCACCTCAATCATCTTCGCGATGTCGGTGGCGTACATCGAAGAACGCGCGTCTTCCGGCAGCGTGGTGAAGCCGATCTGGTTGTTCACGACCACGTGGACCGTGCCTCCGGTCGAATAACCCGGCAGCTGCGACATGTTCAGCGTCTCCATCACGATGCCCTGCCCTGCGAAGGAAGCGTCGCCGTGGATCAGCAACGGCAAAACCTTCCGCCGGTGCTCGGTGTCCCCGCGGATACGCTGCCGCGCGCGGGCGGTCCCTTCGACGACCGGATTGACCGCTTCGAGATGGCTCGGGTTCGCGGCGAGACGGATCTCGACCTCCGCACCCGATCGAAGCTTCCGGACCGTTCGATAACCGAGGTGATATTTCACGTCGCCGTCGCCTTCCACCAGATCGGGCACGTAGTTCGTGCTGAACTCCGTGAAGATCACCTTGAGCGATTTCCGGAGGAAATTTGCCAGCACCGTGAGACGGCCCCGATGCGTCATGCCCATGCAAATTTCCTCAATGCCAACGCGCGGACAGTTATGCAGCAAGGTGTCGAGAATCGCCATCAACCCCTCGGCGCCCTGCAGGGAAAACCGCTTCTGCCCGACATAACGCGTGTGCAGAAACAACTCGAAAGCTTCGGCCTCATGCAGCGCGCGCAGCAACGCGATCTGCACCTCCCGCGGTGCGCTATGTTTCGGAGGGCGCGACTCGAGGCGGTGCCGGACCCAGTTTCGAATTCGCGTATTCTGGATGTGTTGGAACTCGGCACCAATCGCATCGGCGTAGATCGCCTCGAGCGAGTGGATCATCTCGCGGAGCGTCATCCGCTTGTTATCGAGGAAGAACTTCGACGACACCTGCAGGTCGAGGTCCTTTTCGCTGAAGCCGAGCTCGCGCAGGGTCAGCAGCGGGTTCTCGGGGCGTTTGTCGGCGAGCGGATTTACGTTGGCGATCGTGTGCCCGAGCGTTCGGTACGCGTACACCAGTCCGTCGACGCGAGTTTGAAGCGGCCCCTCCGGTGCCTCCGCCGGGGCCGCACCATTCGCGTCCGCAGCGGCGGCGGCGGCGCCGTTCCGCAACTGCAGATCCCCAAGCTCGAACCCCTCGAAAAACGCCGACCAGCCGGTATCGACCGCCTCGGGATTCTCCTGCCAGCGGCGGTAATTCTCCTCGAGCACGTCGAGATTTAGATGAGTCGCAAATGAAGGACGCATGGCGCGTGTAATCTGCGGTTGGTGCCGGGGAACGGCAAGTTGACAGTGCAAAGGCTGCCCGTTACTTGCTCCGCAGATGAACCGGACGCTGCCGTTTTTCGCGCCCGCCGTGAGTGTTGCGCTCGCGGTTCTGGTCACGACTGCACGGGGTCAAAACGAGCCGGCAGCCGAGCCGACGGTGCTCGCGGTGGCCAAGGCGCTGCCGGCGGTCGTGAACATCAACACCGAGCGCGTGGTGCGGCGGCGGGTGCGCGATCCCTTTGAGGATTTCGCGGCGCAATATTTCGGCAACTACCGCAGCCGGCCGCGGGAAATCCGTCAGACTCTACAAAGCCTTGGATCAGGATTCGTCGTCGACCCGGCAGGTTACATCATCACGAACCAGCATGTCGTGGAGCGCGCGGCGGACCTCAAAATTGAGGTCACGATGCACGACGGGAAAACGTACAATGCGCGTTACATCACTGGCGACGAAAAGAAGGACCTCGCCTTCATCAAGATCGACGCGAAGCAGCCGTTGCCGTTCATCGATCTCAATAATCTCTCGCCAAATCTGCTCGGCCAGACCGTCATCGTAGTCGGCAACGCGCTTGGTTACAGCGGCTCGATCAGTCGCGGCGTGCTTAGTGGGATGAAGCGCGACATCACCGTCGAGGAGATCGAATACAAGAATCTTCTCCAGACCGATGCGGCGATTAATCCCGGCAACAGCGGCGGTCCCTTGATCGATATTTCGGCGCGTTTGGTCGGAGTGAGTTCGGCCAAGATGGCTTTCACGCCTCAAGGTGTTCCGACGCAGGGTGTCGGCTTCGCCATTCCTGCCGAGACGGTGCGCGAAACGGTGGTGCAATTCAAAAAAATCGCCGAGAACCAGCCCGTGCCGAAAGCGCCGGAGGCTGCTGCGCCCGCCACTTCGAATGCCGAACGCCTCTTCGGCATGCAGGTACAAGACCTCACTCCGGATCTGACGGACGCGCTGGGCTTGGTTGCGGGGAAAGGCGTTCTGATCAGCGCCGTGGAACCGGACAGCCCAGCGGAGGGCGTCGGGATCGAACGCGGTCTCGTTATCTACCGTGTCGGGAAGTACGATGTGCGCTCCGTCGCACAAGTAGAGAAGCTGCTGGCGCGGGCGAACAGCGGCGCGTCGGTCGATTTCACTGTCGGTTTCGTGCGAAGCGGTGG
Source organism: Chthoniobacterales bacterium (assembly GCA_013694595.1). GTDB lineage: Bacteria > Verrucomicrobiota > Verrucomicrobiia > Chthoniobacterales > UBA10450 > JACCTI01. The sequence continues at coordinate 17,027 of JACDCC010000395.1, forward strand.
ACAGTCGCCGCGGCTCGAGACCGTCACGTTGACCACGCGTTGATCGTGCATGAAAAGCCGCAAAGGTCGCGCAAGCTGGAGCTCCGGCGACAAGAGTGTCGCCACTCCGTTACTGAACACGTCGCCGGTTCGATTGTCTCAAGAGACTCATGATTAAGGTCGAAAACCTAACGAA
>JACDCC010000398.1 GCA_013694595.1 Chthoniobacterales bacterium
GCGCCGCCGTCTGGTGCGGGTTCTCGCCGTAGCGAAGACGCGATACCAGCGGCAGCGATAACGAGAACGATGCGTCCGTCGTCTGCTCCCGGTTCAAGAAATTCCCGATCGTGCGGTCGTATTCCGAGGTCTTGATGAACGCCTTGATCGCGAGCCGTTCCCGCAGCCGCAGCGTCGTCTCGCCTTCATTATCGCGCATCGTGTCGAGCACCGCTTCGTAATCGGACGGATCAACCACGACCGTGACTGACTCGTAGTTTTTAGCGGCGCTGCGAATCATCGACGGGCCGCCGATGTCGATCTGCTCGATAGCCTCGGCAAGCGTCACGTTCGGATTCGCGATCGTCTTCTCAAACGGATAAAGATTCACCACCACCAGATCGATCGGCTGGAATCCGTGCTCCCTTGCCTGTTCTTCGTGCAACGGATTGCCGCGCTTGTAGAGCAACCCGCCATGCACGCGCGGGTGGAGCGTTTTCACGCGGCCCTCCAGCACTTCCGGATAATCGGTGAAGCTGGAGATGTCCCGCACCGGCACCTCCTCCTTGCGCAGCAGTTCCGCCGTCCCGCCAGTCGAGATAATGTCGACGCCCTGCTTGTCCAGGGCGCGCGCGAAATCAGCGATCCCGGTTTTGTCGGAGACGGAAATAAGAGCGCGCTTGATCTTCATGCGTGGCGGGGCGCGATCTTCGAACACGCGCCAGCTGATTGCCAGCAATTCTTCCGCTCCAGCCCGCGCGCCCTCACGCAGGAAAAACTGCGGTTTCTGCGGGCGCGGCGGCACGAGCGCCGGCTTCACCGATCACCACACGATTCCCGGCGCGGCGTGCAGATAGGTGTCCTCGTTCAGCTGGCGCAACATGAAATCCGCGACATCCGCCCGCGAGACGCGCCCCGTCGAAATATAACTGCCAACATCGTGCCCGTGGCAGTAGGTCCCGCGCGGCGCCTCGTTGGTGAGCACACCCGGGCGGACGAGCACCCAATCCAGCCGGCTCTCCGCCACGAGCTTCTCCTGCCGCGACTTATCCCAGAAGTAGATCGGCAAAACCACTGGCAGAAAGAAGAACGTCGCAAAGAGGCCCAGCTTGCCGGCGCTGCTTCCGAGGCCGAGTGCGGTCTCGCAAATGAACCGGCGGACGCCGTGCGTCTCCATCGCCCGGATGACGTTCCGGGTTCCTTCTGACTGCGTGCGGCTCGGCACAAAGAGACGACGATGGCCCAGCGAGGACAGCACCGCGTCCTGACCGCGCACCGCCGCTTCGACCGCCGCGTCGTCGAGCACATCGCCGCGCACGATCTGCAACTGCGGATGTGTGGTCTGCAGCTTCGCCGGATCCCGCACAAAAGCCGCCACCTCGTACCCTTGCGCGAGACCTTGCTTCACCAGCTCGCGTCCCGTGCCGCCGGTCGCACCGATAATCAGTATCTTCCGGATCGGCGCACGCGCCCCTCTATCCGACGGTGACGCTGCTGTCGGGCGAGCACCGCGGCGCGCGAAGATCGCCGACATCACGACGCCGTAGCCAGCGAATAGCAACAGCAGCAACCGGATCATTCGCCTTCGACTCTCTCGCTTCCGAAGTCGCGCGACCAGACAAAATCTGTCGCTCGCACCCGCTTCCGCGGAGTAGGCTGCGCGCCCAGCCGATGGCCGAAGCCAACCTGCCACCAAACGGTCAACCTCCTCCTCTCGCGCGGAGAGCTGCGCGCGCGCCGCTCTACGTCCGCGTCTTGATCGGCGTCGCGGCCGGGGTTGCCATGGGAGTCGTCTTCAAGGCCGAGCCGATCTTCGCCGGCTGGCGCAACGAAGATCTCGGCCAGCTCGGCATGCTCGTGATCCGGCTGCTGAAAGCGCTCGCCGTCCCGCTGATTCTGTTCGCGATTCTCGACGCCTTCCTGCACGTGCAGATCTCCGCACGCGCGGGCGGCCGGCTGATCCTGATCTGCCTGTGCAATGTCTCCGTCGCATTCGCGATCGGCCTTACGTTGATGAACACGATCCAGCCGGGACATGCGTGGCGTGGCCGGCTCGGCGAACTCGCCGGCATTGTGCAGCACGAAAATCCCGGCCTTTCAGCACCTGCCGTGGAGCCTGGCAAAGCCACGCTCGACCCGCTGAAAAACATCGCCGGCTATGTGCCCGAGAGCCTCGTTGATCCGTTCACGAAGAACAATATCATCACCGTCGTGCTGCTCGGGTTGCTCGGCGGTGCGGCATTGCGACACGTCAAACTGCGCCACGAGGCGGAGGGAAACCCGGGCGCGTTCCAGCCGCTCGACGCTTCGTCACCGGGTCTACCAGACGCTGGTGCAAATGCTCTACTGGGTCGTGCAGGCGGTGCCGTTCGCGGTCTTCGGCGTCGTGGCACAGGTGGTCGGCCGCTCGGGCCTTGCCGTCTTCCAGGCGCTCGTCGGTTTCCTGTTCATCATCCTACTCGGCCTCGCCATCCACAGCCTTCTTTACTATCCGCTCGTCGCCTGGCTGGTCGGGCGCAAGTCGCCCCGCGTCTACGTGGGCGGCGGTGCAGATGCGATCCTCACCGGTCTTTCGACGAACAGCAGCCTGGCCACCGTGCCGGTGACGCTGCGCTGCCTGACCGAGAAGATGGAGGTCTCGGATGAATCGGCGCGCCTCGCGGCGTGCGTCGGTACAAACCTGAACAACGATGGAATCACGCTCTACGAAGCGATGGCGGCGCTCTTTCTCGCCCAGGCCTACGGGTTCGATCTCACGATCAGCCAGCAGGTCGTCGTAGTGCTCGCTTCCTTGATGGCGGGCATCGGCGTGGCTGGAATTCCTGAGGCCGGCCTCATCGTTCTCCCGCTCGTCCTGGGCGCCGCCGGTCTGCCTGACGAGCTTATCCTCGTCGCGATTCCGCTTATCCTGCCAGTCGACTGGATCATCGCCCGCGCGCGTTCCGGCGTGAACGTGATGAGCGATCTGCTCGTCGCGATCCTGCTGGACCGGCGGCGTCGCGGCGCTCCGGGCGAGCTGTAGCGATGCGAGCGTGGCGTCAGGGCCCTGCGCGGCGCGATGTTTAGCCACCCGGGCGCCAACCGCGCGCTTGCCAGAACCCTTGAGCCGCGCTCGCGCTGCCGCGGAACATGTTTCGCTCCGCGTTCTTGATGTTTGCGATGCTCTTCGGGTGCGTCGAGCGCGGCAGATCGCAGACGCCGTCGCCGGTGTACTGCCACATGTCCCAATGCGTCCATGGCAACACGACGCGCGGCTGGTAGTGATAGTTCGCAACCCAGAGCCAGCAATTCCGCAGCACGCGTTTCTGCTCGGGCGTTACGCGCGGATTGTTTAGGACGTCGCGAATCCGGTATTCGCCGGAATAGAGCCCCGGATACTTGCCGGTCCGCTGCCGAATGCGCTCGATGAACTGGATCGCCTGATCCACACGCATCGTGCCGCCGGGATAATGGCCGTTCTTCTCGAAATCGAGCACGAGCAACACCTCGTTAGGCCGACTTGCGGGATCGGCCCGCCGCCACGAGCTCTCGACCACGTTCAGGAAATGATCCGCCTGTCGGATCGGGTTGCTCGCGTTCGCGAAATGGTAAGCGCCCCAGAGCAATCCAGCCCGCGTCGCCGCGTTTTGTCGTCCCGCGTATTTCGCATCGCGCACAGACGGTGGATAGCTCGCCTCGTGGATCACGCCTACGATTCCCTGTTTGCGCATCAGGTCGAAGTCGACGCGCATCAGGTCGTAGTGCGACAAGTTCACCACGCTGTTGCTCGCGCCTTCGGAGACCTGCGGGACGAGCAATAGGACCAACAGAACGCGCGCGAAAGAAGCTCTCATGTCGGTCGCGACGATAATCCGACCGCACGTGCTGACAACCTGGCCACGTTCCTTGACAAGTCTCGATCGAGAAGACTGCGCTAACGAGCGGCCAACTCGTCGAGCGCAGCGCCGAGGCGTTCCAAACCCTCGCGCAATTCCGCCGTGTCGCCGCCGATTCCAATGCGGAAGTGCTGCGGCATCTCGAAGAACTTTCCGGGCACGACGGTCGTCTCGTATTTGTCACGGAGCAGCGCGAAGAATTCGTCCGGATCATCATTCGTGAGGCGGGGAAAGACCACCGTTCCGGAAGGCGACTTGAAGAATTCAAGGTCGCGCCGCGACGCAAGGAACGCATCGAGCAGGCCGGCGTTTGTTGCCAGAAGCGTCCGCGCTCGATCCCGGAACTGCGGGAGATGATCGAACGCGCCCACCGACAGCTGTTCGGCTGGATGGGCGGCGTTCGCGCCAAAGAGATTATTCAGCAGCCAGATGCGACGGGCGAGTTCCGGCGCGGCGAGGATCCAGCCGCAACGCAGGCCGCTTAGCCCATAGACTTTTGTGAGGCTGTTCGTGACGATGAACGGGTTCTCGCCTGCTCCGAACAGCTCCTGGCCAATGCGGAACGCGAACGGCGCGTCCGCGGCGAACATCATCTCGAGGTACGCCTCGTCGACGAGCACGCGCACGCCGCGCGATTGCGCCAGCGCGCCGATCTGCCGAAGCGTATCCGCCGTGATCAGCGCTCCGCTAGGATTGTGGAGATTCGTTAGGATGATGAGTCGCGTGGTCGATGTGATCGCGCGTTCGAGCGTCGCCACATCGACGGCGAATCCATTTTCGAAGCGCCGGGCAAACCGCGTGACCTTCGCGCCGAGATAGCGCGGCACGTCGAGCAGCGGACCGTAGGCGGGCTCCTCGACCAGCACTTCGTCGCCCGGCCTAACGACTGCTGCGATCGCGAGATGATTCGCCATCGAGGTGCCCGCGGCCGCGACGACGCATTCCACCGGCACACGATTGTGCGCGGCGATCCGCTCCTGAAGCGGCGCGTAGCCGTATCCCCCGGGGCCGGTGATCGCCAGTCGATTGCCGGGTAACGGAAACTCCGCGCTCGGCACACTCATGATGCCGCTGGTCGCGAGGTTGAACCGCGCCTGCGAGCGCGTCTTCGCCCACTCCATGTATGGGGCTCGCATACTCTTCGTCAGCGCTGCGCTCCCGTACTGTTTCGCGCGCGCCAGAAAAGGTAGGCCGGCAACCCCGCGAGCGCGATCGCGAGACCAATGAGCGAGCGAGTTGGATCATGCGCGAACGTGCTCACCACCACGAGGAGCTGCGCGATGATGAACAGGAGCGTCGTCCACGGATGGCCCGGCACGCGGTAGTCGGCTCCGGATTGATCCCGACGCCGGAGCACAAACAAACACGCCGCGGTGAGCGCAAAGAAGATGCAATCCATTGCGACGACGTAATTCACGACCTGCGCATACGTGCCGGTGAGCGCGATCGCCATCGCCCAGAGGCCTTGCAGCGCGATCGCGACGACCGGCACGTGCGTCTTCGGATGCACCCACGCGACGCTCTGGACGAAGACGCGATCTTCCGCCATCGCAAAGTAAACGCGCGGCGCGGTGAGCATTGATTGCGCGAGGAATCCGAACGCGGAGAACGCGATCCCGCCGGCGATGAATTGCGCGCCGCGGGGTCCAAGCAGCGTGCCCATCACCGACGATGCCGGAGTGCTCGTGGCGGCTAACCCCGCCGGCCCGAGCGCGCGCACGTACGCGACGTTCACCGCAGTATAGACGACGATCACGCCCAGAACGCCGAGGATCAGACCGCGTGGCAAGGTGCGGTGTGCATCGCGCACTTCGCCGCCTAGGAAGCTGGACGTCTGCCAGCCGCCATACGCGAAGAGGACCGGCGTCATCGCCGCGCCGAACGCGAGCAGCAGGTTCATCGAGGCCGGTTCATCGAACATCGGTCGCAGCGAAATCGGCGAAGTTCCTCCGAACGCAAAACTGCACACCACGAGCACCGCGATCGCGCCGATCGCTGTCAGCGTCATCATCGCTTGCACGCGACTGCCGGCGCGAACGCCGAGGCAATTGATCGCGGTCAGCAGACCAAGCGCGCTCGCCGCGACCACGGAATCGTTCATCGACCAGCCGGTGACCTCGATGAAATATCTCGCGAACGTCACCGCGACGGCCGCCATCCCGCCGGTCTGGATCACCAGCAAAAGCACCCAGCCATACATGAACGCGACCGACGGGTGCAGCGCCTCGCGCAGATACGCGTATTGCCCGCCCACGACCGGCAAGCGCGCCGCCAGCTCCGCATAGATGAAGCCGCCGAGCAACGCGATCAGCCCGCCCGCGATCCAGACGGCGAGGATCAACGTGGAGGTATGGACGCGCTGCGCGACGAGATACGGATTTATGAAAATCCCGGCGCCGATGATGCCGCCCATCACGGCCATGGTCGTTCCAAACAATCCGAGCTGCCGTGCCAGCCCGGCCGAATGCACAGGTAGCGCGCTGGGTTTCTCCGGTTGCATCCGGCGTCGAGCGTAAGCCTTTCCCCTGCCCGCCCGTCAATCCGCTTCCGTGCGAGTAATCGCGGAGGCCTCGCGCCGCTCAGTCCGTTGACCAAGCGGCGCGATCTCCGCTAGGCTGCCGCCGTGCCCGCCAAGCCCTCCGCCGTCATTGACACCCGCGTCATCTACTGCGGCGACAACCTCGAGCAGTTGCAGAAGCTGCCCGTCGAGTGCGTCGACCTGATCTACATCGACCCGCCGTTCAACTCGAACCGCAACTATGAGGTCTTCTGGGGCGAGACCAATTAGAAGCGCACCTTGGAAGATCGCCACGAGAGCACCCACGCCTACATCGACTACATGCGCCCGCGCTGACTCCCGTCGGTTTCGACGGTCAAGTGCGAGAAGCGGAAGCAGCAATTCCTACAGAGGAGATCAGGCGATCCCGGAAATCGTCGAGCGCTTCCGATTGGGAAACCAGCAAATCGCGAAGGTTGTAAAACCGGTTCGTCGTCGGCGACTTTTCGTGTGCTGTGCTCAGAGCGAGCGCTGGGACGTTATAGATCGTCCAGAATTCGACGAAGCCCCGTTGCTTTGCGCTTTGGTGGCTCTTCTCCGCTTCACCCAGCCGGTTCCAGATATTGGACTGGTCGCCACCGCCTTTAACTTCAATGGCGACAATGTTGCGGCGAGATTTCTTCGACGCTTCCTCCACCACGCTGATGTCTGGGTCAGCCGAGAAAGCGACCACGACCTTTCGCTTTGAAGCATTGCGAATCTCTAAACGAGTCGCGGTTTCCGCTTCAACAGCATGTCCAACTATACTGTGAATCAGCTCGAACACGGCTTGGTTGGCGAGTTTGCCGATCTTGGTGTTGTTACTACCGCGAAGCTGCGGCCCCAGCGTCAACAGCGTGAGATCGTCGAGCAAATCGAGCGAGAAGCGGTCCGGCCGGATATCTCGCAGTAACTCGGAAGCGCGGTGCGTGAATGCCTCGCAGAGGGTTGCGATATCAGGTTGGGCACGCAAAGAGATGACGCCTTTCTCCTCCATCGATTTGAAGCGTCCGAGCTTTCCTTTGTTGAAGAACTCCTTCTGACTAAATCCGAGGAGAAGCCGGTAGTAGCCCAAGAGCCTTGGATTTGCCGTCAGAAGAGCAGGCACCGGAAACAGGAACTCGCCGCGAAGTCCGAGGCTGGCGAGCCGCTTGAGGTCATCCGCCGGTGCGAGCGCGTCTAGTTCGGCGTTTAACGCTGTTAGTTCCAGCTCCTTGATCGTTTGCGCGAGGGCTTGCTGAAGGTAGAGACGGCGGAATGCTTCCAGCGCTGTGGCCATAGTCACCTGCAGATTCGAGGAGGGTAGGTTCAAGCTCATATTCTGGTTTTCGCCGATGGGCTCCGTTTCGATGCGGAGCGGCAGCTTGCCGTTCGAGGGCTGCTACCGCCTCGTCGATGTAGGCAGGATTTAACTCGATTCCAACATACTTTCGGCCCAGCCGCTGGGCGACGAGTCCTACAGTGCCCGAGCCGAAGAACGGATCGAGCACGAAATCGCCTGGCGCGGAGGACGCCAAAACACACGGCTCCACTAGGGCCTCCGGGAAGGCTGCGATGTGAGAGCTTCCCGAGTTGCAAGTATTGATACTCCAAACGCTGCGGCGGTTGCGCGTTTTCCCGCCGTCGGTGGGTTCCATGACGGCATCGGAATCATATCGGTAACGCTCCGACTTGGTGAGCATGAACAGATACTCGTGTGCGCGGGTGGGTCGATCTTTGACGCTTTCCGGCATCACATTCGGCTTGTGCCAGACGATATCGCTGCGGAGAAACCAGCCGTTGTCTTGCAGCGCAAGGGCCAGCCGCCACGGAATGCCGAGCAAGTCCTTGTCCTTTAGCCCCGGTGGATTATTGGGGCGTACGTTCATCGCGCGGTTTGGGTTTTTCTTGTCCGGCGCCCGCCAGCCGCGATTCCCGCTCGTATAACCGTCTCCGATGTTTAACCAGAGAACGCCATCGCTTCGGAGCACGCGCTTCGCTTCCGCGAAAACGTTCGTCAATGCCTGGATAAATCCAGGCAGCGTCGGCTCGAGACCGACCTGGCCGGTGATCCCATAGTCGCGGAGTCCCCAATAGGGCGGGGAGGTCACAACGCATTGCACGGACTCACTCGGCAAACGTCCTAGCGCGAGATGCACGTCGCCCTCGATGACCATGGAATCCGCCAGTTCGATTTGAGTCGGGGGGAGAAGCTTAACCGCCTGCATTTCGACACGATTCTAATCGCCACCCCCACAGAAACCAAGCGCGCGAAACTCGAGCGCTCAGCCTCGCGGATT
>JACDCC010000213.1 GCA_013694595.1 Chthoniobacterales bacterium
CGGCCGCGCAGGTGAATCTCGATTTCTGCAGCATCCGCTCGCCGATCGACGGACGTGCCGGCTTGCGCAATGTCGATGTCGGCAACGTCGTCAGCCCGGGAGGAAACACGCCGCTGCTCACGATTCAGGGCCTCGACCCGATCTACACTGATTTCACCGTGGCCGAGCCCGATCTGCCGCTCGTGAGGCGGTATCTCCAGAACCCGAACCTGAAGGTGGTGACGGACGCCGATGACGACGATGTCGAACCGCGACTCGGCGATCTTTATTTCATCGACACCGGAATCCAGCCCGGTGCCGGAACGGTGAAAGTCCGCGGCGTCACGCCCAATCCGGACCGTGCACTCTGGCCGGAGCAGTTCGTGAAGGTGCGCCTTATTCTTGATAAGCTAAAAGACGCGACGCTCGTTCCTGGAGGAGCGGTTCAGATTGGACAGAACGGCCCTTATGTTTTCGTGGTAAAGCCGGACTCAACCCTGGACCTGCGCCAGGTAAAGCCGGGGCAGAGCCACGGCGATTTGACGGTAATCAGCGAAGGCGTCACTGCGGGTGAGACCGTGGTGGTGAGCGGTCAGCTACAGCTTGCGCCCGGCGCAAAAGTGAACCCGCAGGAAGCAGCAGCTTCCCCGCCGCCGAGCACAAAGGCCTAGTACCCATGTCTGCCGCGAACAACAGAGACGACGAGGCGGAGCGGGACGGCATCCGCGATTCGAACGGAGCCGCCCCGCACCTCGAAGATCCGATAAAACACCGGCACGGCACCGCCGGCGAGAACACTCCGGCGGGCAAGCTGGTGCAGTTCTCCTCCGGGCTGTCGAAGCCGTTCATTCAGCGGCCGGTGATGACGATGTTGCTGACGGCCTCGATCATCGTCTTCGGCATTCTGACGTTCAACCAGCTGGCGGTGAACGATTTGCCGGCGGTCGACTACCCGGTCATTCAGGTCAGCGTCAACTACCCCGGCGCGAACCCGGAGACGATGGCGAACACCGTCGCCACGCCGCTCGAAAAGCAGTTCACGCAAATTCCCGGGATCACGCTGAGCACCAGCTCGAGTACGCAGGGCAGCACAAACATCACCCTGCAGTTCGATCTCTCGAAGAGCGTCGACGCAGCGGCCACCGATGTGCAATCGGCGATTCAGCGCGCGATGGGCCAGCTGCCGCCGGATCTCCCGAGTCCGCCACGATTCGAAAAGTCGAACCCGAACGATCAGCCGGTATTTTTCATCGCGCTGACCAGCGACACGCTCACTGACGGCGATCTCTACAAGTACGCGACGTCGCAGGTGCAGCAGCGGATCAACATCCTGCCGGGCGTCTCGCAGGTGCAGGTTTACGGGGTCAAGAGCGCCATCCGCGTAAAGGTCGATCCCGGCGCGCTCGTTTCACGCAACATGACCTTCGATGAACTGTCGGCGGCGATCCGCGCCGGCACGTCTTACGCGGGCGTCGGGCAATTTGATGGCAAAACGAAGTCGTTCGTCTTGCGGCCGAATGCGCAGATCGCCGACGCGGAAGGTTACCGGAATCTGATCATCGGCCGCGGCCAGGATAACACTCCGATCTACCTCCGCGACGTCGCGCAAGTCGTCGACAGCGTGCAGGACGAGCGGTTGTCGCGGCACTTCTTTGCGCGTGGGTTCAATCCGCCCGCGTCGACGATCGTGATGGCGGTATCGCGTCAGGCCGGCGCGAACGCAGTCGAAGTGGCGAAGGCGATTCGCGAGCTTTTGCCGCAGCTGCGCGTCGAATTGCCGGGATCGATCAACCTGATCCCGACGTTCGATCGCGCCAAGACGATTGAGCGGTCTGTGCACGACGTGCAGGAGACGCTCCTGATCGCATTCATCCTCGTCATTCTCGTCATCTTCGTTTTCCTCGGGCGCGCTGCCGACACGATGATCCCGGTGGTCGCGTTGCCGCTGTCGCTCTTGATCACGTTCCTCGCGATGTGGGCGCTCGGGTTCTCGATCAATAACCTGACGCTGATGGCGCTGACGCTCGCGATCGGATTCCTTGTCGATGACGCGATTGTGTTTCTCGAGAACGTCGTTCGCCGCGCGGAGAGCGGAGAATCGATCTACAAAGCCACGCTCAACAGCGCCGGCGAGATTTCCTTTACGATTCTGTCGATGACGTTGTCGCTCGCGGCGGTGTTCATCCCGTTGGTGTTCATGCCCGGGCTCCTTGGACGTATTTTCCGTGAGTTCGCCATCACCATCATCGTGGCGATTCTCGCTTCCGGGGTGGTGTCGCTCACGCTGACGCCGCTCATGTGCGCGCGGATGCTGCGCGAGCGTGGACCCGGTCATAAAAAGTCGTGGATGGAAGGTTTCACGGAGCGGTTCTTCGATCCCATTCTCCGTCACTACAGCCGCTCACTCGCGTGGTTTTTGAATCACGCGTGGCTCGCAATTCCCACGCTGGCGGTGTGCGCGTTTGGCCTCTGGTATTTCTTCACTGCGCTCCCGTTTACACTGCTGCCGACCGGCGACAGCGGAACGATCCGCGGCAACATCCTGGTGTCGGAAGGCGCTTCACCGGAGCAGCAACGCGAGATCCAGGCCAAACTCGACCCGGTTCTGCAAGCGAACCCTGCGGTCGATAAATACTTTACCGTCGCCGGCAGTGGTCGCGGCGGTTCAGCCGGTATCTTCACCGTGATCTTCCTGAAGGATGCGAGCGAACGAGCGCCTATCGATGAGGTGGCGATGCAGTTGCGGAAAGCGATGGGCAGCATTCCGGGCGTTTTCGCGACATTCAATCCGTCGCCCGTGTTGCAGATCAACATCGGCGGCGCGGGCAGCTCGTTCGGGCGCTACAGCTATGTCCTCAGCGGCATAAATCCAGAGGAAGTCTACGCTGCGGCCGAGAAGTTCGGCGAGAAGCTGCGCGGCTATGAAGGTTTTGCTTCCCCGCCGCGCTCGAATCTGTTCCGCAACACGCCGAACATCGACATCGATATCGATCGCGAGCGTGCCAGCCTGTATGGCGTCTCGACGGCTAAGATTCAGAACCTGCTGCGCGCTGCCTACTCGCAGAACTTCATCTACCTGATCAAGGAAGCGGACGATCAATACCAGGTCATCCTCGAAGTCCAGGACAGTGAGCGCTCCAATCCGGAAGACCTCCGCAGTCTCTACGTCAGGCCGGACGGCGCGGACAACAAAATGATTCCGGTGCGGACGCTGACGAAGTTCCAGACGAAGCTGGGGCTGCAGTCGGTGAACCACCTGAATCAATTCACCAGCGTCACATTCGGGTTTGATACCAAACCGGATGTGGCACTCGGCGACGTGACTGAGTTCATCGAAAAGGCGGCCGCGGAATCGCTGCCGCCGACCGTGAAAGGTGAACTCCA
>JACDCC010000012.1 GCA_013694595.1 Chthoniobacterales bacterium
GCGGCACCTACATCCGCGACCACTGGCGCGACCACGTCTACGGGCTTGCCATCAACCACGGAGTCGAGATCCACGTCCCCCGCTACCAACCCCGTTCGACCCTCGCCCTCTCACTCCACTCGTTCGCTGAGAAGAAGGGCCAGGGTAGAGCATACCGCGACGCCGCGCACCAGGCGTTCTTTGTGGAGGGGCTAAACCTCGCCGACGAGGGGGTGCTGCGCGAGGTCGCCGAAGAGGCGGGTCTCGACGCCGACGAGGCGATAACGGCGGCCTGGGATCCGGACAGGATATCGGGTCTACGGACGATACGCGAAGAGGCCAAGAGCATCGGGGCGCACGGCGTGCCGACCGTCGCCACCGGAGAGCAGGTGCTCCACTACGGCGCCGCCTCGCCGGGGAAGGTTCGCGCGCTGCTTGCCAGCCGGAAGGAGACCGTCGGCTGAGAGGCCGCCAGGTTCTCGGGCTCGATACTATCAGGCGCCCACCCACGAACCGCCTAGAGACGGTTACCAGGCGGGAGGACTTGCGGAGGTTGTTCGCTAGCTGCAGCTATTCGAAGAGAGAAGCAGGGACCCGACTATATCGTATTCCTCGAAGTCGTAAATGTGCGGAACAGAAGAGAGTTCGCCTTCATACTGGATGAAGACGAACCGGAGCGCAACTGGTGCCTGATCGCATTGGCGGCCCGCTCTCGGGCGTGGTTCTGGATGCATGATCGGGACATATCCTGATTTTCGTCTAACGGTTTCCGCGCTGGCGAGGTCGGCAAAGGTTCGAAGGTTAGCCGGTCCAACTTTCCTTTGGGAAGCCGCTCAGCCTAAAAGTCGATTGTCGGCGCGCCTGCGGATACGAAACGGAGGCATCCTACCTCCGCAGTTGCGGGGCGCCCCTCTAGCTGGCCCGGGCTTTGGGGCTAATTCGTCGTAACCTTGCTCAGTTCCCTGCTGACCCGAGAAAACTCCGCGTCGAGTTGGTCGAGTAGCTGGAGAGCCCGGACGAGATCTCCCGAACGGCCAACCTCTTCGAGCTCCGCACAGATCTCGGACATCCGCACGGCGCCCATGTTCAGAGCGCTACCCTTCAGCGTATGAGCGGCCCGCTCCACGAACCGCTCATCGCCTCTCTTAACGGCCCCTCGCAAGGTCTTCAACCGAGCGGACGCGTCGGGGAGGAACATCTCCACGAGCTCGGCCAGGAGGTCCGGTTCACCCTCCTCTTGCAGGTCGCGTAATCTTTCGAGCATGGACTGGTCGATCGGGCCGCGCGAGTCCGAGCGGTCCTCGTCCATGTCTGGAGCGGGAGCAGGTTCGGTATCTTGGGCGGACGAGACCCAGCACCTCAGCACCTCGTCGAGATCTTCCGTCTTAACCGGTTTAGGGATGTAATCGTCCATTCCGGCTTCTAGCGACTTCTCCCGGTCTCCCTGCATGGCGTTCGCCGTCATCGCGATGATGGGAGTGCGACCACCGGAACCCTCGCTCTCGCGGCGCCTTATCTCGGCGGTGGCCTCGTAGCCATCCATCTCAGGCATCTGCACGTCCATCAGAACCGCCGCGTAGGGAACGCGTGCGAGGGCTTCGAGCGCTTCGGCCCCGTTGGGGACTACGTCGACCCGGTAGCCGAGCTTCTCGAGCGTCCTGACGGCGACCTTCTGGTTCACGGGATTGTCCTCGGCGACGAGGATGTGGGCGCGGAAGCCAGCTTTCTTCTCCTTGAGGCTGTGGCGGGTGACGAGGGAAACGCTGCGCTCCTGCGTCGGAACCCCATCTGCCGGCTTGCTTACCATCGTCACCAAGCAGTCGTAGAGCTCGGACTGGCGCACGGGCTTGGTCAGGTAGGCCTCTATGCCTGCCCGCCGCGCTTTCTCGCCGTCCCCTCGCTCGCCCACCGAGGTCAGCATCACCAGACGAACGGGGGAGATGGAAGGGTCGGCCTTTATAGTCTGGGCGAGTTGCAGACCGTCCATGCCGGGCATCTGCATGTCCAGGATCGCCAGATCGTAGCTCTCGCCGCGGTCGGCGGCCCGGCGCAGCGCCTCCAGCGCGTGCGGACCGTCTTCGGCGCTGGCGCTACGTATCCCCCGGGAGATCAGCTGCTCTCGCAAAATCCTCCGGTTCGTGGCGTTGTCGTCGACGATGAGGACGCTCATCTCTCGGAGATCCGCGGGAAGGCTCGGACTGGGCCTGGCTACCTCCAAGGTTTGCTTCTCCAGGGGCAACGTAAACCAGAAAGTACTCCCCTTCCCGGGCTCGCTCTCTACCCCGATCTCGCCGCCCATCAGCTCGACTAGCTGCTTGCTGATAGCCAGCCCGAGTCCCGTACCGCCGTACTTGCGAGTGGTGGATGTGTCGGCCTGGGAGAAAGACCTGAACAGTAGGCTCTTCTGCTCCGGCGTCATGCCGATACCGCTGTCGGAGACCTCCAGGCGGACCACGGCCAAGCCGTCCGGCTCCTCGACCAGACGGGCACGCAGGACGGCCTCTCCCCCCTCGGCAAACTTGAGCGCGTTGCTCATAAGGTTGGTCAACACCTGCCTGAGGCGGAAGGGGTCACCCCTCAAGGCCGTGGGGACATCGAACTCGACGAGGCTGATAAGTTCCACCCCTTTGGCGTGGGCGCGCTCGGCGAACGTGCCGGCCAGTTCCTCCACCACCGTGCGAAGGTCAAAGTCTATGGTCTCGATGCGCACCTTGCCAGCCTCTATCTTGGAGAAATCCAGGATGTCGTTGAGCACCATCAGTAGGTGTTCGCCCGAGAAGCGCACCGTCTCGGCGAACTCACGCTGCTCCTCGTCCAACCCGGTGTCAAGCAGGAGCTCGGTCATGCCGATGACGCCATTCATGGGGGTACGGATCTCGTGGCTCATGTTCGCCAGAAAATCACTCTTGGCTCTGTTGGCCACCTCGGCGGCCTCTTTGGCCTCTTGCATCGCCACCTCGGCCCGCTTGAGATCGGTCAAATCGAAGTGCGAACCCGCCATTCGGTAAGGAACGCCGTTTTCATCGCGCAGGGCAAAGCCGCGGGCCAGGATCCAGCGGTAAGTGCCGTCTTTGTGCAAGAGGCGGTGCTCTAACTCGTAAGCCGGCGCGTCGCCCTCGAAGTAGGTGTGGATGGTAGCCAGCGCTTGCTCGCGATCGTCGGGGTGCAGCATCTCTTCCCACTTCTCGAAACGGCTTTCGATTTCGTGATCCTCGTAACCGAGCATGCTCTTCCAGCGTGGCGAGAAATAAACTTCGTTGGTCCTGATATTCCAGTCCCAGATGCCCTCATCGGTAGCGCGTGCTACCAACTCGAACCGCTCCTGGCTCTGGCGCAGTGCCTCCTGCACACGCTCACGTTCGATCACCCACCCGAGTTGGACGCCGATCTGGGTCATGATCTCCAGTAGCTGGCCGTCGGGTTCTTGACTCTCGGTGGAGAAGAATTCCAGAACGACCGCGACGTCTTTTTCGACCAGCACGGGGAAAGCGAAGCTGGCCCTGATCCCACTCTCCTCCGCCTGTTTCGCCCTTGGAAAATTCGGGGCCTCGCTCAGGACCGGGATCCAGGCGGGTTTCCCACTGGCAAGAACACGGCCCGGGAGCCCTACTCCCGGAGCGAAATTTGTCTTTTCCGTCGCCTCTCGAAAGGCCTCGAACCGCCCGTTATCCTCTATGTGCCAGACGCTGGTGGGGACTACCACGTTGGCGAAGGCCTCCTCGGCGAAGGGACGCAGGTAAGCGTGTCCCAGAGGCCAGCCCGTGTAGGCGCAGACCTCGTCGAGGCACGTCTGCATCGCCGCCTCGATGCTCGACGCCTCGTTGGAGGAGGTTGCGACCGCCCGGAGCAACTGCACGAGGGCGTTGTTCTCGCGCAGCTCCTCCTCGGCCCGCTTGCGCTCCGTGACGTCGCGGATCGTGCCGGTAAACAGGCTATCGTCCTCCTCGCGTATCTCCCCCAGGGAGAGATCCAGCGGGAACTCCTCCCCACCCTTGCGCAATCCCGCCAGCTCTACCGGCCCCTTGCCCACCACGCGCGCCTCTCCACCGTTGAGGTAGCGCCTGAAGCCGACCTCGTGCAGGCCCCGGAAGCGTTCCGGCATGAGCATCCTGAGCGGTTGCCCGACGGCCTCCTCCACCGAGTAGCCGAAGATGCGCTCCGCCGCGGGGTTGAAGGAGCGGATAACGCCGTTGATCGTCATCGTGATGATGCCGTCGGTGGCCGTGTCGACCACCGCGCGGTTGCGCGCCTCGCTCTTTCGCAACTCCTCCTCGGCCTGCTTGCTCTTGGTGACGTTCTGAAGCTGGGAGATGAAGTAGAGAGGGCTACCCTGATAGTCGCGCACCAGGGAGACGTTCAACAAGATCCAGACCACATGCCCGAGCTTGTGGAAATATCGCTTCTCCATCTGGTAAGTATCGATCTCACCATTCAGCACCTGCCTCACTTGTGTGAGATCCGTCTCCAGGTCGTCCGGGTGAGTGATGTCCTGGAAGGTCTTGCCGAGCAGCTCTCGCTCGGAGTAGCCGAGGATCCCGCACAAGGAGCGGTTGACCTGCAACCAGCGTCCGTCGGTTCCCACCAGGCCCATGCCAATCGCCGCGTCACCGAAGGAGCTTCTAAACCTTTGCTCGGCCTCGCGCAGCTCCTCCACCACCCGCGCGCGCTCGATATCTGTCCGGTAGAGCAAGCGGGCACTCAACCCGACCAATACGGCGAAGATCACGATGCTCGACAACACCATCAGCGCCACCCCGAGCTCGGTATCGTAGAATCCCGCCTGTTCCCCCTTCAACCTCAACCAGCCCAGCACCACCGGGACGAAGATCACGGCGGGCAACAGACGGCGCGCCATGAAGCCACCCGCGCTGTCGCTGGCAAGCACCCTCATCGCGCCGCGATCCGGCCGCGCGCAGAGGAGACCAGCCGAGAGCACGATAAAGGTCAGCGCCGTGTGCAACGCCATCGGTATGTAAGAGGCGAAGCCGTACAGGGACTTCGTACCGAAGACGTAGCCGACGAGGGCCAGCAGGGAGGCGAGGTACGCCGTCAGGGCGAGTAGCTGGGCGGGCCAGAAGTTGCGGCGGACCCAGACGTCCAGGAGCAGCAGCGAGGCGCCGACCAGGAGGAAGTTTAGTGCGGTGTTGGGGGCCATCCTGTTGGGGAGTTGGTCCCCTACGGCCCCCAGCTTCTCCGGGAACAGAAGCCGGTCGACGCCGATCTCCAGACCGGAAGAGATCTCGACGATCTTAAGCAGGCCCACCAGGGCCACGATCAGGGCAAGCCCCCGCGCGAGACGAACGAGCCTTGGATCCCCCCCTTCGGCGCTCAGCAGCCACAACGACGCGCCGGCCAGGATAAAGGCCAGGGCGGTAACGGGATTCATTGCCAAAAACCCGGGGAGGAGGCTCTTGAGGATCTCAACGTCGAAGGTCCAGCCAACTAGCACGAAGCAGCTGACGAGCACGGCGAAGATGCTCGCTCCCCGCGACAAAGCTCTGAGCGAGGACAGGAGACCGGGAACAGCCATGCTCCGATACCCGGGTCGCTCGAGCCCATTGTTCTCCTTGTCAGTCATTCCGGTCCCCCTCACGCACAATCCCGCAGTCCGCGCGGAGCGGACCTCCAGCGAGAACGGAGTACGAACGAATCCCCGATCGCCCCGCACAAGCGTTTATGGAAGTTGCCATTACCCTGGTTACCTTTCTACTGATATCAAATACCCTCGCAAAATATTATCGACGAGAACATACAAAAACTTTAACGTGGCTCGCGAGCAAGTGTTCCGTCGAGCAGCGTCGGGTGCTAGTGTCCCGGTATATCTCTGGTGCTCACAGGCAAAGAAGCTTCAGGAGAAGATCGTGGGACAGCCAACTTCAAGACCTCAAGCGCAGACCGAGGTACCCGGCCTCAAGGGACTCCCGCTCGTCGGCAACCTGCCGCAGTTTCAGCGGCAACCGCTCGCCACCCTCCTCAAGGCCACACGAGAGGGGGCGACGTGGTGAGTATAGACCTCGGCTCACAACGATACTGCCTCCTGAGCCACCCAGACCACGTCAGACACGTGTTGCAGGACAACAACAGGAACTACGTCAAGGGGTACGGCAAGGTACGGGTCCTGCTCGGGAACGGGCTCGTGTTGAGCGAGGGGTCCTTCTGGTGGCGCCAGCGGCGCCTTATGCAGCCGGTCTTCCACCGCCAGCGCCTGGCGGGGTTCGCCCCGAGGCGATGACGAACGAGACTACGATGATGCTCGACGGCTGGGAAAGCCCGGGCTGCCGAGGCCGAGCGTTTGACGTCGCTCTGGAGATGACGCAGCGCAGCATCGCTACGATCTGACCGTCGAACAGGAGAGAGCAATGTTCGCGTTCAACGAGCCAGAGCGTAGCTGCCGCCTCAACGGCACCGGCAGCCCGCACTCCGGCATGGTGCTAGACACACGGCTTGACCCTGGTAGGAGCCGGTAAACAGGCTCATAAACCGTCGTAAACCGGTCCAGAGGATGCCGGTTTCCCGGGCGCTCCCACAGGATATGAAGTAATCTATCTGACTGGATCGGGGTGCGTCCCGAACGACACGTTTCGAGTAACGGGAGGTAAGCTGTGGATGAGATGCTTGGAGGAACCAGGATCACCTACCTGGGGCACTCCACCTTCAGGTTTGTGACGGCCGGGGGTGAGCAGATCATCATAGATCCCTGGCTGACCGATAATCCCCAGACCCCGGAGGATCTCAAGCAGGTCGATGATC
>JACDCC010000026.1 GCA_013694595.1 Chthoniobacterales bacterium
TGACCGGCATGCCGAATGACCGGACCGTCTCGGCCACCTCGGCAGCCTGGTCCGGCTGAATGTCGAAGAGGAAAATGTTCGGCTGATTGTTGGTGCCGATGGAGCGGAACTGCGTCAGCAGCACCTCCCGCGTGAGATAGAGATTCAGCAGCAGGAACGTGCCGAGGCCAAGCGACACCGTCAGCAGCAAGGTGCGGTTGTTCGGTCGATAGAGATTCGCGAGGCCCTGCCGCAGCGCGAAGCTCCAGCGGTGCGGGAAAAACTTCCGGACCAGCACCATCAACAGCTTCGCCATTCCCGCGAAAATCCCGATCGCGAGGCCGAGCACGCCGGCGAAGACGAGACCGCGCAGCCAGGTCTCGGTTTGTGAAATGGCAAACGCTGTCACGCTCGCTGCCATTACGAAGTAGACGGCCCATACCAATGCATCGAAGCGACGGCTGCCACTTTCCGCATCAGTCGAAGAGCGAAGAATCAGCAGCGGTGACAACCGCCGGAACCGCAGCAACGCCGGCAGTGCGAAGAGAACGCAGATCACAAACCCAATCAGCATTCCGCGAATGATCGGCTCCCACGCGATCGCGGTGGAGATCGGCAGCGGGATGAAGCTTTTCAGGATCGCCGGGAATATTCGCTGCATCACCACACCGAGCGTTGCTCCGGCCGCCGCGCCGATCAAGCCCATCGCCGCAGCTTGCAGGAGATAGACAACGACCGTGCTGCGCGCCGACGCGCCGAGGCAGCGCAGGATCGCAGCGGTCCGGTGTTTCTGCTGCAGATGCGCCTGGATCGCACTCGCGACGCCGACTGCTCCGAGCAGCAGCGAGACGAAGCCTACCAGGTTCAGAAAGCGGTAGAGATTCTCAAGCGCAGTGCCGAGATCCTTCTTCCGTTTTGCGACCGTATCGTATTCGAGTCCGAACTGCTGCAGCTGTGGGCCGACGATCTCGAGCCGCTTCTCCACATCTGCATCCGGTGGGAACTTCACGTAATTTCGGTAGCGGGCGACGCTGCCGGGCTGGAGAAGGTTTGTCTCCGCGAGGTTCTGCAACGGAATGTAAACCCGCGGTGCGAACGAGCCGGCAGCCGACGCTTCGCCTGGCATCTTCTTTAACGCGCCGGCGATCGTGAACTCCGATTCGCCGATCTTTACGCGGTCGCCGACTTTTGCGCCGAACTGAATCAAGAGGCTCTCTTCGAGGACAGCGCGGCCGCCTTGACGGAAATCCTGCGCAGCGGAAGCGGGTTCTGTTTCCATCGGCCCGTAGAACGGGAACTGCCCGCCAAGCGCGCGCACATTGATCAAACGTGTGCCGTTGCTGGCCGGGAATACCGCCATCGTCGAGAACCGCACCTCGCGGGCCTGCGGTCCGCCTAACGAGCGCAGGAAGTTCTCCTCCTCAGGTTTAAAAGCACGCGATGCCTCGACGATCAGATCCGCACCAATCAGCGTGCGCGCCTGATCGTCGATGGATTGGGAGAGGCTCTGGCGAAACGAGCCGATACTGACCAGCGCGGCAATTCCGAGCGTGATCGAAATCGAGAAGACCAGCAGCCGGCGCCGGCTGGACCGGCTGTCCCGCCACGCCATCTTCCAGATGAACGACGGATGCATTGGGGCCTAAACCGCCTCGCCGCTGCGCAACCGAATGGTACGCTCGGTTAACGAAGCGACATCGGGATCGTGCGTGACCAGCACCAGCGCTGTGCCCGCGCTGCGATTCAGCTCCATCATGATGTCGATGATGCCGCTGCTGGTCTCGGCGTCGAGATTCCCGGTTGGTTCATCAGCGAAGAGGATCTTCGGGCGATTAATGAAGGCACGCGCCAGCGCCACGCGCTGCTGTTCACCGCCCGAAAGTTGCGTCGGATAATGATCAACGCGTTCGCCGAGCCCCACGCGTTGGAGAAGCTCCAATCCCAGCGCGCGCGCGGTGCGATCGCCGCGCAATTCCATCGGCACGGTCACGTTCTCAAGCGCGGTGAGTGTCGGGATGAGCTGAAAATTCTGGAACACGAAGCCGACGTGCTGATTGCGGACGCGCGCGCGTTCATCCTCGTCGAGATCGGCGAGCGGCTCTCCGTTCAAGAGGACCGAGCCGG
>JACDCC010000078.1 GCA_013694595.1 Chthoniobacterales bacterium
GCTCGCGACGATCGTCGTCACGATCATCGTCAGCCGCGCCGCGAAGAAGGCACTCGCGAAGACCGGCGCCGGGAAAAAGTAACTCGCGCCCGCCGTTGCAATGCAGGCAATCTCATCCGCGCTGGCCAGTGATATAAGCTTTCGTTAGTTCGTGTCGGGGCGACTCGAAGACTTGCCGCGCGCTCCCGCTCTCGATCAGGCGGCCGGCGTCTTCCTGAACCCAAAGAACGGCAACGTCGTCTGCCAGGCGGCGGGCCTGGGCGAGGTTGTGCGTAACGATGACGATCGTGTAGCGGCTGCGCAGGCCTGCGATCAAGTCCTCGACCGTGCCGCTCGAAATCGGATCGAGCGCGCTGCATGGCTCGTCGAGCAGGAGCACTTCGGGATCGAGCACCAATGAACGCGCGATGCAGAGGCGCTGTTGTTGGCCGCCGGAGAGTGCAGTCGCCGGGCTGTCGAGCCGGTCCTTGATTTCATCCCACAAGCCGACCTCGGTCAGCGTGCGCTCGATCGCGGCGGCGCGTTCGGTGCGTGATTTCATCCCGTGCTCTTTGAGCGGAAACTCCAGGTTGCGCCGGATCGAGTAGGGGAATGGGTTCGCTTTTTGAAAGATGAGGCCGACGCGGCGACGCAGCAGAACGACATCGGTCGTGCCATTGGTGATGCTCTCGCCGGCGAGGGTAATTTCGCCTTCGACGCGGCAGCCGGGGATGAGGTCGGTCAGGCGATTGAGGCATTGCAGGAAGCTGGATTTGCCGCAGCCCGACGGGCCGACCAGCGCCGTGATGCAACCAGCGTGGATCGGTAGGGTGACATCGCGAAACGCCGTCTTCGCGCCATATCGCAGGGTGAGCGCCTTGATGGAAAGGAGCGGCGCGCCTTCGTGCGGGCAACATTCCGGACGAGCTGCAAGCGGAGCCCAGGGGCGGATGCCGGGTTCGGGAATGTTCATGCGCGAATGATGCGGCGGTGAAGCCAATGCTCGGCCATCCACGAGGCGGAGCCGTTGATGACGAGAAGAAGGACGACGAGGACGAAGGCGGTGCCGTAGGCGTTTGCATTCCCGCCTCCCACGTTCATGGCGAGATCATAGATGTGAATGGTGAGCGCACGGCCGGAATCGAGGAGCGACTCCGGCATGCGATCGACGTACCCGCTCGTAAAGAGGAGCGCGGCTGTCTCGGCGATGGCGCGGCCCATGCCGAGAATGAATCCGACCATCAGGCCAGGTACCGCCGCCGGCAGCAACAGGTGCAGGAGCGTGCTGGTGCGGGAAATTCCCAGCGACGCGGAGGCCAGTCGATACTCGTGAGGCACGGAGCGCAGTCCTTCTTCGGAAGCGCGGATCAGGATCGGAAGGACCATGCAGGCGAGAGTGAGTCCGCCGGCCAGGATGGAGAAACCGAGACCGAGCACCTGGCAAAAGAAGACGGTCCCGAAAAGTCCGAAGACGATCGATGGCACGCCCGCGAGGACATCGAGGCTGCGGCGGACGAGACGGCCATACCATTGCTCCGCGGAAGTGAATTCCGAAAGAAGGACGGCGGTTCCGAGGCCGATCGGGAGCGAGACGCCCATGCAGACCCCGAGGATCAGGAGCGTAGAAACGAGGATCGGTCCGATGCCGCCAGCGCGTCCGCTGTTCTCCGGTTTCGCAGTCAGGAATTCCCACGAGACCGCGCTGATCCCATTCCAGACAATGCTCGAGAGCAGCCAAAAAAAGACGGCGGCGACGAGCAACGCCATTCCCCAAAGGACGACGGCCGCGACGCGATCGGCGAGTTTGGAAGCCGTCTTCGCGCGCCGCTTATTCATAGATGCGCCCCTTGCTGATGATCTCCGCGGCCGCCACCAGCACGACGATCATGATGAGCAGCATGAGTCCGGTGACGAACAGCGCGGAGCGGTGATCGCCGAGCGCGTAGGCCATTTCGAGCGCGATGTTCGCGGTCAGGGTGCGCACCGGTTCGAAGATGCTGCCCGGGATTTTGACGATGTTGCCGCAGACCATCAGAACCGCGAGCGTCTCGCCGATCGCGCGGCCCGTTTCCAAAATCACGCCGGTGAAAAGCCCGGACTTCGCCGCCGG
>JACDCC010000079.1 GCA_013694595.1 Chthoniobacterales bacterium
TGAATCAATTCACCAGCGTCACATTCGGGTTTGATACCAAACCGGATGTGGCACTCGGCGACGTGACTGAGTTCATCGAAAAGGCGGCCGCGGAATCGCTGCCGCCGACCGTGAAAGGTGAACTCCAAGGTGAGGGGCTGGTGCTGCAGCAGCTGTTTAACGCGCTCCCGTTCCTGATTATCGGAGCGGTGTTCGTGATGTATGTGATCCTCGGGATTCTCTACGAGAGCTATGTGCATCCCATCACAGTGCTTTCGACGCTCTTTCCCGCCGTCGTCGGTGGTCTGCTGACGCTGTGGGTCTTTAACTCAACGCTGTCGCTCTATTCGGTGATCGGCTTGTTCCTGCTGATGGGCATCGTGAAGAAGAACGGCATCATGATCGTCGATTTCGCACTCCATCGAATCGACGAAGGCTACGATCGGCGCACCGCGATCCACGAGGCGAGCGTGGAACGTTTTCGGCCCATCATCATGACCACGCTGGCAGCATTGATGGGAGCGGTTCCGCTCGCACTCGGCTACGGTGCAGACGGCGCATCGCGCCGCCCGCTCGGGCTCGTCATTGTCGGCGGCCTCGTGATCTCGCAGCTCATCACCCTCTACATCACTCCGGTCATCTACCTCGCGCTCGAGTGGTTCCAGGAGACGGTGCTCGACAGGGTTCCGTTCCTGCGCAGCGGTCACATGCACCACGAGGGGCCGGACTCGCCGAAACCGCGGCACGCGATCGATCAGCCAGTGCCGGTGGCCGCACAGTAGCGCGTCCTCCAAACCGGCGCACAGCAGCACGGGAGTCTGTTAGCATGACAAAACCGCGCCGTCGCGTTCGACATGCGGCGGCCGACAGACACCGCACAGCACCGTCTCAGTATCCGTCCAGCAGCACGTAAACGATTTTCCATAGCGTGCGGAATTTTTTGCAACCGGCGGGGTTGAAATCCGTATGTGGGACTGATGCAGGAACGGATTCCGCAGTCTTCAGCATCTGACGCGGATCCGGATTTCCGGCTCCGCATCCTCTTCGAAAAGCACCAGCGCTTAATCAACTACACCGCCATCGTTCGCGGTAAGGATGGCGGCACCGGGAGTGGGCTGGTTGAAGCGTATGATCGCGGTTCAAACGCGAACTCGGTCATGGCGAACATTAGCACACGCGGGCTTGCTGAAGCTGGAGATAACGTCCTCATCGGTGGCTTCATCGCCGGCGGTCAGGATGGAGCTACGCGCGTAGTGGTGCGTGCGATCGGCCCATCGCTCGAGCAGCGAGATGTTCAGGGCGCAATGCAAGATCCAACGATCGAGCTGTTCGACGCGAACGGGGAAGAACTCGGCGGCAACGACAACTGGCGCGAGGCGCCGAACCGCGCCGAGATCGAGGGGCGTGGTCTTGCGCTGCAGGATGATCGTGAGGCAGCGCTGCTCCCAGACGTTGCAGCCGGGCCCCTACACCGCCATCCTGCGCGGAAAGCCCGATGCTCCTAACGGCGTCGCGCTCGTCGAGATTTTCAACATCGACTGACGAACAGCGGGAGAATTCCAGATGGGCACGCATCGTGAAGTGCGTGCCCATTTCGTTTGGGCCGTTCGTCTCCGGCGGTTGCTGCTGCTGCACGGTCGGCTATTCGCGCCTGATCCGTCTGAGCTGCGGGCAGCCTTCATTGGCAGGGCCTCGCCTGCCGGTGAACCACCGCGCGTTCAAGTCCCTGGAACGGAAACTTGACGGCCGAGTCCTCGACATTGGTCTACGTTGCGAGGAAAATATATTTTTTCGATTAGTGGTATTCTGCGAGTGACACCTTTCCGTCGCAACCACCTACGATGGTGGCAAGACCTGGCTCACCGTCGACGCAACGCCGACCAGACCCAGTACAACGCAGTGTCATCTGCACAGCCCGGCACCACTTGCGCTTCGGGAACGCGCAACCTGCTCGACTTCGTGGATGTCACGATCGACAAACTCGGCCGCACCCCCGTTGGATATGCCGATGGCTGCGTCGGCGGCTGCGTCCAGTGCGGCACCAATAGCGGCACCGCACTCGCCACGATTGCGCGGCACTCTAGCGGATGCCCCCTTGTTCGCAGCAAAGGATCCTACCGCTCCACAGGCTCCACCGTCTCCGCAAGCGAAGGCTGTCATCAGCAATAGGACCGCCGTAGGCGTGAGAATGACGGTGGCTCTCCGATCGTCGCTTATAATGTCTATCGTGGATTTGACGGCACGCCGGAAGCACTTCTCGGGCAGCGTCGGGGGCCAATGTCTTCTCGTCGACGACAACAACAGCGCCGCGAGCAATTTCTACTACGTCACTGCCGTGAACACGCTGGGCGAAAGCTCGCGCTGCGACCAGGTCTTGCCGCAACTGCGGATACGCCGCGACTGATGGTGAGTGCTCACTGGCGAGCGCGTGCTGATTGGCGGCTTCATCGTCAGCGGGACGGAGCCGAAAAAGGTGATTGTCCGTGCGATCGGCCCCTCTCTCCAAGGCGAGGGTGTGCAAGACTTTCTCGCCGATCCGGTGCTCCAACTTGTACAGCGGCGAGACGCTCGTGGTGGAGAACGATGACTGCAAACAGGGCGATCAGGCGGGGGTTGCTGCCAGTGGCGTTGCGGCAACCAACGACGCGAATCGGTTCGTTTTGACGCTCCCGGGCGGCAATTACACGGCAATCGTCCGCGGGCGCGAAAACACGGTTGGCGTGGGGTTGGTGGAAGTTTTCAACATCCGCTAGCTAGCACCGCAGGTCTTATTGAGAGAGCTCACGCACTCCGGTGCGTGCTCTCTTTACGTACGCGGCTGGCAGGAAATCCGGGAGGAATTGAATTGTCGCCGCGCAGCGTCGTTCATACGCTCCGTCCATGCTCACGCTTCGCACGTATGGCCTCGCTGCCGCATCCCGGGGAACGATAGCGTGATCGTTCGCGGTAAAAAGCGAGACGACGGGCGTGCCGCTCATGGAAGTTCATAACCTCCCGTAAAGGTCTCATGGCCTCCAAACAGCAGAAGCCGAACGGTGCCGAAGCGGGCTGGAAGTTTCTCGACAGCGAAACACGTTTCGAAAACGAGATCTGCCGCTTGCGCGAAGACCAGGTGGAGCTCGAGGCCGGCAAGAAGATCAAGTACGCCTATCTCGAGCGAGACGAAGCGGTGATCATCGTGCCCGTCACTGCTGACGGGCAGCTCGTTCTGCTGAAGCAATATCGCTATCCGGTCGACGAATGGTGCCTCGAAGTTCCAGCCGGTGGCACGCATGACAGCGGCAATGCGTCACTCGAAGAGGTAGTGCGAAAAGAGCTGCGGGAAGAGGTGGGGGCGACCGCCAAATCGTTGACGCACGTGGGCTTCTTTTACTCGTGCAACTCGATGAGCGACGAAAAGTGTCACGTCTTCCTGGCTGAAGGCGTTGAACTGTCGAAGAAGCAAGACACCGAGACGAGCGAGGAAATTAAGGTGCAGCTCGTGCCGATCGAGAAGGCGGTCGAGCTCGCCCGGAGCGGTGCGATGAAGACCGGGCCCTGCGCGCTTGCGGTGCTGTTATGTGAGCCGCTCCTGTCGGGCGGATCCCAGCACCAGCAAACGCCGGACGATCTGCTGGAGACGTAACGCTACCGCGCGGCTGGAGCGTTTTTCGGGAAGCGTTCGAGCTCGCGTTGGATGCTCGCGTAAAGTTCCGCCGTCCACGGCGGCGTTCCGGCGGGCACTGCGGCCGATGTGTCGCGGCGGAAATCCAGCGGCGCGAGAATGACAGAGATGTTCTCGATCCCAGTCAGCGCGGCGAGCACGAACAAGTCCTCCGCCGCAGGATCGCCCATGGCGAGGCAGCCGCGCGATTTCGCGTCGCCATGGATCATGATCTCGCTGCCTGGATCGGTGCGGCCCTCTTCAGCGGCGCGTGCGAGATCGAACTCGTTAGGGTAATTCAGCCAGAGCGAGAGATGGAACAGGCTGTTCGGGTTCAGCTCGCGAACGCGGTAAATGCCTTCCGGCACTTGTCTGTCGCCCTCTCGCAGCTTTGGTCCGGGCAGACCACTCGCCGCCAGAATGGGGTAGCTGCAGATGAACTTGAACTCGCCAGCGGCCGCGGCCGCATAAACCTGGAGCACGCGCTCCTGCTTTAGCCCGATCAGGGTCATCCGGTTCGGCGGGTAGGGGACGCCGGCTGCTGCGAACTTCGGCTCCAAACGTTCGCGAACGACATCGCCGAATTCAGCCACGCGATCTTCAACCGTTTTCAATGGTGCCTGCCCCTTCGCCACGGCAATCATCGAAATCAGGAACGCACAAAACAGCCTCACGAGTGAAGCTTAGACCGGGGAGGCGCAGCCGCGTTCGAACATGCGGGGTCTAGTTTTTGCCGCGCTGCAGTTCCGCCAGCTTCTCCTGCGCCCGGTTCACATCCGCTTTGCGACCGCTGCCGAGCGCGAGGAGTTTCTGCTGACGCTGCAGGTTCCTCAGCGCGGCGTCTAATTCCGCCCGATGACGTTCCTCCGTCGCGCGCGCCGCGGCTTGTTCCGCCTCCGCGAGCGCCTCTGCAGTGGACGTCACTTCCACCGCGGGGGCATCAGCGGCAGTTTGCTCCTTCTGTGCCTCGGCGGTGCGCTTCACCTGTTCGAGCCGCGCATTCTCCAGCGATGCTTGCAGACGAATTACCCGTAATCCGCGCTCCTCCATCTCCACTTTCGAAATGATCCCGGCCTTGAAGAGCCGTTCCGCGCCGCCCGCGTTTCGCACGGCGCGAGCGAGATCCTTCTCCAGTTTCGCGATGTCGAGGTTCGCAGGCGCGCCGGCCTTTCGCGACGCGTCAGGCAATCCACCATCAGGCTCGCGCGTCGTGATCAGCAGTGGCGGCTCAATCTCGAGCGGCTCCCCTTGCGCCGGCTCGATCTCGCCCGGCCGCCGTAGATCCTCAGTCGGCAGCTCCTGCGCGATTGCCGTGCTGATCAATGCCGCAGCGAGCAACGTTCTCAGCCAGCCAGTCATCGCCGCAGTTTACGAAGTGCGCCCGCTTTTGGCGAGACCAACGGCAGAACTTGCGTCACAGCCATCCCTTCCGGCGGAAGAACAAGTACGGCAGCACGGCGGCCAGGACCATAAGCGAAAGCGCAAACGGATAGCCGTAAATCCACCGCAACTCCGGCATCACCTCGAAATTCATGCCGTAGATCCCGGCGACCAGCGTTGGCGGCAGGAAGACCAGCGCACCCACCGACAAAATTTTGATGATCGCGTTCTGCTCGTTGTTGATCATCCCGAGAGTCGCATCGAGCAGGAACCCCACTT
The DNA here is from genome assembly GCA_013694595.1 of Chthoniobacterales bacterium. Taxonomy (GTDB): domain Bacteria; phylum Verrucomicrobiota; class Verrucomicrobiia; order Chthoniobacterales; family UBA10450; genus JACCTI01. The sequence goes on from JACDCC010000079.1 coordinate 5,282, forward strand.
TGCTCGCGAGGAAACCGGCGTGGTCGCTGAGCGAACCGAGATCCGCCACCACTGTCTTCGAATGCACGAGCGCGTCGCGCGCAGCCACCTCCTCCTTGCGCACCTCGCGAAAAAACGTCATCAGCCGAACGAAGCTCACCAGGCTTTCACGCGCGCGGGAAACGAGATCGCTCGCGGCGCCGATGTGGGTGAGGATCGCCACGAAGTCGCGCTGCCGCGCTTTGCGCGCTTTCCCGCGCGGCGTGCGACTGAGCGGATTACGCGATGCGTGTTCCAGTCCCGACACCGGCCGGTCAAACACGCGCAGCGAAATCTGGTCGAGATCCGCGCCGGCGCCCTCGAGGATATCCGCGACGCGCTCGATGATGGCGTCGATCAATCCCGCCAGGAATTGGTAGCTGGTTTGGTAGCGGTTTGGATTCGCTTCGCGCCGGGCCCGGAAGGCGGCGAACGCCGCCGGATCCGCATAGCGCAGCGTGACGAGCTTCTCGCCTGCAAGGATGAACGTGATCGCCGAGCTCTCCGGATTGCTCGTGGTTGCTCCCGTCAAAACTGTGGCGGTCAGAAACAGAATGCCGTCTTCCTGATAGAGCCGACTTGACAGTTCGATCGCCTGCATTTCCTGCCGCGTCGGCACGTTAATGCCGAGCGCCAGCTCGAGTGCTTCCTCTTCTTCGCGCGTCGGCTCGAAGACATCAATCCACCCGGCGGTGCGGGTGAGCTCTGAACAAAGAGCGTTGTCGCTCAGCGCGACGCTCGGCGCTCCGGCAGTGTAGAACGTGATCATGCCGCTCGAGAAGATGCTGCCGGGAGCCGGGAAGCGACGCGATCAAACATGCCGCAGCAGGTGTAGTAGCAGCGGGCGAAGTTTTCAACCATCCTCAGGCCGCCGGGCGTCACCGTTGCTGGAAAACTGCGCCCGCACGTCTGCTCCTACACGCGTGGGGCGATTCGTCTCTGGATTGATCGGACACCAGATGGTGCGGGCGTTGGACAAGTGCAGCTGATCCCTGGCGCGGAGGATTTCGGTGAAGCGTTCGAACGTGAGACGAGTCGCATGGCCGACCCATGTCCGGAGGAGAACGTCATCGCCAGGAAGCGCTGGCGCCTTGTAGTCGATCTCGTGGCGCACCACCACCCACACGATCGCCTCCTGCGCAGCGGGTGACGCAAGCGCGCGCCAGTGTGCGGTTGCCACCTCCTGCACCCAGCGCAGATACACCGTGTTGTTCACGTGCCCCAGCTCGTCGATGTCGGAGGCAAGCACCGGCACGACCAACTCGAATCTAGGCGACCTGCTGCTCACGCGCTTTCAGGCACGCGGCCGGCGGCCGCCTCGCA
>JACDCC010000085.1 GCA_013694595.1 Chthoniobacterales bacterium
TCAGCAACGGCAGGGTAGTGGCAAAAGGTTATCACCGCCGCGCCGGTGGAGCCCACGCCGAGGTGGACTGCTTGCGCGCGCTCGGAGGAGCGAACGCCACGACCGCCTCGCTTTATGTCACCCTCGAGCCCTGCTCCACTGCCGGTCGCACCGCGCCCTGCACGGATGCGATCATCAAAGCCGGCATCCGAAGTGTTGTGATCGGCGCAACCGATCCAAACCCCGCCCACGCCGGGCGTGGGATGAAGATTCTGCGGGATGCCGGCATTTCCGTGCGCGCTGGTGTTCTCGCCGTGGAATGCGCGTCGATTAACGAAGCGTTCAATAAGTGGATTCAGACGCGGCGCCCGCTGGTGATCGCGAAGTGTGGCATGAGTCTCGACGGCCGCCTGAGCGCACCCCCGGGGCAAGGGCGTTGGATTACAGGTGCAGCAGCGCGGCGCCACGCCAACCGCTTCCGGGCGGAGGTCGACGCGATTCTGATCGGCGCTGAAACATTGCGCGTCGACGATCCGCGGCTGACGGTGCGCGCTGTGCGAGGCGCGCGCCAACCTTGGCGCGTCGTGCTTTCCCGTTCCGGGCGATTACCTGCCGACGCACAAATATTCACCGACCGATTCGCTGAACGCACGCTGGTGTATCGCGGACAAGAGCTCGGCGCTGTGCTCGAAGATCTCGGCCGCCGCGAAATCACCAGCGTCCTGCTCGAGGGTGGCGGCGATATTCTCAGCCAGGCGGTGGACGCTCGCCTGATCGACAAGGTCCGCATCTATGTCGGCTCAACGTTTACCGGAGGACCGGTGGTCGCGTTCGCTGGATCTGGCGCGGCTTTTACTGCCGAAGGGATCGCGCTGCAGGACGTCGCTTACGAGAGGCTGGCCAGTGATGTTTTGGTGACGGCGAATGCGAGATACGACGCACGACCGAGCGAATAAATGGCGAAACTTTGCGTCTCTATGTGGGTTCAATTAGCACAACCCAAAGGAGGAAAATAGATGAACTGGAAAAAGCTTCTTATCATTGCAGTGGCCGTCACCGGCTTCGCGTTTGCATCTGCGCCGCGTTCCGAGGCAGGCCTCTCGGTAGGCATCGGGATCGGCGTGCCGATCGGCTACGGCTACGGTTATCCGGCCTACGGCTACGGTAACCGCGGCTACGGTTATTCGGCCTACGGCTACGGTAACCGCGGCTATGGGTATCCGGCATACGGATACGGCGGCGGTTACTACCGCACGCATTACGGTTACCACCGCCCGTATCGCCGCGCTTACGTGCGGGGACATTATCATCGCCATCACGGCCGCCGCTTCTATTGCACCCGGCTGCACCGCCGCTAGCGGTAAGCTGCAATAGCAGTCGCGACTCTCAAGCTGGCTGGATTCGTCCAGCCAGCTTTTTTTTTGCCCGCGACCCGCGCATGGAGCGGCGGTTGATCTCGCGCGGCAAGCACCGGCCGGAGATCACAAACTGTTCTGCGTGATCGCAGCTACGCGCCGCGACTGGGGATGTGCGGTTTGGAACGTGCTGCGGCCGCGTGTGAGTTCACGGCGCGAAGCTCTCGTGCTCACCGTCATCGGCCGACGATCGCACACCTTCGGTAGTTGCTGCGGAAAGGCGCGCTGATTGCGCTTGCTCCTGCCTTGCCAGGATGCGCTCCGTAGAACGGGACGTCACTTCGCCGGGCTGGATGAAGCCGAAGGCTTCGTAGCCGGCGAGGCGGAGCTCTGCGGCTGGCTGAATTCGCTCTTCAGGCGCTCGACCACCGGCGCGAGTTCGCGTTGCCGCTTCTCGCGGAGTTCCCGGCTAAGCGACTGCTCAACCCGCCTCCGCTCCTCGAGGTACCGTCGTTCATAGATCGCCCGCCGCTCGGCTTCCAATTGCAACCCGGACTGACGGAGCGCATCCTCCGCCTCACGCTTGAGGCGCAGCTGACGCCACTGTTCACGCTCCCGAAGAGCGCGGCGTTCCTCCGCATTCATCTGCTGCCACCGCTCAGCGTTCGACCGGAATCTCTGACGATCTTCGGGAGACATTTCCCGCCAGCGATCGCGGGTTGGCCGCACAGATCTTTCCGGCCGCTGCTGCTGCCCGAACGCCGCTCCTCCCGGACCGTCTGGCCCATTCGGTAGCGCAGGGATGCCAAAGCCGCCGGGCGCGCCCGGCCGGCCAATCCCGTTGCCCGGGGGACCGCCGCCCGGCCGCCCGGGGCCGCCTGGCATTCCCGGGCCGCCACCAGGCTGCGCCGGTGGGGGCACGGCCGGCCCTCCCTGGGCGAAAATCGCGCTGCAGCTGCAAACTGAAAGGACGGTTGCCGCGACGGCAGCTCTTAGGTGTCTTCCCACAGACTTTCCTCCTCTTCAAACGCGAGAAGGCTATCCAGATCGGCCACAACCTCGAAATCCTGCGGGTCGAGCTGTGCGACCGTCACCGGTAACTCATCCGCAGAGGTCGGGTCGCTCAACGAGCTACTGGCGGTCGTCACAGCTGTCTCGCCAGCCGGCGCGTTGAAGGTCACAACCGCAGCGACGAGCGCGACCGCCACGGCCGCGGCCGGAATCAGGACTTTCGGCCGGAGCCAGCTCAACGCGATCTCACGCCATCCATGCTCCTCCCTCACCTGCCGCACGACGTTGCGCGCAAAAAACGGCGAAAGCGTCGGTTCGCTGCTCTTGCCGAGCAAATCCCACAACTCCTGATCGTCTTCGCGTTTCATGTTATCGAAGAATTGAACTTCCTCGCGCCACGAAAGTTGCGCGGCTGAGAACGATCAGCAAGTGCCGATCTAAACCTCGGCCGCCTCAAGGAAACCTTCGAGCTGCCGGATCCGCGTCGGATGCCGCATCTTCCGAAGCGCTTTCGCCTCAATCTGGCGAATCCGCTCGCGTGTCACCTTAAACTGCCGTCCCACTTCCTCGAGCGTCCGGCTGTAGCCGTCCACGAGGCCGAAACGCTGCTCCAGCACCTGCCGCTCACGTTCCGTCAGCGTCTCCAGCACATCCTTGATCTTTTCCTTTAGCAGGACGATCGCGGTCATGTCGCTGGGGTTTTCGGCACCCTTGTCCTCGATAAAATCGCCGAAATTGGTTTCCTCGCTCTCACCGACCGGTGCTTGCAGCGAGATCGGCTGCTGCGCCATTTTCAGCACGGCGCGGACACGATCTACCGGCAGCAGAATTTCCTCCGCAACTTCTTCGGGGCTAGGCTCGCGACCGTATTCCTGCACCAGCTGCTTCTGCACCCGCATCAGCTTGTTGATCGTCTCGATCATGTGCACCGGAATGCGAATGGTGCGCGCCTGATCCGCGATTGAGCGGGTGATTGCCTGCCGAATCCACCACGTCGCGTAAGTCGAGAATTTGTACCCGCGGCGGTATTCGAATTTCTCCACCGCCTTCATGAGCCCCATGTTCCCTTCCTGGATCAGATCGAGAAACGAGAGGCCGCGGTTCGTGTACTTCTTCGCGATCGAGATCACCAGCCGAAGGTTGGCTTCCACCATTTCGGTTTTCGCCCGCAGCGCTTTCTTGAGCCAGCCTTTCAGCTCCTGGTATTGCTCGGTGTATTCCTCGAGCGAAAGCCAGATCATGCTTTCGAGTTCGCGCGAGCGCGTGCCGAGCGGCGAACGGGCACTGTTGTCGCGCGGATGCTTTTTCATCTCCGCCTGAAGCGAAGTGAGAAGGAGATACTTTTCGTCCGCGAGGTTGACGAATTCCTCGGTCACCTTCTGCTTGAAATAAAATTTCGGGTACAGCTTCTGCAGCGTAGCGACCGATTTCTGAAACGCCTTTAGCTTCTTCTGGTCGACGCGCGAGCCGTTCAACAATTGTCCGTACTGCTGGCCAATGCTGACGCTGAGCTTCTCCACCTGCTTGCAGAGCGCCGGTAACATCTTCATGTAGCGCTCCCGGCTTTCGATCTTCTTGTCGAGAATCACCCGGTCAAACCGCTCCCCGCCTTGGGTCAGCTTTTGCGCGAGGTCGAGATGTGCGCGCGCGATGAACCCGAAGCGGTTGATCAACCGCTGCACCATGTCTTCCGCTTCTTCAATCCGCTTGGAGATTTCGACTTCCTGCTCCCGTGTCAGCAGAGGCACCTGGCCCATCTGCTTCAGATACATGCGGACCGGGTCGTCGAGGATATCGAGCTTCGTCTCCGGCTTCTCCTCCTCTTCTTCCTCGTCCTTTTTTCCGCCCTTGTAGCGATCGACCTCGGACGCTTCGATGATGTCGATCTCGAGCCGACGCAGGCGCGTCAGAATTGCGTCGAGCTCATCCGGGTCCGTGACGTCAGCCGGCAGCGTTTCGTTCAGATCATCGAACGTGAGATAGCCTTGCTCCTTCGCCAGTTTGATGAGCTCGCGAATGCGCGCCTGCGTTTCGCCGGCGACAGGGGCTTCCGTGGATGCAGCAGCCGCTTCCATATCGGCAAGATTCTCTTCCGTTTGCGGCACGCCCAGCACCCGCGGCTCTTCCCGCACTGCGGTGGGCCGGTTTCGTGAAGCACCTTTGGATCCGCTGCCGTTAGCTCCAGAGCCGGCCGCGCGGCGAACGCCTGCCTTCGCCTTGGGCGAGTTCTTTGATGACGCGCGTGCTGGCGCGGTTCGTTTCGGAGGCTTTGCCAAAACTTGGGTGCGAATTACAGGAGCTGCTGCGTTATGAGGGGACAATCTCGCCACTCATTTTACTTATCGAGCACGCGGGGCGGCGAGAACGCGGAAAGTTCATGGAGCTGCGCTTTTAGGTCAACAACTTGTTTCTGCAAACTGGTCATCTCACCTGCGCTTAACTGCGGAATCTGCATCCGCCCTTCTGCGATCTGCAGTTGACGACGAACTGCGGATTGCTGGAGGCCGGTCCACCAATCCTTGGCTACGGCGGCTGTGTTCGGCGGGATCCTCTGCAGCTGCCAGGCCGCCACCAATGCCTCTTCGCCCGGCTCAAGAGTGGACATGAACGCATTGATGGAGGGAGGGTCGTCCGGACGTAGATCACCCTCGAGGATCCGCACGAGCATGTCGGAATCAGGAGTTTGCGCTAGGACCTCGCGCCAGTTCTCATCCAGGAGGAATGCCCGCGCGTCAGGATCGCGGAGCGCCAGCAGGCAGAGCATCGCGATGTCGTGCCGCGGTGCGACCGCCGGTTGCACACGAGCCGTCGTTTGAGCAGCCGAGCGGTCACGCATCGGCCGCGCCAGAAGCGCCGCGAAATCTCCCGGCGGAACTCCGATCCTTGCGCTGACTTTGCTCGCCACTTCGCCGCGCATGATCGGGTCGTGCACGCGCGCCACGGTTTCGGCAAGTTTGCGCGCGAGCTGCATTTTCGCACCCGTCGCCGATAGGTCGGTCGCTGCCGCTTCACAATCGAGCCAGTAATCGAGGTAGTTCGGTGCTTCTGCGATTCGCTTCTTAAACGCTTCCGTACCTTCAACGCGTATGAGCGAATCCGGATCTTGGCCAGGCGGCATCACAGCTACGCGGATGATTAGATCATGCTGCAGGAAAGCATCGAGCGAGCGTTCAGCGGGTCCTCGGCCACGGGCGCCGAGGCCGCCGTCACTGAGCTTTGTGGATTGCACTCCGAAGTTCTCAACGAACGTTGCCAGCGAGCGCTCCCCAGCCTTCTTCCCCGCCGCATCGGAGTCGAAGCAGAGGACTACCTCGTCGGCATAGCGCTTCACGGTCCGCGCCTGATGCTCTGTAAACGCCGTGCCTTGCGGCGCGACTACGTTCGTGATCCCGGCCTCAAAAAGCGTAATCAGATCCAGTTGACCTTCGCAAACGATCGCGGATTTCGCATCGATCACAGCGCGTTTTGTTTTGTGCAGCCCGAAGAGGACATTGCCTTTTCGAAAAAGCGGCGTCTCCGGCGAATTCAAGTACTTCGCCGTTTCGGCGTCACTCCCCAGCACGCGCCCGCTGAAGGCGATCACTTCGCCCACATCATTGCAGATCGGGAACATGATCCGGTTGCGAAAACGGTCGTAAACGTCTCCTTCGGGGCGGTTCTCATCCCGCGGCTTTACCAGACCACTCTGCAGGATTTCACTGCGTCGATAGCCGCGATCGAAAGCCCATTTCAACGATGCATCCCACGCGTCCGGCGCGAAACCGATCTTCCAATTGCCGGCGACCTGGCGATCGATCCCGCGCCGCTTCAGATAATCGCGGGCGGCTGAGGCCCATTCTCGCTTGAGGAGGTTCTCGTGAAACCACTCCGCGGCTTCCGCGTGGAGCTGCAGCAGAGTGCGTCGAGCTTCGTGCTGGCGGTCGTCTCCGCCGCTTGACGCGTATTCCTCGATCACTGGAATCCCGGCACGCGCAGCGAGCTTTTTGACGGCCGACGGAAAGTCGAGGTGTTCGTAGTCCATCACGAACCGGAAGACGCTCCCACCGGCGCCGCATCCGAAGCAGTGAAACGACTGGCGCGGCGAACTGACGTTGAACGAAGGCGTTTTCTCCTGGTGAAACGGGCAGAGCGCCTTGTAACTGGAGCCCGCGCGCTTCAGGGGGAAATACGAGCCGATCACCTCGACGATGTCGTTTGCGGCGGCGATTTGCTCGATGTTTTCGGTGGGGATCGTGCCCATGGCAGTGCACTTTTTCGCTCGTTTGCACGAGTGGCAGATGGGAAGCTAATGCAGTGCGGCAGCGCTTCCACAGCAACGTTCGAACGTCAATGAAGAGAAACATTTCCCTGCTACTGCTGGTCACGGTTTGTCTCCTCGGCGGAGGGGCCCGGGCGCAGGCGCGTGATCGGGTGCAAAAGGGCGACGTCGTGGTGGTGCCGGTGCAGGGAGAGGTGTCGAAAGCAATGTTCTTCTTCCTCCGCCGCGCGCAGAAATCGGCCGAAAGCGCCGGCGCGTCCGCCATCATCCTCGACATGAATACCTATGGCGGGCGGCTCGATAGCGCGGAGGAGATCACGAACCTTCTGAACCGCGCGCAGACGCCCACCTACACGTTTATTAACACGAATGCCGGTTCGGCCGGCGCGTTAATCGCGCTCGCCACCCGCCACATCTACATGGCTCCGGTAAGCGCGATCGGAGCCGCCGCGCCCGTCCTTTCCAGTGGAGAAGATCTGCCTGAAACCTCGCGCGAGAAGACGATCTCCTACTGGTCGGCACTCATTCGTGGGACGGCGACGCGCAACGGCCACAATCCTGACATCGGTGAAGCCTTCATGGATAAGGAGAAGGAGGTGAAGCTCGGCGAGCGCGTGATCAATCCGAAAGGCACGCTTCTCACCCTCAATGCGCAGGAGGCGACCGCCCGGACGGACGGCAAGCCGCTGCTGGCGGAGGGAATCGTCGAATCGGTGCCGCAGCTGGTGGAGAAAGCGGGATTGCGAGGAGCGACGGTCTGGATCAAGCCGACAGGATTCGAACGCTTGGCCATCTGGATCACGGCCCTCGCACCACTGCTTCTGCTGGCCGGGATGATCGGTCTCTATTTGGAATTCAAGCTGCCGGGCACCGGCATCGCGGGAATCCTTGGCGGCATCTGCTTCGCCCTCTTCTTTCTTGGTCATTACTTCGCGGGCCTGGCCGGCTGGGAGGTGGTGGCGCTGTTCATCCTCGGCGTCTGCCTCGTCCTGGCGGAGATTCTGATCTTCGCGCACACGACAATTTTGGTCGGCGTGCTCGGCGTTTTTCTGATGCTGGGGTCTCTGCTTTGGGCGATGGTCGACCGTTACCCCGGCCAGCGGTTTCTCCCCAGCGGCCAAATGTTGCGCATCCCGCTCGTGAACCTGTTCATCGCCCTCCTCGCCGCCATCGTGGTGGCCGCGCTCCTCGCACGCTTCCTCCCGCGCACCAGCATCTACCGCAGGTTCGTGCTCTCTGCCGATATCCCGTCAGGGCCGTCACTCTCATCGCCGCCGCGGGACTTTGGTCCTCCCGCTGACGTGCGACCAGGCGCAGAAGGGACTGCTTTGACCACTCTCCGCCCGAGCGGCAAGGCCCGGTTCGCCGGGCATGTTGTTGACGTGGTGACGGAGGGGGAATTTATCTCCGCTGAAAGTCCGGTCGTTGTCGTATCGAGCGACGGCATGCGCGTGGTGGTGAAGCAGCTCGGTTGACCCGCTGCTGGCGTTGGTCGCACCGCCTTCGGCTTCAACCGCCCGCGACCACGCGGATGAACTCAAGGCGATCATTTTCCGCCAACGGACATGAGATCCACTCGCGCTGATGCAACGCGGTGCCGTTATGCTCAATAAGGATCGTGTGCGGATGCAAACCGTACCGCGCTGCCAGCTCCGCCACGTTCCCCGCCCCGCGCGCGTCGGCCGCTTCGCCATTCAACCACACGGTCATGAGCCGACGAGCGTTTGTTCCCAATCCTTCCACACCGGCTCCAGCCCGTGCCGCCGCAGGAGCGTCGCAATTTCGTCCGGAGACCGGTTGTCGCTGATCTCAAATTGACCGGTTGCCCGCTGGTCGGCTCCGCCCTCGAGATCCGGTGCGACGATGCGGCCGCGCAGGGTCAGGTGCACGTTGTCCGCGCCTTGTCCGGTATAACCGCCCGGCTCGGTGTGACTGCCGGCGCTCATCATTGTCACGCCGAGAGGCACCAAGGCATCCCGGAGCGCCGCACGTTCGCGCGTGCTGAGCACAATTCCGAGCTGCGGAAAGGTGATGCGCAATGCACAGATGAGTTGAGCAAGCTCGCGATCGCTCATCTTGAAGGCGGGAGTGAAACCACCTGCGGCGGGACGGAGACGCGGCAGGCTGACACTAATCTGCGCCTTCCAGCACCGCTTGAGCAGGTATTCCACGTGGGCCGCGAGTGCGATCGCCTCATCCTGCCAAGGCGCGAGGCCGAAGAGAGCGCCGATGCCGATGCGGCGGAAACCCGCGTCGTAGCCGCGCTCCGCGCAAGCGAGGCGCCAGTTGAAATCACGTTTCGGCCCGGAGGTGTGCATCTCCGCGTAGATCTGGCGGTGGTACGTTTCCTGGTAAACGATGAGCGCTTCGGCGCCGGCTTCGACGACCGGGATGTACTCGTCGGTTTCCATGGGACCGACCTCGATCGCGATTGAGGAAAAATTCGGCGCCAGCGTACGCACGCAATCCGAAAGATAGCTGCCGCTCACGAATTTCGGGTGTTCGCCGGCGACGAGCAGGATCTGGCGGAAACCTTCCGCAGCCAGGTACCGCGCCTCTGCGGCGACTTGAGCTACATCGAGCGTGACGCGGAGAATTGGATTGTCGCGTGAGAATCCGCAATAACGGCAGTTATTGATGCATTCGTTCGACAAATAAAGCGGAGCGAACAACCGCATCGTGCGACCGAAGTTCTGCAAGGTGAGGGCGCGCGACTGCTGCGCCACGGACTCGAATTGCTCATCCGAGGCCGGCGCAAGAAGACGCTCGAAATCGCGGACGAGGGGCGACTTGCGAAGTGGCAGGTTGTCCAGAGTTCCCGCAAACGACATGCGGCAACTTCGCGGCGGAAAGTTCGTTCGCAAATCGGCGGCCAGACTTCCGGTGGCGCTGCGCGCAGTCTACGCTACGGGAATATGCCGCCCCGATTCATCCCTTTGCCACGCCGTGAAGCTTTCCCCGACGAGGCGATCCGCGCGCGGGCAGCCGCGTTCTACGCGCAGATGAGCGTTCGTCGGACCGTGCGCGACTTTTCCAGCTTGCCGATTCCGCGGGAGGTGATCGAAGACTGCATCCGCGCGGCGGGCACGGCGCCCAGTGGGGCGAATATGCAACCGTGGCACTTCGTGGCGGTCGGCGACGCCGCGATTAAGCGCCAGATCCGGCTCGGCGCCGAAAGCGAGGAGCAGGAATTCTACAGCCGGCGAGCGTCAGCGGAGTGGTTGAATGCACTGGCAGCGCTCGGGACGAATGCGAATAAGCCGTTCCTCGAGGCCGCGCCATGGTTGATCGCCATTTTCTCGCAGCCTTACGGCCTGACCGCGGACGGCGCCCGCATCAGACATTACTACGCGACAGAATCGGTCGGGATCGCGACCGGTTTCCTGGTGGCCGCGCTTCATCATGCCGGGCTGGTGAGCCTGACCCATACGCCGAGTCCGATGGGATTCCTGAACGAGCTGCTTGACCGACCACGCCAGGAGAAGCCGTTCCTGCTGCTCGTCGTCGGCCATCCCGCCGAGGATGCGCTGGTGCCGGATATCGCGCGGAAGTCGCTGGGTGAGATCAGCTCGTTCGTCGCTTGAAAACAAAAACGCCGGGAACACATACAGTGTTCCCGGCGTTTGTTTAAGTCGCTTTCGCTTGTCTTAGAATGCGAAGTTGAGGCCAGTACGGACCTGGAAGAAGTCGTTCTGACCACCTTCGAGGTGGTTGAAGCTGACGTCGTTGGTCAATCCGATACGAGGGGTGAGGCGGACTTCAAACCCAACACCATATTGACCCATCAGACGAGCGTCGTCGGTGTTGCCGTTATCGAAGAAGTCATCGATATCGTCGTCATCGTCGAAGTTGAAGCTGTTGTCGTCGCCGCCGAAGATCAGACCGCCGCCAACCCAG
>JACDCC010000094.1 GCA_013694595.1 Chthoniobacterales bacterium
ACCTCGCCCTTGCTCCACGACCGCATCGTGTCCGAAGACGCGACACCAATCGCTACTTGATCGAAACCGACGGGGCGTTCTTCGCCCACGAGTTCACGCCAGGAATGTTCGTTCATTTAAATAAGAGATTTCTTCTTTAGAAAATTACGCGACGTTTTCGAGGAATGGCGCGGGCGCCTGACCGCCGACTTTCACGTCGAGGCCTAACGACTGCATTTCCTTGATCAGCACGTTGAAGGATTCTGGCGTGCCCGCTTCAAGCGAGTTATCGCCTTTGACAATCGATTCATAGATGCGCGTGCGACCCTGCACGTCGTCCGACTTCACGGTTAGCAATTCCTGCAGCGTGTATGCCGCGCCGTACGCCTCGAGCGCCCAGACCTCCATCTCGCCGAAGCGCTGGCCGCCATACTGCGCCTTGCCGCCGAGCGGCTGCTGCGTGACGAGGGAGTAGGGACCAACCGCGCGGGCGTGGATTTTATCCGCGACCAAGTGGCCGAGCTTCAGCATGTAAATGTAGCCGACCACGACCTCCTGGTCGAAGGTGTCGCCAGTGCGGCCGTCATACAGCCGCGCCTTGCCGGTCTCCTGCACCCAGGTAAAGCCGTCGATCTTCTTCGCTTCTTTCAGATAGTCGCGGATTTTCGTTTCCGCGATTCCGTCAAATACCGGGGTCGCGACCTTGAAGCCAAGCGCTTTCGCCGCGACGCCCAAGTGCGTTTCCAACACCTGTCCGACGTTCATACGGCTCGGCACGCCGAGCGGGTTCAGCACGATCTCCACCGGAGTGCCGTCCGCGAGGAACGGCATGTCTTCTTCCGGCACAATTCGCGCAACAACGCCCTTGTTACCGTGGCGTCCCGCCATCTTGTCGCCGACCGAAAGCTTTCGCTTCGAGGCGATGTAGACTTTGACCTGCTTGATGATGCCGGGATCGATGTCGTCGCCGCTTTCGACGCGATCCATCGAACGCTCACGCTCGAGCTCGAGCTCCGCGAACTTGTGTTCGTACGACGCAATGATCTCGCGGATTTTGTTGCGGATCGGGCTCGGATCGATCTCGATGTGATCGTAAACCATCGCCAGCTTGCGCAGCAGCGTCTTCGTGATTTTGCGATTCGCCGGGATGATGATCTCGCCGGTTTCGGCATTCACCACGTCGAGCGGGATCTTCTCGCCTAACAAGATGTTCGAGAGCGAATCGGTGAGTTGCTCCGTCAGCTCGTCTTTCTTCTTGCGATGATCTTCGGTGATCGTCTTGAGCTGCCGTTTCGTTTCCGTCGGCGTTAGCTTTTCGCGAGCACCAACTTCGTGACGCGAGGAGACCTTCACGTCCATCACGATGCCGTAGGTGCCGGATGGCACCGTTAACGACGTGTCTTTCACGTCCGCCGCTTTTTCGCCAAAGATGGCGCGCAACAGACGCTCTTCGGGCGCCAGTTCCGTCTCGCTTTTCGGTGTGATTTTCCCGACGAGAATGTCGCCGGGTTTCACTTCCGCACCGACGCGCACCACGCCATCAGGGCCGAGATTCCGCAGCGCCTCTTCCGACACGTTCGGAATGTCGCGCGTGATTTCTTCCGGCCCGAGCTTCGTGTCGCGGGCGCCGATCTCGAATTCGTCAATGTGAATCGAGGTGTAGATATCCTCCTTCACGACCTTCTCCGAGATCATGATGGCGTCTTCGAAGTTGTAGCCGTTCCAAGGCATGAACGCGACGAGCACATTCCGGCCGAGCGCGAGCTCACCCTGCTCGGTGTTCGGCCCGTCAGCGATCACCTGGCCCTTCTTCACCGATTGGCCTTTTTTCACGATGGGCTTCTGGTTCACGCAGGTGCCTGCATTCGAACGCATAAACTTGCGCAGCTCGTAGACCTGAATGCCGGCTTCGTGGTCGTTCTTCAGCTTCTTCCGGCTCTCCGGCATACTGCCGTCCTTTGTGATCACGATCTGGTCCGCCGTGACGGAGGCCACTTTGCCGCTGTCCGTCGAGACGACCACCGCATGCGAGTCGCGCGCGACTTTGCCTTCCAGCCCAGTACCTACTAGCGGCGACTCCGAGACAATCAGAGGAACGCCCTGGCGCTGCATGTTCGAGCCCATCAGCGCGCGGTTCGCGTCATCGTGTTCGAGGAACGGGATCAAACCGGCAGCCACGGAGACGAGCTGCTTCGGCGAAACATCCATGTAGTGGACCTTCGCCGGCTCCACTTCGAGGAAGTCACCGCGATAGCGCACGGAAACCTTCTCCTGCGTCAGGTTGCCTTTCGCGTCCATCGTCGCATTCGCCTGCGCGACCAGGAAATTCTCCTCCCGGTCGCCGGTGAGATAATCAACATGATCAGAGACGCGACCCTTCTCCACCTTGCGATAAGGCGTCTCGATGAATCCAAACTCGTTAATGCGTGCGAACGTCGACATCGAGCTGATGAGACCAATGTTCGGACCTTCCGGCGTCTCAATCGGGCAGATGCGGCCGTAATGCGACGGGTGCACGTCGCGCACCTCGAAACCGGCGCGATCACGGCTCAAACCACCAGGCCCGAGCGCTGAGAGGCGGCGCTTATGCGTCAGCTCCGCGAGCGGGTTCGTCTGATCCATGAACTGCGACAGCTGCGAACGACCGAAAAAGTCGCGAATCAC
>JACDCC010000115.1 GCA_013694595.1 Chthoniobacterales bacterium
GCGTCCCCCGCGCCGATGGTGTCTTTGACTTCAACGCGCGGTGCGGGCGCTGTCGTGAGCTCGCCGTTGTGCCAAAACGCCGCGCCTTTATCCCCGCGCGTGACGCAGATGCGTCTGACGTTCGTCGCATCAGCGAGAGCTTCACACGCGCGGCCGATCACTTCTTCGCCGCTCAATCTGTGATGCACGGCGGCGTCGGTTCGCATGTGGCGGGCGAGTTGACCGAGTTCATCGTCGTTGAGCTTTAGAACATCAGCGCGCCTCGCGAGTTCCATCACGAGCGCAGGATCACTGAAGGGCGGGCGCAGGTTGACGTCGAAGAACTTCACTGGGCCTTTCACCCGCAGCAGGCGATCGAGTTGCAGGAGGTTGTATGGCGAACGGGCGGCGAGCGAACCATAGATCAACGCGCGTGCGTTCGAGACGGCCTCCAGCGCATCGGTCGCGACGGTTATCTCGTCCCACGCGACGGGCTGCACGAGCTCGTAGGTGGCGTTTCCCTCCTGGCCGATGGAGACGCGGACGGTGCCGGTCGGGAGTCCGACCCGCGCGCGCGTGACGAAGTCAACGTTGACGCGTTTCTGCCTTGCGACGCCGAGGATCTCATCGCCGGGTTCATCGCGGCCGACGGACGAAATCAGCGCCGCCGAGGCGCCCATCTGCGCGAGATGCGCGGCGACGTTGAACGGAGCGCCGCCGGCTTGTTTACCGGAAAGGAGACAATCCCACAGGATTTCGCCGAAAGCGAAGAAGTCGATATTCACGATCCGGTCCGCGTTGCTACCGCTCGCGGCGCCCATCGCACGATCGAGGTCAGCAGCCGCCCCGGAAAGTTTATCCACCAATAGATAACGTGCGTGAGGAGAATTGCCAGAGCCGCGGAGCGCATCTGCTACCTTTCATCATCGCTTCGGCCAATCGCCTGTAGCGTTGCGTGTAATGAAGATCATCATCACCGGCGGGACCGGTTTGATCGGGACGGAGTTGACTCAAACGCTCTCCCGCGAATGTCACCAACTCACAAGCCTGGTCCGCGAAGTGAAACCCGCATCCCCCGGCGCCGTGAAGTTTATGCGCTGGGACGTAGAGCGCGGTGAGATCGAGCACGCTTCGGGATTGGAGGCTCACGACGCCGTGATCCACCTGGCGGGCGAGAGCGTGGCCGAAGGACGCTGGACAGAGGAGCGGAAGCGGCGCATTCGAGACAGCCGCGTGAAGGGAACGCGTCTGTTGGTGGAAACACTCGCCCGTCTCAACAAACCGCCGAAACTATTTCTCTCCGCCTCGGCCATCGGCTTTTACGGGGCTGATCGGCGCGACGAAACGCTGACGGAAGAGAGCACGCCGGGCGGGGATTTCCTCGCCACGGTTTGTTGCGAGTGGGAGGCGGAGGCGATGTGCGCCCGAGATTTCGGAGCCCGCGTCGTTTTGTTGCGGACGGGGATTGTCTTGAATCCACACGGCGGCGCGCTGGCGAAAATGCTGCCGGTTTTCAAGATGGGACTCGGCGGGAAGCTCGGAAATGGCAGGCAGTTCATGAGTTGGATTTCGCTGGCGGATCAAATCAGCGCGATTCGCTTTGCACTTGCGAATGATACGCTGTGCAGCGCCATCAACCTGACCGCGCCGCGGCCGGTGACGAATGCGGAGTTCACGCAAACGCTCAGCCGGGTGTTGTCGCGCCCGGCCATTTTCCGCGTGCCGCCGGTCGCTCTCCGCCTGGCGTTGGGCGAGATGGCCGCGACGGTCCTCGGCAGTGTGCGGGTCTTGCCGGCGAAACTCGAGGCGGCCGGATACATCTTCGAGTTCCCCGAGCTCCAGAATGCGCTGCGACACTTCGATTTCGCCGCGCGAAGATAACTTCATGTACCTGATTCTGGCTTCTCTGTTGGCAGCGGCGAGTGCAACCGAACCCGCCGCCCCGCCACCTGTCGTAAACGTCCAGCGCGCCGAGGCTCCCTCCGCGCCAGGGCCAGCCTCCTTGCAGCAACGGATCAACGCCCTGGCAGAGCCGTTCGATCGTCGCAGCGGCGTGGCTGTGCAGTCGGTGGAGGACCGTTGGACTGTGGGCGTGAACACCGGCCAATCCTTCCAGCAGCAGAGCGTCTTCAAGACGTGGGTTGCCGCGGCCGCCTTGGACGCGATCGATCGCGGCTCGCTGCGTTGGGACGAGCCGATCCGGATTGAGCCGGCCGATCTTATCTTCCCGTATCAGCCGATGGCAAAGGAGGTCCCGCCGGAAGGTCGTGCGTTCACAGTCGAGGAGCTGGTCCGCTGGTCGGTGATCCACAGCGACAATCCCTCGGTCGATGCGCTGCTGAAACGGCTCGACGGTCCGGCTGCCGTTCAGGCGACGCTGAAGCGGCTCGGCGTGAACGGGATCCGCATCGATGTCGGGGAACGAGATCTGCACGCGATGTTCGATCAAAGCCGAAGCGAGCTTGCCGCGGCGCCGGCGGAGCAGAAAGCCGACGTGTTTGAGCGGATCTTCAGCGATCCGCGCAATAGCGCCACGCCCGCAGGCACGGTGGATGCCCTCGCGCGACTGCAGAGAGGTGAGTTGCTCTCCCCGTTATCAACCGAGCGGCTCCTCGGCATCATGGCTGAAACAGGCACCGGCTTGAACCGGCTCAAAGCGGGAACGCCAGCCGGCTGGACGCTGGCGCATAAGACCGGCACCGGCGGCGACCTGGACGGCGCCACGAACGGCACCAACAACATCGGCGTCATGACGGCGCCGAACGGAAGACGCTATGCAGTCGCGGTGTTCATTTGGGGAGCACGGCGGCCGCTGGCAGAGAACGAGCGGCTCATGGCAGATGTAGCGAAAGCCGTGGCGGAGTGGGAAACCGCGCGAGCAGCCGACTCCCGCTGAGCGGCGCGCGGAGTGGCGCACCGTCGCCTAACGGAAGCTCAGCTCCCAGCATCGGTCCGTTACGCGACGCGCCGTACCGTGGTTTGGATGGCCCGCCCCCCGGCAATGTGCCCCGCTCGCCGAAACGCGAGATGCGTGATCGTCAGGCACGTAAGCAGTGGCTCCTGAGGTAGGACTCGGCGGTGTTTTCCCCTTGTTTCGAGCCATTTAAGCAAGCTCTGCTTAGGTAATCAAGCAAACTCGGCGACTACTCGAACGGGCTCTTTCACTGCTGTTTGCTGG
>JACDCC010000191.1 GCA_013694595.1 Chthoniobacterales bacterium
GTCGTGAACATCAACACGGAACGTGTCGTGCGCCGGCGCGTCCGGGACCCTTTCGAAGATTTCGCGGCGCAATATTTCGGGAACTATCGCTCCCGGCCGAGAGAAATCCGGCAGACGCTGCAAAGCCTTGGCTCCGGCTTCATCGTCGATCCCGCCGGCTACATCATCACAAACCAGCATGTGGTGGAACGTGCCGCCGACCTTAAAATTGAAGTCACCATGAATGACGGCAAAACGCTGAATGCCCGCTACATCACCGGTGACGCGAAGAAGGACCTCGCCTTCATCAAGATCGACGCGCCGCAACCACTCCCATTCCTTTCGCTCGAGGACATTTCGCCGAACCTCCTTGGCCAGACGGTGCTCGTCGTGGGTAACGCGCTCGGCTACAGCAGCTCGATCAGCCGCGGCGTGCTGAGCGGCGCGAAACGCGACATCACGATCGGCGGGGCTGAATACAAGAACCTGCTGCAGACCGACGCCGCGATTAATCCGGGCAACAGCGGTGGACCATTGATCGACATCTCCGGCCGTCTGGTCGGCGTCAGCTCCGCGAAGATGGCATTCACCGATCAAGGTGTGCCGACGCAGGGGCTCGGATTTGCGATCCCGGCCGAGAGCGTACGTGAAAGTGTCGAGACGTTTAAGAAAATCGCGGCGAATCAGCCAGTGCCGAAAACACCGACCGGACCTGCGCCTGTCACGTCGAACGCGGAGCGGTTGTTCGGCATTCAGTTGCAGGATCTCACGCCGGCATTAACAGATGCGCTCGGCCTCGCCGCAGGCAAAGGCGTGCTCGTCAGCGCGGTGGAACCCGGCAGCCCGGCGGAGAGCGTCGGCATCGAACGCGGGCTGGTCGTTTATCGAGTCGGGAAGCACGACGTGCGCTCAGTCGCGCAAGTTGAGAAACTGCTGGCACGGGCGAATGCCGGCACGGCGGTCGATTTCACCGTCGGAATCATGCGCACCAATGATCAATCGCCGCGGCTGGCGCGCGTGACTCTGACCGCGCGTTGAGCAAAAAAATCTGCAACGCTCCGGCTCTTCCGTTGTCTCAAAGCATTGCCGTCATGATTAAGGTCGAAAACCTAACGAAACGTTACGCCGGGCACACCGCGATCAAGGACCTCAGCTTCGAGGTCGGCAAAGGCGAAATCGTAGGCTTTCTCGGGCCGAACGGCGCGGGCAAGAGCACCACGATGCGGATCCTCTCGAGCTTCATGCCGCCGACGGCGGGACGCGCGTCGATCGCGGGATTCGACATCTTCGAGCAGTCGCTCCAGGCGCGCGCGCATCTTGGTTATATGCCGGAAAACGTGCCGCTCTACGGCGACATGCGCGTGACGGAATATCTCGATTATCGCGCTGCGTTGAAAGGGGTGCCGCACCGCCGAATTGCAGAGCGCGTGGGCGATGTGAAAGAGCTTTGCGGTTTAAAAGACGTGGAGCGGAAGCTGATTGGCGCGCTTTCGAAAGGGTATCGTCAGCGCGTCGGTCTCGCCGATGCGCTGGTGCACGAGCCTGACCTGCTGATTCTCGATGAGCCGACGAGCGGGCTCGATCCGAACCAGATCCGCCAGGTCCGCGAGTTAATCAAAAACCTCGGGAAGCAGCATACGATTCTACTTTCCACCCACATCCTCCCGGAAGTGGAGATGACCTGCAGCCGCGTCATCATCATCAACAAAGGGCGAATCGAAGCTTCTGACACGCCGGAGAATCTGCTGGCGGAAATCCGGACTGCCGGCGGCGTCTTGCTGGAGGCAAAGGTCGGCAGCGATAACGGCGCGGAAGAGTTGAAGAAGATCACCGGTGTTCGTGATGTCGCGACGGCCGCCGACGGCGAGTGGCAGACATTTTCGCTGCGCGTCGAATCCGGCGCCGACGTCCGTGAAGAGGTGTTCCAGCTGGCCGCGGCGCGGCGGTGGTCAGTGCGCGAGTTGTCGCAGCGACGCGCGACGCTCGAGGATGTGTTCGTTGAACTTACCCATGCTGATGATGCTTGATCCAGAACAGCGCGGCCGCCGGCGCGACGTGGCTCACAAGGGGAGCGAGGCCAATGCGTAAGTTTTTTACCCTGCTGGGCCGCGAAGTGCGGAGCTACTTCTACTCCCCGATCGCGTACGTCGTCCTTGTCTTCTTTCTCGTGGTGAGCGGCGCCGACTTCTACCTGCAGCTCTCGTTCATGAACGGCAAGCCGGTCGGCTATTCCGTGCAGGAAGCCTTCTTCAACTCGGTGTTCTTTTGGTTCGCCTTCGTGCTCATCTTTCCGCTGATCACGATGCGCCTCTTCGCGGAGGAGTTTAAGCTTGGCACCATCGAGCCACTGATGACCGCGCCCGTCCGGGATTGGCAGGTGGTGCTCTCGAAGTTCTTCGGTGCGCTGGTCTTCTACGTTACAATCTGGATCCCCACCGTCCTCTACTTCGCGATCTTTCAGTGGGTTACGAAGCAGCCGGCAGCGAACTCGCTGGGGGCGTATTTCGGCGCCTATCTTATGCTGTTCCTGCTCGGCATGTTCTATCTCTCAATAGGCTGCCTCGCCTCCGTGTTGACGAAGAACCAGATCGTAGCGGCGATCATCTCATTCTGCGCGATCACGCTCCTGTTTTTCCTCGGGCTGGTCTCTTTCATCCTCTTGGATGTGAGCTCCACGACCCGTCAATTGCTCGGCTACTTTTCCGCGATCGAGCAGATGGGCACCCTCTCCCGCGGTGAAATCGATACCCGCCCGATGGTGCTTTATACCAGCATGACGATCGTGATGCTGTTCCTGACGCATCAGGTGTTTCAATCGAGAAAGTGGAGGTTGTAAGTGGCGACTGAAACAACCGAAAATCAGCCGCAATCGGCGAAGAATATCCACCGCGTTCGCATCGGGCTGAACGTAGTGCTGCAGGTCGCGATGGTTCTGTTCCTCGCGGCGATGATCAATTATCTCGGCTTCGAGCATTACCGCCGGTGGGATCTGTCGCGCGACAAGAAGTACGAGCTCTCCGACAAATCGAAGCGGTTCCTCGATTCCATAAAAGGCAAGATCCGGATGACGGTCTTCTTCGGACCAGGCAATCCGATCGGCCAGGACGTGCAGAACCTGCTGACGCAATATCAATACGCCGCGAAAGGTAGGATCGACGTCGAGAACATCGATCCAGAGCGCAGCCTCTCGCGCGCCAAGGAGGTGTTCGACAAATATAAGGTCGTTAGTGACGAGAGCCTGCTGATTGTCGACTACGAAGGTCGGCACAAAACGGTGAAAGCGTCCGAGATGGCCGAAGTCGATCCGGGCAATCCGATGTTCGGCGAAAGCCCGAAGGTCACCGCGTTCAAGGGCGAACAGGCGGTGACCAGCGCGATGATCGACCTTGTCGAGGGGAAAAAGAACACACTCGGCTACGTCGTTGGGCACAAGGAACCACCAATCGCCGACGCGCCGCCGACGATCAGCAGTTCCATGACACCTGAGGCCGGGGCGCGCAGCCCAATCTCGGTTCTGAAGCAGTTCATCGAGTCTGAGAACATCAAGATCGAAGAGCTGAATCTCTTCGACGTACCCACGATCCCCGAGGAGATGAAAACGATCGCCATCGTCGGGCCGCAATACGACTTCTCCGATCGCGAGATGCAACTGCTGCGCGATTTCTGGGAGAAACAGGGACGCATTCTGCTCCTGCTCGATGTGACGGCGCGGACGCCAAAGCTGCACGCGTTTCTCGGTGAGCTGGGAGTGAAGGTGAACGACGACCGTCTCATGGCGAACGTGAAAACCGGCATCCAGGAAGTGGCGCGCGTGCGCGATGTGCTCGGCAGATTCCTGCCCGATAGTCCGATCACGAGACGTCTCGTAGAAGTGCGCGCGCCGTTCCTCGGTGCCACCAGCTCGTTAGACCTCGCCGCCGCCGATCCGAGCCGGCCCTCCAACATCAAAGTCCAACCGCTGGCGCAGGCGGAGAAAGGGTATTGGGGCGAAGCTGACTACAACTCGGAGGATGAGACCGTGCTCCAGTACACGCCGGGTCGGGATCACGACGCGCCCCTAAATATCGCCGCGTCGATCGAGAAGGGCGGGAGCGGCGATGATCGGGTCCAGGCAGCTTCTTCGCGGATGGTGCTAGTGAGCAATGCGACCTTCGTGCAGGACAACGCGCTCACGCAGGATCAGCAGGGTCTCGATTTCGTTTCCGGGAGCGTGAACTGGCTCATGAACCGCGAACAACTCATCGGCATCGCGCCGAAAGTTCCGACCACACTTACCTTCAGCCTCGATGAAAACGCGATGCGCAACCTGCGTTGGGTGGTCCTCTTTCTAATGCCGCTCATCCCGGCGATCATCGGCTTGGCGGTCTGGTGGCGCCGGCGCGCGTAGCCGCTTCGGTTCGACGCGATGAGAACCAAGACGACCCTCATTCTTTTTGCGCTCGTCACAGCGGTGGCGTGCTGGATCATTTTCTACGAGAAGGACCGCCCGAATACCGAGGAAGCGAAGCGCCGGGCCGGAAACGTCCTCAATTTCGAACGCGAGAATCTCGAAGGCATCGTGATCCGCAACGGCGACGACAAGATCGAACTCCGCCGCGTGGCCGATAAGTGGAGGTTGGAGGCGCCGATCAAGGACCAGGCGGACAGCTCGATCATCGACGGCTTGATCTCCGATCTGGAGAGCTGGTCGAAAGAGGAGACAATTCCGGAGAAGGAACTCGAGGAAAAGAAGATCCCGCTCGACGAGTACGATCTCGCCAAACCGAAGCTGCGCCTCAAGCTGCTCGGCAAAGGTCTCCCGCCCGAAATCCTCTTCGGGAAAGATGCCGCATTCGAGGGACGCATGTATGTCCGGTTCGAGGACTCGAAGGACACGTTCATCGCGCGCCAGACGGTGAAGACCGCGATCGCAAAGAAGCCGGAGGAATTCCGCGATCGCAAGCTGACGGAGCTTACCACTGCGCAAATCACGCGCGTGGTGCTGAAAACGCCCGCCGGCGAGATGGAGCTGCAGAAGGAGGGCGAATTCTGGAGCATTGTCAGGCCGCTGCGCGCGCGCGCCGATTCGCAAAAGGTCTCCGATCTTTTATCGCAGGTGATGACGGCGCGGATCGAGCAGTTTGTCGCCGACGATCGCGGGGACTTGCAGCCTTACGGACTCGCCGATGCAAGAGGCTCGATCACGCTCTTCACGGCAGACGACGCTGAAGGAAAGGTGCTGCAAATCGGCGGCACCCCGGAGAAGGAGCAGGAACAGGTTTACGCCCGCTTTTCGGCCCGGGGATTCGTTTACACGTTACCGAAGAAGATTGAGGAGCTGCTCAAGATCACGCCCGCGGACCTCCGGAACCGCCACCTCGTCCGCGTTGACACGAATAATCTCGATCGCCTTACGATCGACGCGCCGAGCAAAGGCAAAACGGTGCTCGCACGGAAGGACCAGAGTTGGACCATCGCGAACCGTGGGGGCCAACCCGCCAACGTCGCCGAAGTCACGCGCCTGATCGACACGCTCAAGAATCTGCAGGTCTCCCGCTTCGTGGAAGACGTCGCTTCCGACCTGCCGAAATTCGGCCTCGATCAGCCGCAGCTGCAACTGACGTTCAGCTCGTTCGCGAGCGAGAACACCGCGGAAACAGGAGCAGGCGAGCAACCATTTGCCACCGTCGCATTTGGCAAGGTGGAGGGCGATGAAGTCTACGCGCGCGTCGGCGAAGAGCCGTTCATCGTGGCGGTGAAGCGCTCGCTGCTGGAGAGAATTTTCACCGATCCGGTGCAGTGGCAGGAGCTCGCAATTTTCAAATTCAAACCCGAAGAGGTTCGGCGCTTCACGCGCACGATGGAGCGCGAAGTCACTTTGGTCCGCGGCGCCGATAACGAATGGACTTCAGCGCAGGGATCCGAACCGATCGATCAGGTGCACGTGCAATCGATGCTGAACACCCTCACCAGTCTGCGGGCAGTGCGCTGGATCGCGGGACCGACGCCGCCGCAGGCGTTTGATCAGCCGCAGATTACGTTCGCGTTTTCCACCTCACCAGATGAGCAAAAGGGGCATAAGCTGATCGTCGGCGGACCCGCCGGTGAGGGAATGTGGTACGGCCGCGTCGAAGCCCGCGAGGGCGTTTTCGTGCTCAGCAATCCCGACTTCAACGCGCTGCGACTGGAGCTGACGCCCGCGGCCGCTCCCGCTCCCGAGCAGGCGCAGACGACACCACCCGCGCAATCGTCAGCTTCTCCGGAAGCACAACCGTAGAGCCGCGGTAGTGACGGCGCCGGTGACGTGCGACCTCGTTATCGCAGATCCGGATGCGGCATCTCCTCGGCCGCACGTGCAGCTGCCTGCGCAACGTAGATCGTCGCAATGCCGCCGGTCAGCGGCCGAGCTGCTGCTGATTCGAACCCATTCGCGTTGATCAGGCGCGTCATCTCTTCACCGCTTGGAAACTGCTCGATCGACGCGCCGAGGTAGTCATACGCGTCTTTCCGCCCCGTCACGAACGCAGCGATCGTTGGGAGACATTGATGCAAATAGAATCGATACGCCTGCTTCAACGCTCCGCGTGGCACCGAGAAGTCGAGGACCAGCAAGCGCCCGGCCACCGTCAGCACGCGCGACATCTCGCGCAGCGCCCCGCCCCAGTCCGCCATGTTGCGCAACCCGAATGCGACCGTCACGCAATCGAAACTGTTCGTCGCGAACGGCAGTTGCAGCGCATCCGCGACGACCGTTTCCGTCACTCCCTTCCGCTGCGCCTGCGCCAGCATCTCGCGCGAGAAATCCGCGCCGACGATCCGCGCACGCGGTAGTTTTTTCATCAGCGCGAGCGCCAGATCACCGCTGCCCGTCGCAAGGTCCAAGACCCGCGCCGGTTGCCAATCCTTCACGATCTCCGAAGCCCGATGGCGCCACCAGAAGTCGATCCCGCCGCTCAGGAGATGGTTCGCGCGATCGTAACGTGGCGCGATTCCGTCGAACATCGCACGCACAGCCGAGGGCTCGCGCGACGTTTCGATCATGCGCGCAGTCTAGCACATCCGCCCGGCAGGGCCGTCTCTCACGCTGCGCGATCAGTCGCTCAGCTCGACGTTCCAGTACGCGAGATCGACAAAGTGCCGCCAGCTCTCGTGGTGTTGCGCGGAGAAGGTCACGTGCACGAACGGCCGCCACTTCGGCCGTTTCGGTTTTCGAATCAGCTGCATGTGCACCTGATGGGCGAGCCGATTGCCTTTGCGCGTGTTACAGGGGATGCACGAGCAAACCACGTTCTCCCACGTCGTCAGTCCCCCCTTATCGCGCGGCAGCACGTGATCGAGATTCAGCTCACTGCGGTCAAAAACCTTCCCGCAATATTGGCAGGTGTTCTTGTCGCGTTCGAAGACGTTGTGCCGCGTGAACTTTACTTCCTTTTTTGGAAGACGATCGAACAGCAGTAGAACGATGACACGCGGCACGCGGATCTTCCACGAGATCGTCGTCACCATCTCTTGCTCCGGCGCAGCGACCGAGAAGTCGCGCCAGGCCGCGAAATCGTGGGTGAGGAAGTTGTTCTGCGGGTCCGAAGAAACGACCTGCGCGTGGCCTTGATAGAGCAAGGTGAAGGCGCGACGCGCCGAGCAGATATTCACCGCCTGCCAGAGGCGGTTAAGAACCAGCACCTGAGTGTTAAGCAATGCGGCGTTCAGAAATTCGCGCGACGGATACCATTTGGCGTTTCCGCTGTCAACGTGACAAACCGCCGACTGCGTTCGGTGGGGCGAGACTCTGTCTCGCCCTACCGGCTAACGGCGGTGCGCGCGCTTCGCCGTCTTCACGAAATTGCCCGGCGCGCGCTTCTCGTCGTCGGGTGCAGCGCCGCTGGCATTCGCGAATCCCTGCTCCGAATCCGGCAGGAACTTTTTGAACAGGTTCTTGTCGATCGCTTTCATGAATGCTTCGTGCGGCGAGACAATCCCCTTCTGCAGCAGAGCCCAGATCGCATCGTCCATGAACTGCATCCCCTGCCCCTTCCCCGCCACGATGACGTCCTGCAGCTTCTGCGTCGCACCTTCGCGGATGATGGCGGAGACAGCGGCGCTCGCGATCAGAATTTCGTTCACCGCGATCCGGCCGCCGCCGGCCTCGGCCGTTTTCTTGAGCAGCAGCTGCGCAAGCACACCGCGCAGGGAATTCGCCAGCATCGTGCGCGCCTGCGCCTGCTTGTTCGCGGGGAAAACGTCGATCATGCGGTCGACCGTTTTGCGCGCGTTGTTCGTGTGCAACGTGCCGAACACAAGCAGTCCTGTTTCCGCTGCGGTCAAGGCGAGCGAGATCGTCTCCAGGTCGCGCATTTCGCCCACGAGCACGATGTCCGCGTCCTCCCGCAGCGCCGCTTTCAGTCCGCTCGGGAACGAGGCGGCGTTGATTGGCACTTCCCGCTGCGTGATGATGCTCCGCTTGTTCTCGTGCACGAACTCGATCGGCTCTTCGATCGTGACGATGTGGCGCGAGAAGTTCTCGTTGATGTAGTCGATCAAGGCTGCCAGCGTCGTCGACTTGCCGGAACCGGTCGGGCCGGTGACGAGTACCAGGCCGCCGCGTAAGTGCCCAAACTCCTTCACCACCGGCGGAATCCCGAGCTGCTCGAGCGTCGCGATCTTTGTCGGAATGAGCCGGAACACCGCGCCGTAGCCATTCGCCTGCTTCAGGAAATTGCAGCGAAAGCGTGAGTGTCGATCCATCTCGTAGGCAAAATCGAGATCCCCCCGCACTTCGAAGAGCTGCCAGTTCTGCGGGCCCGCGATCTCGCTCAGCATGTACGCGGCTTCATCGTGCGTCACTGGCTCTTCGCGGATAGGGGTCACATCACCATGCTTGCGCATCTTGGGCGGCTGTCCTTCGCCGATATGCAAGTCGGACGCGCCTTGCTCCACGAGCACCGCGAAGAATTGATCCAGATAAGGCATTTCAACCGCCGATTACGCGGATAACACGGATAAGAGATTCATGAGCGGAAATCTGGGGAATATCCGTCCGTTGCTGGCGGACGACGCGCTTCCAGTCCAGCCGCGCATTCTTAAAATTTAAGAGGAGGACTAACTCAAGGCCGGTAATGTTCAGATAACCAATCATCTGCGCGACGTGGGTATCGGTGAACGCGGCGACCACCTTTGGATCGATGAGCACAAGACCGTCGACAATCAAATCTGGCACCAGCGTGCCGATTAACTGCTGACGAAAGTAAACCGGATACGAAGGCTGCACGGTGACGCCATGTCCGCGCTGCTGGAGTTCGATCACCAACGCCCGCTCGTAAAGTTTTTCGTCCAGCCCGGGTCTCAGCTCATTCAGCACATCCATGGCAATCCCGAGAATCCGGCCACTCAGCTCGCTGTGCAGTACTTCTCCCATCCACGTTATCCGCGTAATCCGCGGTCAATCTCTTCTCTTCCGACGCGCGCGTGCATCAGTTGTTTTTGCTCGGCGCGCGCGCAAGCCTCTTCCGCGGTGATAACGCCGCGGTCGTAGAGATCCGTCAACGCGTCATCCATCAG
This sequence comes from Chthoniobacterales bacterium, assembly GCA_013694595.1. Classification (GTDB taxonomy): domain Bacteria; phylum Verrucomicrobiota; class Verrucomicrobiia; order Chthoniobacterales; family UBA10450; genus JACCTI01. The sequence goes on from JACDCC010000191.1 coordinate 9,514, forward strand.
CTGCATCCCCTGTTTTTTTCCGGTCTGGATGATGCCGGGAAGCATGTAGGTTTTCGCTTCGCGGATAACATGCGCGACCGCGGGAGTGTTCGTTAGCGTCTCCAGCGCGAGCGCCCGGCCAGTGCCATCGGCGCGCGGCACCAGTTGCTGGCTGATGATGCCGCGAAGCGATTCGCTCACCATCACGCGGATCTGCTCCTGCTGATCCACCAGAAAGACGTCGAGCAGACGGTCGAGCGTCCGCGACGCATTTCCGGTGTGCAGCGTTCCCAATACCAGATGGCCCGTCTCCGACGCGGTAATCGCGAGTGAAATCGTCTCCAGATCGCGCATCTCCCCGATCATGATGACGTCTGGATCCTCGCGCAACGCGCCACGTAGCGCGGCGCTGAACGAAAGCGTGTGCGTATGCACTTCGCGCTGCGTGATGTGGCAGCCCTTTGGCTGGAAGATGTACTCGATTGGATCCTCTAGCGTGATGATGTGCTCACGACGCTCGATGTTTACCTGCTCGACGAGGGCGGCCAGCGTGGTGGACTTGCCGCTCCCGACCGATCCAGTGACAAGAATCAGCCCGTTCTGGTAACGCGTGAGGAGCTTCAGATGTTCGGGCAGCCCGAGATCGTCCATCGTCCGCACGTGCGTGTTGATGATGCGGAAAACGAGATCGTTCCCGAGGCGCTGACGGACGGCGCTGGTGCGAAAGCGCCCAAAGTCCGTCGAGTACGCGAAATCAGCATCGCCGCGCTCCGCGAGTTGAGCCTTCTGGACGGCGGGCAAAAAGCCCTCAGCGAGCCTCGCCGTTTCCTCGGCTGTTAGCGGCAGCGCATCCGGCCAAATCGGCCGGAGAGTGCCCTGCAAACGCCAGATCGGCGGGGCGTTCACCCCGAGGTGAATGTCCGACGCGCCGGCTTTCTGCCCGTAGGCGAGATATTCGTCGACGTGACGGAGATGACCGACGGCAGACGCAGGTTGCGTGACCGGCAGAGATGCTTCAACGGGCATGGCGCGGTGCCACGACCAATAAGCGCCCGCGGAAAAAGGGTAAATCTAAAACGCCGCTACCACTTGCGCTGCGCGCTACCCGGCTGGTAGCCGCCGAGCTTCCGCGTGACGAAGCTGACCACCAGTGGGCGCAACATGGTGGCCGCAAACCGCAACGCCCCCATGGCGAGGCCCGCCGCCATCAAACCCTTCTTCTGCTCCTCGCCTTTCTTCTGCTGCCCGCTTTTGCCGCGCGCGTCGACGACCTTCTTCTTCGTGGTCGCCCGCGCGGTCATCACGACGCCGGTCAACACCACGGCCGAAATCCAGACCTTGGTATTCCTTTGAAACGACTTCCGGAACTTGAGCGGGAAATCCAGCTCGTAGCGCAGCCCGGAGAGGTCACGCGCCAGCCGATCACGCGAGTGCGCGATCTGCTGCCTTAGCTCGTGGAGTTCTCGTTCTTGTTTAGGGTCTTTAGCCATTCGCGATCTCTCTTCAATTCAGCGACGCTCGCCGCAAATATCGGCTTGGTGATCTGGACTTTCGCAAAGAAACCGAGACCTGCAGCCAGCACGAAGTGCAGCACCGCGGCTGACAGCGCGATCCAGACCCACGAGATTCCGGCCGCGTGCGCGATGCCGAAGATCACGCTCACGATCAGGAACACGTAGCCCGAAACCACAAGCACCAGCGCAGTGATAATCGCGCCAGCGAGCAACAGCAGGTGCAGGAGAGCCGACTTCGACTCCCGCGCAAACAGGCCGATACGACTCTCGAAAAAACCTGCCAGAGCACTTGTCAGCGCCAGCAGATTATTGAGCAAACCCGCGTGCCCCGCCGGATTGCGGAACCGCATCGACTCTCCAGCCATTCAGTGCGCTGTTATCGGCGAAAGATCATGCCCAGCACGAAGCCGATGCCGAGCGCCGAGAAGACGGCTTTGGTCGGGTTTTCGCGGACGTACTGCTCACCGTCCTCCTGCAGAGTGCGAGCGCGCGCGGTGGCATCTCCCCAGGCCTCCTCCGCTTTGCCGCGATATTGACCCGCGATTTCCGTCGCCGCAGTGCGGAGATCGTCCGCTGCCTGCCGCGCGTGCGTTTTGCTGCTCTCGAGCCGTCCGCTCGATCCCGTCGTGCCCCCCGCTGCTCCGCCGCTCCCGGCGCCGCCGTCGCCACCGCCTTGATTACCTTTATTTTGTTCAGCCATGATATTTGTCCTGTGATTTGTCTGTTCAGAGCGTCCGCCGCGCAGCCCTACCGGGGCGCGTACAGAGCGAACCCGCTCTTCTTAGGCAGAAACGTAAATCGCGCGCCAACTGCGCTTACCGACGATCAATTTCTCCGCGAGCGAGCCGCCGCGCGTGTCTCACTTCTCGCGAAAGATGATCCGCGCCTTTGTCAAATCGTAGGGAGAGAGTTCCACCTCCACCTTGTCGCCCGGGACGATGCGGATGAAATGCTTTCGCATCTTGCCTGAGATGTGAGCGAGGACATTGCGATTCCCCGGCAGATCGACGCGAAACATCGTGCCCGGCAAGACCTGGGTCACGGTTCCCTCGGTCACGATCTGTTCTTCCTTCGCCACCGGAAAAGGATATTCACGAATAGCAGCCTACTCAAGCCGCCTCCTGCAGCCACAGATCCGACGAACGTGATTATTCGCGGCCTAACGAGACCGCCGGAAGATATTCCGCCGCTGCGCCGCGCTTCCACCACGCGCCGGGTTCCGCCCCCTCGCCGCGCCGCGTAAAGCTGTAGTCGTAAACGCGTGCGCGCACATAACGTGGCGGCGTTTCCGGGAATGGATTGCGCTCCAATAGCGCGACCACATCGGGGCTGTTGCGGAGCAGACTTTCTGCGAACCGGAGGAACCAACGGTTGTCGCGGTAGGTGCCGAGCGCCGCGAACCACATTTGCCAATCCAGCCGCGGCTGGTGCGGCGCGACCCACCGCGGCGCGCGGTGCAGGTCTCCTGGTTTCCAGCGGAATTCGTACGGCAGCCACTCCGTTCCATCCGCGCTCCCTTCGACGACGATCTCCGGACGCGATTTCGTCATCACGCGGAAGAGCCCGTAGCCGTTCACGATCCGGAACGGCTCGAGCATCCCGTGAAGCACCGTAACGGGGCGCGGCCAGGAGGCTTCCGGCTGGAACGCGCTGAAGAGCAACGCCGCGTTCACGGGCAGCGTCAGCAGGAGCACCACGACAGCCAACCAGCGCGCAGCTTTGGCGCCAAGTCTGGTAGAGCCAGACTCCGTCGAGCCTGGTGTTGATGCGGTGTCGCTCCCAGGCTCGACAGAGTCTCGCCCTACCGCGTGCCCAGATCGTCCGCGCAGCGAACGCCACGCCGTGTCGTCGACTAACAAGAGGCAGAGCGCGATTGTCAGCAGATTGAAGAACGCATAGTTGCCGGTCAGGAGAATCAGCACCTGCAACGCGATCAGGAGCATGCACCCGATGACCCGCGGCCGGCGCGGCGCCCAGATCAGGAATGGCACGATGGTCTCCACGACGAGCACGAAGACGGTCGAGAATTGCTGCAACCAGAGCGGAGCTTGATGCGCCCACCAGCCGAGCACCGTCGGGAGCGGTTGCGTCTCGAAGTGGTAATTCAGCGCCGTCAGATCCCACCACGAGTCATCGCCGCTTGTGAGCTTCACGACGCCCGACATGAACATCAGCTTGAAGAGCAGGAGCTTCAGCAGGAACAACGCGACGCGCGAGAGCGGCGCCTCATTCCGCGCCGTCATCCGCCACGTCCACGGCGCGAAGAAAATCGCGAGAAATCCGGTTTCGAGCAGCAGGATGTCCCATTGGAAACTGAGGAACGTTTGGCCTGCAATCGTCAGCGAGAGATAGCAGACGAACGCCAGTAACAGCGAAAGCGCGGGAGCAATCCCCACCATCAACAGCAGGGACGCCGCTGCGCCCGTTGCGCAGAGCAAATGCAGAAACATGTCGCTGGTATTCAGCCAGCACAGCGTCGGCAGCAGGAACGGCGCACTCGCTCCGAGGTGTGCGCGCGCAGCCGGAAGAAATCCGGCCACCGGCAGGATGCCGTTCGCGCCGACGAGCCCATCGACCTGCACCCAGAGAGAGCTGAACGCGATGAGGAAAATCGCGCCGAGCGCCCGCAGGAACCAACGCCGGCTGACGAAATAATTCGGCCGGCGAACATCATGACCCCAGAGCAGTCGAGTTGCAGCGGAAGCAAGGGTGCGGTTGCGCGCGACGATGGAGTAAGCCGCTTCGGTGAGGAACGCGAAGCCGGGCAACCGCTCATAACAACGCGCCGCGAACCCGCCGCCCCGTCGGTGCGCGAGCGAACGAAAGACAGCTTCCGCTCCGCTCACGATCCGCCCATCGGGTTCGATCAACTGCACCGCACCCGCGAACTCCTCCGGGGCGATTTCCGGGAACGCGGCTGCGCGTTCCTGCGAAGGTGCGTACTCGACGGCGTCGCCGGTCATCTCCCGCCACCGCTCGATCCAGCGTCTGCAGAAATGACAATCGCCGTCGAAGATCAGCAGAGGCTTCGCTGGCGGATTGGCGACGCGGCGTGGGATGGCAGCAGTCATTGCGAAGCGTCAGCCGGAGAACTCCGCCCAGATCGGCGCGTGATCGGACGGTTCTTTTCCTTTGCGCATCTCACGGTCGATTCCAGCATCAGTGCACTTCGCCGCGGCCGATCTGCTCGCGAGCACCGCGTCGATGCGCAAACCGCGGTTCTTCGGAAAGGAAAGCATTCGGTAATCCCACCAGGTAAACAGCCCCGTCTCCTTCCGGTGCAACCGCAGCGTGTCGACCAAGCCGCCGCCCGCACACAATCCTTCGAGGGCTGCGCGCTCCCCATCCGAGCACATGATCGCGCCGCGCCAGAGCACCGGGTCGTGCACATCTTCGTCGCGCGGGGCCACATTGAAATCCCCGCACACGATCAGATCTCCGGCAGTGTTTTCGTGCGCGCGCAGGCAACTCCCGAGCCGTTCATACCACTTCAACTTATACTCGTACGCGGGCGAACCTACTGCCTGTCCGTTCGGGGCATAAACCGAGAACACGCGCATGCCGCCGATCGTCGCCGCGATCACGCGCGCCTGCGGGTCCGCATCTTCATCACAGAGCGTCGCGCGGATTTCCTGTGGCTCGAGTTTCGAAAAGATCGCGACTCCGTTGTACGATTTCTGTCCATGGAACGCTGCGTGATAACCGGCAGCGCGGAGTTCCAGCTGCGGGAACTGCTCGTCCATGCACTTCGTCTCCTGCAGGCAGACGATGTCTGGTTTGCCATCTGCCAGCCACGCCAGCAGGCGGTCCTGCCGCTTGCGCAGCGAGTTGATATTCCAGGAGACGATTCTCATTGATCGAGAATAGGCGAATCACCCGGCGGCTCCATCCCTGTCATCCCGAGGCTGGCGAAGCGCGCCGAGGGACCTCACGCAGGATGCCGGATCAAACTAACCAGATGCGCATAACCAGCACCCCGCGCGAGGTCCCTCGCCGTCTGCGCGGCTCGGGATGACACATTGCGAACGCGTAGCGGCAGGCTCATAGCTCGATGTCAATTCCCGAAGTTGGCACGATCACCTGCGAGTCCGGCAGCGCGGTCGCAATTTGGGTGCGGACCCACTCGACTGCCGGCGGATCACCGTGCACCAGCACCACCTTCTTCGGCGCTAGTTTCTTGATGTATTCGAGGATCGATTCACGCGACGCATGCGCGCTGAATTGGAACGTTTCGATGTTGCAGCGCAATTCCTGCGCCGGTTGCTCGGGATCGAGCGAAACCATGTCGCCCGGCTTTGCCGTGCGCAGAATGCCGGCCGGTGTGGTCGGATCTGCGTAGCCGACGAAGAAGATCGAATGCTGCGGATTGCTGATGATCTGCCGCGCGAACGTGTTCGAAAGCGTCTTGGGAGTCATCATCCCGCTCGACAAGGCATAAACGCGTCCGCCGCGCGCCGGCGCTTCGTGGATGTTTTGGCCGTTCAGGACGAACGGCTGGAGCGCCTCGAGCAGTTGCAGACGCGGAAAGTTGCGCCGGCTGGTGAGCGCATAGCGATCGTAGATCTCCGTCATGCGCGTGCTGAGCCCGCCGATATAGATCGGAAATTCGCCGAGCAGCTGCTCACGCCTGAAACGGTGGAACATCGCCAGCGCCTCCTGTGTTTTCCCAAGCGCGAAAACCGGCATCAAGACGCAGCCACCGGCGGCAAACGCCCGTGCAATCGCTTCGGCGAGCCGGCGTTCTTCTGCGGCGCGGGTGAATCCTTCCGGGAGCGGATGATCTCCGCGCGTCGTCTCGATTACCAGAACGTCGATGCCTTCGTCAGGAAACTTCGCGCCCTGCGCGATCGTCTGATCATCGAAATTGACGTCGCCGGTATAGAAGATCGTCCGGCCTTCCGCGCGCAACAAAACCCCGGCCGAACCGAGCACATGCCCGGCATCGATAAACTCGAAGGTCGCGCCGTTCTCCCGCTGCTGGCGGACGCGCTCGCCCTTCAGAGTGACGGGTTGGCGATATCGGCAGGTGCGCCACGCTTCGGAGGCGCGGTTCGTCTCGCGATGAGTGAAGAGAGGTGGCAGCATCCTGCCGAGCTCCTCCTGCTGCCGCGTCATGACGTTCACGGAGTTGTGCAGCAACGCGTCACCGATATCGGCGGTCGCTTCCGTCATGAACACGCGCGCCTGCGGGTGACGCCGCATCAGCACCGGCAGTGTGCCCATGTGATCCTGATGCGCATGCGAAACGATGATCGCATCCACCGGTCGATCGCCGATCGCCTCGAAGTTCGGCAGCGCCTCATCCCCCTCCTGCTTCGGGTGCATCCCGGAATCGAGCACCAGCCCTTGGCCGGCAATCTCCAGATAATAGGAATTGGCGCCGATCTCGGTCTGACGGGTCAGGTTCGTGAATTTCAAGAGGGAGGGTGCAGGGGTTAATGAATCGGCGGCGGAATCGTGACCGTGGCCACGCCGGCCTCGTCGCGTGTGCGGAAGATCAGCGCAGTGCAGATGCAAAGCCACACCGCGGCAAGCGGCAAAGTGCCGGGAAGCCAAACGTGCCACTGCGAAATCACAGCGAGAGCGGTCAGGCAATACGCAGCGCTGATCGCGATCCCGATAAGGATCAGATCCGAGCGGTCAATCCGCCGCGCCAATCCGATGGCGCCGGCGGCCAGCAGCAGCACAACGCAATCGAACACCTTGCTCATCCGCCGCAGGTGAATGCCGCCTTGCAGGTTCGCCAGTGTGGCCGTGAAGATATCGGGCGGCGCCAGCGGGTTGGATGGAGTCCGGGCGAAGACGATTTGTTTCGCGAGGTCGAGCTGCTCGCTGGTGGTCTCTTTCGCCTGGCCGCGATGCTGTGTCGCGAGTAGCAGCTCATTCAAAGTCATCCGTCGGGCACGTTGCCCAGCCTGCGGATGGATCGACATCGTGCCATCGCGTGCGATCGGAATGCGCCGCCCATCCGGGAGCTCAAGGTGCGAGCCCATCTCCACCTTTACCTCACCGGGAGTAATCCCGAGCCAAAGGAGCAGCGCCTGCAGTGGAAATGAGGGAATCACCTCCCCGCGGTAGAGGAACAACAGCGGCACGCGAATATCGCTCGCGACTTCCTCAGGCAGATTGACATACCCGAGTGTGGACACGAGCCGTATGTCTTCGCTCGGGCGCCGGCTGATGCCGGAAAACTCCGGCAGATCGCCTCGCTTGCCTTTGACCTGCGTGAAACCGCGCACCTCCGCGCCGGGATCATCGGGATCGGGCGACGCGGTCAGCTCCGCTGCGACCATCAATTTCGGAACGCGCATCGCCTGGTCGAGAAAGACCTGCTCCTGATCTTTGTCGCGTTCCCGCCAGCGCAGAATGTTTTCAAGCGCGATCACCTCTGGCTTGAACTCCAGCGCCGCCTGCAGGAAAAGCGCGAACTCAAGCGGCGAAAACCCCGCGTCACTGCCCGTCGGACTGCCAACCGAGGGCTCATCGGCGGAGCGAGTATCCATCAGCGGGTCGCGACCGATCTCCACCACCGTCAGCGGGACTGGCGCACCGTGCGGCTGCGAGTGTTTCAGCAGCCAGCGCAGGAAGAGGTCATCCCAGTCTTGAAAGCGCGGTTCCCGCAGCAGCAGCAGCCCTAGCAGCAACACCACGAGCGTGAGCCATGGTGTAGGTCGCTGCATCGGGGAATAGAAGAGTGACCGGTGAGGAGTGACAAGTGAAGAGTTGGCGCGCGTGCGGTCCTGCCCTGCCGAGGCACCTCATCGAAGCTCACGAGCAGTGGCGCGTCTCATCGCCACGATCACCGGCTCAGCTCGAGCATTCGCAGAATCGGAGCCTCCGCGCGTTTCCGCAGGCCCTCGTCCAACGTGATCTCCGGCGCCATGTTCAACAGCGCCGCGTGCGCTTTCTCCAGCGTGTTCATCTTCATGAAGCGGCACTCCGCGCACGCACAGTGATCCGTCGGTCCCGGAATGAAATTCTTGCCGGGCACTTCCTTCCGCAGCCGGTGCAACATGCCAGCTTCCGTGACAATGATGATGTCGTGCGCCGGCGACTGCCGGCAGTAGCTCACCATTTTCTCGGTCGAGCAGACCTCGTCCGCGAGCAGCCGCACCGCGAATGGACACTCCGGATGCGCCACCACGGGCGCGTTTGGGAATTGCTCGTGAATCCGACCGATGCTTCGCGCCGTGAACTCCACGTGCACGTAACAGTTCCCCTGCCATAGATCCATCTGCCGTCCCGTCCGCTCGATTACCCATGCACCCAGATTCTGGTCGGGCACGAAGAGGATGTTCCGGTCGCGCGGCGCCGCGGCCACGATTTTCTCAGCGTTGCCGCTCGTGCAGATCACATCCGAGAGCGCCTTCACCCCCGCGCTGCAATTGATGTAGGCAATGACGTAGTAGTCCTTGTCGCGGTGCCGCTCGAGAAACGCGGCGAGCTTCTCCGGCGGGCACGATTCAGAAAGCGAGCAGCCCGCATCGAGATCCGGCAGCAGTACGCGCTTCGCAGGATTGATGATCTTCGCCGTCTCCGCCATGAAGTGAACGCCGCAGAAAAGAATCACTTCGGCGTCGGTCTCCGCCGCCTTGTAGCTCAAGCCTAACGAGTCGCCGACGTAGTCGGCGATGTCCTGGATCGCGGGCACCTGGTAGTTGTGCGCAAGGATGACGGCATTCCGTGCGCGCTTTAGCTCCCCGATCTCCTCCACGAGATCGAAAACGCCGCTCCGCCTCGGAGCGAAGTTTACACCCATGCTTACCATCGGCTAAGGTCGCTGCATCAGTCCCGATTTACAAACATCAGCCCCTTTATTCCGGCTCGGATTCCTCGGCGCGGGCAAGCTCGCCGGCTCGGTGATCCGTGGTTTGCTGTTAAGCAAGGTTTTCGGCCGCGACGAGATCATCGCCAGCCAGCCGGTGCCGGAGCTGGCCGAGGAGCTGCGGCGAGACACCGGCATCACTGTTGTCGCCGGCAATGCGGAGGTGGTGCGCGCGGGCGCGATCATCTTCATCGGTGTCAAACCTGGCGTGGTGCTGCCCGTGATCGAAGAAACCGCCGGTGACTTAAATGGGAAGCTCGTCGTCTCACTCGCCGCGGGCATTCGGCTCGAAGCGATGGAGGCAAAGGCGAGCGCAAGGTTCATGCGGGTGATGACGAATACGCCTTCGGCGATCGGGCGCGGCGCTACCGCTGTGGCGCCGGGTTCGCGGAGCACGCGTGAAGACGTGTCGCGCGTGCTGGAGATGTTCAATCGGATCGGCGCCGCGGTCGAAGCAGAAGAGCGGCACATTGATGCGGTAACGGCGCTCGCCGGCAGCGGGCCGGCGTTCGTCTACACCGTCATCGAAGCCCTCGCACGCGGTGCTGAAGCGGAGGGGATGCCACACGATGTGGCGCTCACGCTGGCGACACAGACGGCGCTCGGCGCCGCGCAACTGGCGGCGGAGAGCGGCGCCTCGCCGGACGAATTGCGGAGAATGGTGATTACCCCCGGCGGGACGACCGCGGCGGGATTGGCCGCCATGGAAAAGCTAAAGACGAGCGAAGGCCTCATGGCCGCGGTGCAAGCTGCCGCAGCACGAGGCCGCGAAATGGCAACCAGCTAGCGCCCTCGCTCCATCCGGCTGAGGAAGCCGAGCAAGCGCTCTTCATACGCGGCTCCAGCGGCCCGGTGCAGATCGACGTGCCCCGCCCCTTCGACCAGCCACAGCTCTTTCGGCGGGGGGGCGCGGTGATAGAGGGCCACTGCATCTTCGGGGTCGTGTTGGGATCGACGTCGCCATTGATGATGAGGACAGGGCAGCCAAGTGCCGCGAGATACTCGGTGGGCCGCAGCTGCTCCGCTGTCAGGCGGAGCCGCTTCTGCATCAGCCAAAAGCAGCGGATAACTTAATGTCGTGCCTGCGCTGCCGAGGTACTTTCGCAGCCGGTTTTCGGTCGCTCGTCTCATGGTCGGGTAAACCGCCTCCAGCACCATGCCATCCAGCTGCAGCTCCGGTGCTGCGAACAACGCCGCCGCGCCGCCTAACGAGCTGCCGACAACCGCTATTTTTGTCTCCGGCGTCGCCTTCCGCAGGAACCCTACAGCTGCGACCACGTCGCGACTTTCTCGCCAGCCGAAGGTAATTCGATCGCCCGGCGTTTCTCCTGTCGCCTGTAAGTCGACCAGCAAAGTCGAATAGCCGACGCGCCGAAGGAACCGTGCACGCTCCACCATGCTGAGGCGATTGGCGCGAATCCCCGGCAGCAGGAGAATGCTGCCGCGGCTGCCTTCAATCGGACACCACCAGCCATGCACCTCTGCGCCGGAGTCACTCCGGAACCTGATTTCTTCTGCCTGTAGATCGGCCGGGGCGGTACCAATTCGCACCGGAACCGGCCGGGAGAGCAACCAACCGGCGAACATCATCGCCGAACCGGCAAGGAGAATCAGCAGCAGAACCGCGATGAGCAGTCGTTTTCCCACCCGGACGCCCGCCCGATGGCAGTCACGCCGCAGAAGCGAGCGCGCGCCGCATCGTCTCCACCGGCGCATCACGCTCGAACCACGTTTCAAACGAAAGCGCGCCCTGGTGCAGCAGCATTGAGAGGCCGTTCGCGGTGCGCGCTCCGGCTTCCAGCGCGGCGGTGAGCAGCGGCGTGCGCGCGTGCGCGTAGATCGTGTCGTAGACCATCAGGTGCGGTGCGAGGAGAGCCGCGGCAAGCGGCGACGGATCCGAGCGTTTCATCCCGAGCGCCGTCGCATTCACCACCAGGTCAGAGTTCGCGATCTGAAAGCGCAACGCATGCTCCTCCCACGGCACCGCCTCAAGCCGCGAGACCGGACCCGAAACGCGTGTGTCGCTGAAGGAAGGCCTCAGCTCAGCTGCCAGCTGCTGCGCCTTCTCGAACGTACGATTCACGAGCACGAGCCGCTCGCAGCCTTCGGCGGCGCATTGGACCGCAATCGCCCGTCCGGCGCCACCGCCGGCCCCGAGCAGAAGCACGCGCAGATCACGCAGATCGACGGAGAACTCGCTCCGGATTGCGCGCGAGAATCCGGCGCCGTCCGTGTTGAATCCGATCAACTTCTCGCCATCAACGCGCACGGTATTGATCGCGCCGACCCGCTGGGCTGAGCCATCCAGTTCATCCACCAATGCCGCCCCGGCGAGCTTATGCGGGATGGTGAGATTCACCCCCATGAAATTCCGCTCCGGCAGCAGCCGCAAGGCAGATTCAAGTTCATCGGCGTTTATCTGAAAACGGGCGTAGTTCATCGGGAGACCGCATTTCTCCAGCGCCGCATTCTGCATCTGCGGAGATAACGAATGCGCGACCGGATCGCCAAACACGCCGAGCCGGATCGGGTTTGCCTCCGCCGCGCCGGCGGGTTTCCCACTGTCGAGATCGGCCAGCGTGTAGGTATCCTTCACACCACGAATGTACCGGTGGTGGTCGAGTTGTCGCTGTTTCCATTCGTCTGCTAGGTTCCGCCGACGATGAGCACCACGACTGAAGCGCCTGCAGCTGCGCCCTCTGATTTCATCCGCGAGATCGTGGCGGAGGACCTCCAGAGCGGCAAGCACACCAGCGTCCACACGCGATTTCCGCCGGAGCCGAACGGCTATCTCCACATCGGCCATGCCAAGGCGATCTGCCTCGGATTTAGCATCGCGCGCGAGTTTGGCGGCATCTGCAACATCCGCATGGACGACACCAATCCAGCCAAGGAGGAAGCGGAATACGTCGAGTCGATCGTCGCCGACGTGAAGTGGCTCGTGAATGGCTGGGCCGACGACAAGATCGGGCTCAAGCCGGCGGGCAAGACGCCGGAGCAGCACGGCAACGATTTTCTGCAGGAACCGGTGACGAATGGCGCCGCCGTGGATCGGGTCGAGCCATTCTTCGCGTCCGATTACTTCGGCGCGTTCTACGAGTGCGCCGTCAGGCTCGTAAGAGCGGGCAAGGCTTACGTCGACGATATGAACCCGGAGCAGACGGACGAGTTCAGACGGCTCGGCAAGGACAGTCCATTCCGTGACCGCTCGGTGGAGGAGAACCTCGACCTACTCGCGCGGATGAAAGCCGGCGAATTTCCGCACGGCTCACGGACACTGCGCGCGAAGATAGACATGCAGGCGCCAAACATGTGGATGCGCGATCCCGTGCTATATCGGATCAAGCACGGCGAGCATCACCACACCGGCAGCGCGTGGTCCATCTATCCGATGTACGACTTCGCGCATTGCATCAGCGATTACATCGAAGGGATCACACACTCGCTCTGCACGCTCGAGTTCGAGGTGCATCGTCCGCTCTACGATTGGGTTCTCGAGTCGCTCGATTTCCCGCGTACGCTCCCGCGCCAGATCGAGTTCGCACGCCTGAACATCGACTACACCGTGATGAGCAAGCGGAAGCTGCTCCAGCTGGTGAACGATGGATTAGTGAGTGGCTGGGACGACCCGCGTATGCCGACCATCTCGGCGATGAGGCGACGCGGCTTCACCGCGAGCGCGATCCGGAACTTCGTGCTGCAGCTCGGTGTAACAAAGTATCCGAGTCTTAGCGAGTTCACCCTTCTCGAGCACGCCGTGCGCGATGAGTTCAACCGACATGCGCAGCGTCGCTTCGCAGTGCTTCGGCCGATCAAGGTCGTGATTACAAACTACCCGGAAGATCAGGTCGAAGAGCTGAACGCGATCAATAATCCGGAAGATCCAGACGGCGGCTCGCGGAAGCTTCCCTTTAGCCGCGAGCTTTACATCGAGAGCGCCGACTTCATGGAAACCCCGCCGCCGAAATACTTCCGCCTGCGGCCAGGCGGTGAGGTGCGGTTGAAGTACGCATACATCATCAAGTGCGAAGAAGTCGTGAAGGATGATGCCGGCAACGTCGTCGAGCTCCGCTGCACGGCCGATCTCGACAGCAAAACAGGCGGCGCGACTTCAAATCGAAAGGTCAAAGGCACTGTACATTGGGTGAGTGCAGGGCACGCGGTCAATGCGGAGGTGCGGCTTTACGATCGCTTGTTTAGCGTGCCCGAGCCGGACGCCGACGGCGACTTCAAGGCGCACCTGAATCCGGCATCCCTCGAGATCGTGCAGGCGAAATGCGAGCGGTCGTTAGCGGACGCGAACTCTAACGAGCGTTACCAGTTCGAGCGCCTGGCCTACTTCGCACTTGATCCGGATTCCAATCCGGACGCGCTCGTCTTCAATCGCACGATTACGCTCAAAGACACGTGGGCGAAAGAAGCTAAGAGATCGTAACTAGCGCGCGATCGATCCGCGCAAGCACCTTCTCTTTGTCGAGAACTTCGAGCAGGTGATAGAGGCTCGGCCCGGCATTGCTGCCTGTGACTGCGAGCCGCGTCGGATGCACAAGCGGGCCCGCTTTGATGCCGAGCTGTGTGGCCGTGGCTTTCAGCGTGGTCTCGAGTGTTGTCGCGTCGAACGAGCTGAGCGCCGCGAACGCTTCGCGCAACGCGACGAGCCGCGGCTTGTTCTCCGAAGTGAAGTGTTTCGCGACGCCTTCCTCAGCGTACGGGAAATCGTCACGGAAATAGAATCCGCAGTATGACGGCAGCTCTGCGAAAATGCGGAACTTACCGACGCACGTGTCCAGCGCGGCGTGCACGTACTCGTCGGAGAATTGCGCGAGATCGATCCCGCCTCGCACCAGGGCTTTGCGCGCGAGTTCGTAAAAGCGTTCGCCGGTCACTTCGCGTGCGTACTCGCCGTTCAGCCAGGTGCACTTCTCCAAGTCGAACGAAGCCGCTTTGCGGTTGATCTTCTCGAGCTCGAACAAGCTGATCATCTCCTCGAGCGGGAGCTTTTCGCGGTTGTCCTTTGGCGACCAGCCGAGCAGCGCGATGTAGTTGCACACTGCTTCCGGCAAAAAGCCATCGTCGACGTAAGTGTTGAGGCTCGCGCCGACGTCGCGCTTGCTCATCTTCGAGCCGTCCTTGTTGAGGATGAGCGGGATATGCGCGAAGCGCGGCGGCTCGGCTCCGAGCGCGCGGTAGAGCTCGATGTGCTTCGGTGTGTTCGAGAGATGGTCCTCGCCACGGATGACGTGGCTGATCTTCATCTCGATGTCATCGACGACGTTCACGAAATGAAAAATCCACGAGCCATCCGGCCGCCGAACCGTCATGTCGGGATGCGTCTCCGGATTTGTGAGATCGAAATCGATGCTGCCGCAGACGATGTCATCTACTCGCACATGCTCGCGCGGTGAACGGAAGCGGATCGCGCCGCCGTCTTCGTAGACTTTGCCGGCGTCCTGCAGTCGTTGCAGATGCCGCGCGTAGATCTCGTCGCGCTGGCTTTGGAAATACGGCCCGAAGTCGCCGCCAACGTGCGGACCTTCGTTCCAGTCGAGCCCCAGCCAGCGCAAACCATCGTAGATCGCCGCCGCAGCTTCCTCCGTGTTGCGCGATTTGTCGGTGTCTTCCACGCGCAGGATGAACGTGCCGCCGTGATGCCGCGCGCAAAGCCAGTTGAACAAGGCGGTCCGTGCACCGCCAATGTGAAGATAGCCGGTCGGCGAAGGCGCAAAGCGGACGCGGATGTTCGAGGTCATGCGGAGCCGAACTTACGCGTTACGGCTCGATGAACAATTCACCGCTCCGCCGCCGCGCGTGCCGGTCACCGGGCAGGTTCACCTTGGCCGGCCCGTGCGCCGTATCGAGCATCGCACGAACCTGTTCGACGAGATCGAAGCTGATATCGGACACACGCTGCTCGCGCAGCCACGCAGCGATCGCACGCCGCTGCAACGCGATCGGAAGATCGCACAGCTTCTTCAGCGTCGGGCGCCCGGCCGATGGCGGTAGCATCTCGTCAAGGAAGGCATCTTCATCGGCGGCAATCGTCGCAGCCCGACGCACAGCGCTCCGGATATCGCGCCCGCATCCCTTCTGCAGCATCGGGATGATGCGGAGTCGCATGCGGTTGCGGAGCGGCTCGAGCGACTTGTTCGTTGCGTCATCCCTGAACCGGAGACGATGGGCGCGCACGTAGTCGTCAATCTCGGAACGCCAAACACCGAGGAGTGGCCGGACGATTGAGAGCTCCAGGTTCGCGACCCGGCGGGTGGCGACTGCGCGAATGCCCCGTTGTCCCTGTGTTCCTGCACCCCGAAACAGATTGATCAGGAACGTCTCGACGAGATCGTCCGCGTGGTGTCCGAGGAAAATCGTGTGACAACGTCGACGCCGCGCGATCGTCGCGAAAAACTCATACCGCGCCGCGCGTGCCGCGGCTTCAATCGATTGCTTCTCCTCGGCGGCGCGCTTTCGCACATCGGCAGTTCCGAGTTCGCACGGCAGGTCGTGCGCCTGCGCAAGTCGTTTAACGAAACGCGCGTCAGCGGCTGAGCTGCGGCCGCGGAGCCGATGATCAAGGTGGCAGACGACGAGCCGGCGGTAACCGGATGCGAGCAGCCAATGCAACAGCGCGACCGAATCCCGGCCACCGGAGACGCCGACGAGGTAGCGTTTCTCTGGCGGGAAGCTGCGGAGCGTTTTCGGGCGCCAATCGCCGACCGCGTTCGCTCGTGTTCCCACATGGTCAGGAGGCCACGACCGCTTCGGGCGGTCAAAGAAAACCGGTAATTTGACTATGAATGAACGTTCATTCATTGTTGCGCCAGATGCCTCCGCAACCAGACAACTCACCCGATCGTCGGGAGCAAATCCTTGGCGCTGCGATAGTTTGCTTTGCCAAGCGCGGCTTCCACCAGACCACCATGCACCACATCAGCGACGCCGCCGGGATCAGCGTCGGCCTGATTTATCGCTATTTCGCGAGCAAGGAAGCGGTGATTGGCGCCCTCGCCGAGGAACACAAAAAAGAACTCACGCAATTACTCGAACGCGCCCGCTCTGCGCCCACTCTGCTTGCCTCCCTCGAGATCCTGCTCACGTCGCATTGCTGCGAAAACCAACCGCAAATGCACTCCGCGTTCGTCGTCGACCTTTTCGCCGAAGCCGGCCGGAACCCAGCCATGGCCACTCTCGTCCGCGACGTTCTCGAGGCTGGCGCCGCCGGGATCACCGAGGTGATCGCCCGCGCGCCGGAGATGCGCGACGCGCCGCACGGGCTGAAGCCGCGCGAAGTCACGGAGCTGATCCTCGCCGCCTCCCGGGGCGCCATCATGCGGGACGTCCTGGAGCATTCAGAAGTGTCCGCCGCGGAACGCCACGAACGTCAACTAAAAGTAGTGCGCCAGCTTTGGAAGCTCCTCTTCGATCATGCAAGCGAACCTGCTCTCACGTAAATCCCCCAGCTCGGCTCCGGCGACGCCGCCGCCCCTCCCGAAGAAGCGCTCCCGCGGCGCCGTGTTCAAGATCGTCGTCGCGCTGGTCGCCGTGTTCTTCGTGATCGCGGGCATCAAGGTGATGCAGATCAGAAAGCTTATGGCCATGGGCGCGAGCATAGTGCCGCCCGCCACCACGGTCACCAGCGCAAAGGTTGAGCAAGCGAACTGGCAGCCAATGCTGACCGCTGTCGGATCGATTACGCCGGTGCAAGGCGCCACGATTAGCGCGGAGCTTCCCGGCACGGTCGCGGAGATCGTTTTCCAATCCGGCACGCCGGTGAAGAAAGGCGATGTGCTGCTGAAGCTCGACGCGTCCGCGGAGCAGGCGCAGCTGCGTTCCGCTCAGTCGGATGCGGAGCTCGCAAAAGCTGACTTCGAAAGGGCGCGTGACCTCGCCGCTCGCAAAGTGATCTCTCAGCAGGAACTCGATGCCGCTTCGGCGAAGTACACGCAGAAAAAAGCCGCGGTCGATAACATCCAATCGATCGTCGACAAGAAGGAGATCCGGGCGCCTTTCGACGGCATCGCCGGCATTCGCGAAGTGAACCCGGGACAGATGGTGCCAGCGGGGCAGCGCCTCGTTTCGCTGCAGGCTCTCGATGAGGTGTTCGCTGATTTCACCCTGCCGCAAAAGCAGCTCAGCGATGTTCGTCCCGGCCTCCCGGTCAAGGTGACGACCGATGCCGTCGAAGGTCGCGAGTTCGAAGGCAAGCTGACCGCGGTGAACTCAGCCGTCGATCCGGCGACTCGCTCGGTCGGCTTACAGGCGACGCTCGAGAATAGCGATCACGCGCTCCGGCCTGGAATGTTCGCGCGCATCAGCGTGCTGCTGCCGAACGAAAAACCGACACTCTTTCTCCCGTCGACCGCTGTTTCGTATGCGCCTTACGGCAACTCGGTCTACGTGATTGAGAAGAAAGCGGACGAGAAAACCGGCAAGGAGTCGCTCGTGTTGCGTCAGCAATTCATTCGGACCGGTGAAAAACGCGGAGACTTCGTCGCGGTCACGGAGGGCTTGAAGGTGGGCGATGAAGTGGTGAGCACAGGTGTGTTCAAGCTTCGCAACGGCATGGACGTGGCGGTCGACAACACGCTCGCGCCGAAGTCCGAGGAAGCGCCAAAGCCGAGTGACGCCTAAGAGAGCTCACCCGTGAAGACATTTACCGATCTTTTCATTCGCCGGCCGGTGCTGGCGTTGGTGGTGAGCTTCGTCATCGTCATTGCCGGCGTGCAGGCGATGTCGTCGCTGAACGTCCGCCAATATCCGAAGAGCGATATCGCGTCCGTGACTGTCACCACGGTCTACATCGGCGCGAGCGCGGAGCTCGTCCGCGGCTTCATCACCACCCCGCTGGAGCGCGCGATCGCGGCCGCCGAGGGGATCGATTACATCCAGTCGCAGAGCTCGCAGAGCCGCTCGACGATCACTGTTCGCCTCAAGCTGAACTACGATTCGAACAAGGCGCTCTCCGAAATCAGCTCGAAGGTAAATCAGGTCCGCGGCGACCTTCCGCCCGAGGCTGAAATCCCGGTCATCAACATCGAGTCGGCCGATTCTCGCTTCGCCTCAGCCTATCTGAGCTTCACCTCCGACATGCTCGCGGCGAACGAAATCACCGATTACCTCAACCGCGTCGTGCAGCCGCGGCTCACCGCGGTCGCCGGCGTGCAACGCGCGGAGATTCTCGGTGGTCGCACCTTTGCGATGCGCATCTGGCTGAAGCCGGAGCAGATGGCGGCACTGAACGTCAGCCCGGCGCAGGTACGGCAGGCGCTGGCGCAAAACAATTACCTCGCGGCGCCGGGCAGCACGAAGGGCGCGCTGGTGCAGGTAAACCTCACCGCGAACACCGATCTCCACACCGTCGAAGATTTTAAAAATCTGGTCATCCGCCAGGAGAACAGTGCCCTCGTTAGGCTGGGCGATATCGCGGACGTGGTGCTCGGCGCCGAAGATTACAACACCGAGGTGCGCTTCTCCGGGCAGCGCGCCGTGTTCATGGGCATCTTCGTCTTGCCGAATGCAAACTCGATCGACGTGGTGAAACGCGTCCGTACCGAGATGGAGCAGATCCAGAAGGAGCTGCCGACGGGTATGAAAGGCCTGATCGCATACGACGGGACGGCTTATATCAACACGGCGATCAATGATGTTTTCAAGACGCTTGCCGAAACGCTGCTCATCGTGTGCGTCGTCATCTTCCTCTTCCTCGGTTCGTGGCGCTCCACCATCATCCCGGTCATTGCGATTCCGATTTCGCTCATCGGCGCCGTGTTCCTGATGCAGGTCTTCGGGTTTACGGTGAATCTGCTCACGCTGCTCGCAGTGGTGCTCTCGGTCGGTCTGGTCGTCGACGATGCGATCGTGGTGGTCGAAAACGTCGAGCGCCATCTGCGCGATGGATTGACACCCCTGAACGCCGCGCTGCTCGGCGCCCGCGAGCTCGTGGGTCCGATCGTCGCGATGACGATCACCCTCGCCGCGGTTTACATCCCGGTCGGCATCCAGGGCGGATTG
The DNA here is from genome assembly GCA_013694595.1 of Chthoniobacterales bacterium. GTDB lineage: Bacteria > Verrucomicrobiota > Verrucomicrobiia > Chthoniobacterales > UBA10450 > JACCTI01. The sequence goes on from JACDCC010000191.1 coordinate 28,840, forward strand.
ACCGGCACACTCTTCCGCGAGTTCGCCTTCACGTTAGCTGGCGCGGTTGCGATTTCCGGCGTGGTGGCGCTCACCCTCTCGCCGGTGATGACGGCAAAGTTTCTGCGCGCGGGCGACAGCGAGCGCGGCTTCGCTGCGAAAGTGAACGGCGTCTTCGATCGCGTCCGGGATTGGTACGGCGAAAAACTCGACGCGACTTTGCGGATGCGTCCGGCCGTCTACGCCGCGTGGGCCGGTCTCACAGTGATCGCAATCGTCATGTTCGTGATGCTGCCGAAGGTTGCTGTAAAGGAACTCGCGCCGACGGAGGATCAGGGGGTCATCTTCGGCATCGTGCAGGGTTCCGCGAATGCGACCATCGAACAAACGACGGCGTACACCGAAGCCGCCGGCAAAATCTTCATGGACTTCCCGCAAACGAACTTCGTTTTTCAGATCACGATGCCCGACAGCGGCTTCGGCGGGATGGTCTTGAAGCCGTGGGATCAACGCGAGGAAACGGCGTTTGACTTGCTGCCGCAGGTGCAGGCAAAACTCGGCACCGTCCCGGGCATTGAGATGTTCCCGGTGATGCCGCCTGCGCTCCCCGGTGGTGGTCAGTTCCCGGTCGAGATCGTGCTGCTCTCCACCGAAGAGCCGGAGCGCATGCTCGAGTTCGCGAAGCAGCTGCAGGCGAAAGCGATGGAGACGAAGAGCTTCTTCTTCCCGCCGATCATCGACACGAAAATCGACCAGCCACAGGCAAAGATCGTGATCGATCACGACAAGGCTGCTTCGATGGGATTGAACTTGCAGCAGGTCGGCGCGGACATCTCCGCGGCGGTCGGCGGCAATTACGTCAACCGCTTCAACATCGCCGGTCGCAGCTACAAGGTAATCCCGCAGATCAAACGCACCGACCGACTGAACCCGGAGCAGCTCAAGGAGATCTACGTCACGGGGCCGGACAACAAGTTGATGCCGCTCAGCACGATTGCGGAGATCAAAGAGAAGACGGTGCCGCGTTCGCTCAACCGGATGCAGCAGCTCAACGCCGTCACGATTAGCGGCATGTCTGGGTTGGGCATCGATCAGGCGTTGAAGCTGCTCGAAGACGAAGCGGCCAAGATCCTGCCGAAAGGCTATACGATCGATTACACCGGCGAATCGCGGCAGCTGCGCGTCGAAGGCGACAAGTTCCTCCCCGCATTCCTGCTCGCCGTGATCCTCATTTTCCTCGTGCTGGCCGCGCAGTTTAACAGCTTCCGTGACCCGCTGATCATCCTGCTCGGCTCGGTGCCGCTCGCCTTGTTCGGCGCGCTCATCTTCATGTTCCTGAAGATGCCCGGGCAGGGCGTGCCTTTCTTTACCAATGCGTGGACGACTTCGATGAACATCTACTCGCAGGTCGGCCTCGTGACGCTGGTCGGCTTGATCGCGAAGAATGCCATCCTGATTGTCGAGTTCGCGAACAAACTGCAGGAGGAAGGCCGGAATAAACTGCAGGCGATTTCCGAAGCATCGCGCATTCGCCTGCGCCCGGTGTTGATGACGACGATCGCCACCGTGGCCGGTCACTTCCCGCTCGTGCTGGTGAGTGGCGCCGGCGCGAAAGCTCGCAATTCGATCGGGCTCGTCCTCGTCGGCGGGATGACGATCGGAACGGTCTTCACGTTGTTCATCGTGCCGTCGCTTTACATGCTGATCGCGCACACGATCCATAAGGATGCGGACAACGACAGCGGTGATGCGGAAATCGATCTGGCGGAAGAGCACGCGCCCGAGCCCGCACTCCGGTTCGAGGAGCCGGCGCTCGCGCGGAAACGCGCCGACGGCGAACACCCGGACGGCCACGGCACGTGGCAGCCGGCGTGACTTCGGCCTAGCTCTTCGTTGCTGCCGCGGCTTCCGCTTCGGCTTTCACCTGCGCCTGCATCTGCGGCGTCGGTTCCTCGCCGGGCGTGGAGATTTCCTTCTCCGTCGTGGCGATGCAGACGGCGTGTTTGCTCGGCTTACCCCCCGCCCCGAAGCGATTCGCGTACACCTGCGTGAACTCGGCGCCGAAGAGCAGGATTTGCGACGAGTAGTAGATCCAGATCAACAGCGTCACCAGCGAGCTCGCTGCGCCATACGCGGATCCCGCGGCGCCGCTCCCGAGATAAAGCCCGAGCGCCCATTTGCCGATGAGGAACAGGAACGCTGTCATCGCCGCACCGACGAGCACATCGCGGAACGGCACCCGCACGTCCGGCAGATACTTGAACATCATCGCGAAGAGCAGGATGACGAGGCAGAGATCGACCGTCATGTAGATCGTAAACGCCAGCGCGGCGCCGCCCGGCAGCGCACCCTCGATGTAGCTGCTGAAACCTTTCAGCACTGCCTCCACCGTCAGCGTCACGAGCAGCAAAAAACAAATTCCCGCCACCATTGCGAACGACAGAAACCGAACCCGGATGTAGTCCCAAATCGCTGCGCCGGGCTTAGCTTTGACACCCCAGATTGTATTCAGCGCGTCTTGTAGCTGACCAAACACACCGCTCGCCCCGAACAGCGCCAGGGCGATACCGATCACCGAGGCCCAAAAGCCGGCCGACGGCTTCGCGGCCGTCCGAGCGATATCCTGCACCACCTGAACGCCGCTGGGATCCATGATGTAGCGCATTTGCTCCGTGATGCGGTCCCAGGCGCCATGCGGATCGTTGCGGAAGACGACGCCGACGATCGCGAGCAACACGAGGATCAGCGGTGCGAGCGAAAAGACGGTGTAATAAGCGAGCGCAGCACCGAGCTGCGGCGCCTTATCTTCGAGCCACTCGTTGAATGTCGTCTTGAAAAGCCACACCAGATTTCGCGGGCTCAACGTGCTGATGAAAGACTGCTGTGGTGTGGTCGGCATGCGTTGCAGTGTATTCGCGCCGCGCCGCCTTCGAGGATGGTGAGCCGCTCGCACCGCGCGTCTGTTTTCCGTGCGGTCAGGTTCGATGTCGCGCCCGTTTAGTAGCTGTGGAATGGATCGATCACATTCAGTGGCCAGCCATGGTTGTGACGTTGCTTTCGGCGTGGCTGGTGGCGTCGCAAAAAAAAGGCCGGCGCCAATGGGGCTTCTGGCTCTTCCTGCTCAGCAACGTCCTCTGGATCACATGGGGTTGGCACGATCGTGCTTACGCGCTGATCACACTGCAGGTCGGCCTCGCGCTGCTGAACATGCGCGGCGTCGCCAAGAACGACACTGACTAGCAGCGTCGGAGCTTCGTAGCCCAACCACTGATTCCGGCAGCGTCCAAAGTTCGCGCGCCGTCGCGGCGGCCTCGCCTTTACGCCGCCTTCTTCACCTTCGCCGATGGTGTCGTCGGGAACGGCAACACCGCCGCCGGAGCCGCCGAGCCATCTGCGTTCGCGCTGATCTCAGGCGTCAGCTCAAACGACAGCTTCTGATCGATGATCTCTGCCAGCGCCACATCCGTCAGCCCCGTGCCCGGCACCGACATCACCAGCGGGCGATGACCCAGCGCGAGCTGCTTCACCCGCAGTCGCACCACATTTACCAGCATCTGCGGATTGGGAATGGTTTTCAAAGCGGTCGTGAGAAGGAGTGCATTCATAGAACAGGAGGCAGCCGGCCATTTGGGCGTCCGCGAGTACTCGCGAACAACAGAAAACTGGCCCGCATTATCGTCGCTCGGCGCCGGAAAGCGAACGTCAGTTTGCCTCATATCTATTTAGGCGATGCCGCCTTATAGTGATCGGTGTCAAACCTCACAGCCGCGCCGCCTGTCGAAGAGATCAACGCCCGCAGCTATCGCCGCGCCCATATCGGCCGGCTCATGATCATTGAGCGCAAAGAAGGCCGGGAGCTCGCCGCCTCGGACTTCTTTCACATCGCGGATGTCGCCACGCATCCGACCGGGCTCCTCGTCACCGGCATCTTCCAGAACGCGCGCCGCAGCCACATGATGGCCACAGCGGTGCGCGAAGCGAACGCAGAGGAGACCGCTTGGCGCGCAGCTCAGCGCGGCATTGACCATCCCGAAGAATCATTCCCGACGCGGTAAAAGCGGATGCCGACCTATGTCTACGAAACAACGGATGCGAGCAAGCCGCTCCGTCGCTTCGAGCTTCAGCAGAGCTTTGCCGAGCCTCCTTCGCGCCTCATCATCGACCTCTCGCGCGTGACGTACATCGATAGCTCCGGCCTCGCTGTTTTGATCACCGCCGTGAACAACGTGGAGGAATACGGCGGCCGATTGATGCTTGCGGGCGTGCAGGAGCACGTGAAAACGATCATCGAGAGCGGCGGCCTCGACCGCTTCTTTCTCACTTTTCCGCACGTCGACGCTGCTCTCGCAGCCATCTAGTCCGCGTTCAGCGCCCGTCGGCAGCAGCACTGCGTCCTTCATTCCCGCATTGCGGACGCGCATCCGCGCGGTGCAATGATGCTCCGCCTTCTGGCGCGGCGATTCGCCTTTCGCAATCCCCTCTTTCTGCCGCCACGGTGCAGCCGCCGCGCCAGAAGATTCCGATTCACTTATGTCAGAGAAATAAGAAAAATTATGAATACCAGAGACGATAAAGATAAAGACTTGAATCAAGATCCAATCACCGGCGCTCCCGGTTCTCACCCCGTCGGCACCGGAGTCGGTGCAGTAGGTGGTGGTGCGACCGGCGCGGCGATCGGCGCAGCCGCCGGTCCTGTTGGCGCAGTAGTTGGCGCCGTGGTCGGCGCAGTCGCCGGTGGTTATGCCGGTAAAGGCGTGGCCGAGATGATCGACCCGACGGCCGAGAACGCCCACTGGCGTGATAACTACCGGAACGAGTCGTATGTGAATCGCGACCTCGATTACGACCAATACGAGCCTGCCTATCGCACCGGTTACACCGGCTACGGCAACCACGCCGGCAAGAAATTCGACGACGTGGAGAGCGATCTTCAGCGGGACTACGAGCAGGGCAAAGGCAACTCGAGCCTCGCGTGGAACGACGCGAAACACGCGACGAAAGCCGCCTGGCACCGCGTCGAGCGCGCTCTCCCCGGGGATGCGGACCGCGACGGCCGGTAAGCAAAACTAGCAGCAGATTCAGAGAGGCCCGCGGACTGCAAGGTTCGCGGGTCTTTTTTTTTGCGCTGTCTGGGTAGCCGCGAACTCTCTCCCTCCATCAACTCTGCGGCGCGATTCGCTTCGTCTCCTTGTTCTTCAAGCCGTCCCGCTCGTGCTCCAGTTCCAGCTCGCCCGCCGGCTCCTTTCGCAAGGTCTTCGGCACCATGTCTCCGACTGGCCCTTTCGCGATGGAAATCCCGCCGTCGACCAGCCAGAGCGCACCGGTCACATAGCTCGCCTCATCCGAGGCGAGGAAGGCGTAGACATTCGCCACCTCCTCCGTTGTTCCGCGTCGCCCCATGGGGCTCGCCTGGAGCAACAACGTCTCCATCTGGTTGTCCATCGGACCGTCTTCCTTGTGCGTCCATGCGGTATCGATTGGCCCTGGGCAGACACAGTTCGCCCGCACGCCATGCCGCGCCTGCTCCACCGCCACGCCGCGCATGAACGAGTGCATCCAGCCTTTCGTGCCGCCGTAGGTCGAGTTCTGCGCCAGCCCGATGAACCCTGACTCCGATCCGGCCGAGATGATGTTCCCGCGGGACTTTTGCAGGTGCGGCAGCGCGAAGCGTGTCATCAAAAACGCCGAGCGCATGTTCATCCGGACCGTCCGGTCGAAGTCCTCGATCGGGTAATCTTCCGTCATCGCGTTGTCGAGGAAGACGCCCGCGTTATTGACTAACACATCCAACGCTCCGAAGTGGTTCACCGCCAGGTCGACGCAGGCCCACGCCGCGCTTTCGTCGGCGAGATCGCCCGCCTTCGCGATTGCCTCCCCGCCTTGGTTGCGAATCGCTTTCGCCACCGCTTCGATTGGATCATCCGGCAGTCCGCTCACCACCACACGCGCGCCTTCACTCGCGAATTTGTGGGCGATCGCTTCGCCGATGCCGGTTCCGGCGCCCGTGATAATCGCCACTTTGCCGTCTAGTCGTCTGCTCATGCCTAGTATTCGCCTGCGGGTGAGCGTGCAGTCGCCGCGAATGCCTTGAGCGCTGCCGATGATGCGGCGAAACTCCGCGCATGCCGAAAGCGAAGACCGCGTCCGCGACGAATCTCCATGCTGTTGTCGGCTCGGACGAAAGTGAGGTGAAACGCGTCGCGACTGAGCTGGCGGCGAAATTGACACCGCCGGATGCGGGCGATTTCGGGCTCGAAGTCATCGATGGCTGCGGCGACAATGCGGAGCAGTCCGCTTCACGCGTGCGTGCGGCGATCGAAGCGCTGCAGACGCTGCCATTTTTTGGCGGGAAGCTGGTCTGGCTGAAGAACGCGAACTGCCTTGGTGACACGGTCATTGGTCGCTCAGCCAGCGTGCAAGGCGCGCTGGAGGAGCTCGGCGAGGTGCTGGAGGCGGGCCTCGCGCCGGACATCACTTTTTTGATCAGCGCAAGCGAAGTCGATAAGCGACGGTCATTCTACAAAGCGCTTTCGAAACGCGCCGAGCTGGAGGTGATCGATAAACTCGACGCCAGCCGCAGCGGCTGGGAAGAGGAAGCAACGGAGATCGTGCGGAGCCGCGCCAAAGCACGCGGCCTGCAGTTCCAGGAGGAGGCGCTGGATTTGTTCGTGCTGCTGACCGGTGGCGACACGCGGCAGATCGAGAACGAGCTGGAAAAAATCGACCTCTACGTCGCGGAAAGTCGACGCGTGACGGCCGATGAAGTGCGAACGCTCGTGCCGCTCTCACGGGCGGGCGTGATCTTCGAGCTCGGCAATGCGCTCGCGGGCTGTGATCTCAACCGCGCGCTCGGTTTGGTGCGAAGCCTCCTGGACCAGGGCGAAAGCGCGATCGGAATTCTGCTGGTGGCAATCCTGCCAACGGTCCGCAATCTTCTGCTCGCGAAAGACCTGATGGAGCGGCATCGTCTCAGCCGGCCATCCGCGCCGTTCCCGTTCATCTCGGCGATCAATCGCCTGCCCCCCTCGGCCACCGAGCATCTGCCGCGGAAGAAGGACGGCACGTTAAACGCCTACGCGCTCGGCATCGCGGCGATGTCCGCGCATCGCTTCGAGACCGCTCAGCTGATGGCGGGGCTGGAAGCGTGTCTCGACGCCAATGTGCAAATCGTCAGCAGCCAGCTCGATCACGAGCTGATCCTCACCGAGATCGTGGTGAAACTGCTCGCCTGTCGGTAGCTCCGGAAGGAGGGCCCCCCATGCCCAGGACGTGCAGAAGCACGTTTCCGCGTTAGACGGTCGTCGTGCCGTCGACTTGATTCCGCGCCATCGGCCCGATGTACGGAATGTCCCAACGCACGCCGCTGAAGGCTTTGATCACCGTGATGATGAAGACGATGAGAAAACCGAGGTTCGCGAGGGCCCAGACCAGCCCGAGCAGCACCGCAAACAAACCGCCAATCGCCGGGAGCGAAGAGAAGATCGCCCACATGATATTGTAAACGATGCTGAACATCACCCACGCGCCGCCGAAGATGATCGATTGCATCGCGTAGAAGCGGACAAATTGATCCTGCTTCTCGAGCACGTAGAAAATGATGCCGCCGATCAGCGGGATGCACGCGAGCGAGGCCGCAACGTTCGGGGGGAGACCCGTAGAAGTGGAGTTCCCGCCACCGGTCGTGACCGGAGCCGGTGTCGTCGGGGGGATCGGATCAACGGGATCAGGCATGCTTAAACATACATCGAAATCCGGGGCGTGCTGTCAAGCCAAGTTCCACCGCCGGGAATTGGCTTTCGCCGACTGAAGCGGGCTCCTAACGTGTCGCCGTGAAGGTGGTACGTGTGCGGGCTGGCGGTCGTGAGTACCAGGCGCTGATCGGCCCGGGCGCGCTCGCGCGGCTCGGAGCGGAAGCGGCGAAGGTCTTGCGTGGTCCGGGTTGTGCGGTGGTCTGCGATGAGAACACCGCACCGCTTTTTTGCGAACAGGCGTTCGCCTCGCTGCGCGCGGCCGGATTTGATCCGACGCTGATTACGATTCCTGCGGGTGAGAAATCGAAGTCGCTGGAGCAGGTCGCTGCGGTCTGTGACGAGATGGCAGCTGCCGGGCTGGATCGTTCGTCGTTCGTGGTCGCAATTGGCGGCGGCGTCGTGGGCGATCTCGCCGGGTTCGCTGCCGCGATTTATCACAGAGGAATCCCGCATCTCCAGGTGCCCACTACGTTGTTGGCGCAGGTCGACAGTGCGATCGGAGGCAAGACCGCGGTGAACACGACGCACGGGAAGAACTTGTTAGGCGCAGTGCACCAGCCGGCGCTGGTCGTGGCTGACACGGAGACGCTGCGCTCGCTGCCGAAGCGGGAGTTCAATCAAGGGGTCGCCGAGATCATCAAGCACGCAATTATCGCCGACGTCTCGCTCTTCGAGCTGCTCGAGGAGTATGACGCGGATGCGCTGCCGGAGCTCGTCCGGCAAAACATTGCGATCAAGGCGGGCGTTGTTGGGCGTGATGAGCTCGATCTCTCCGGCGAACGCGCCGTCCTGAATTTCGGCCACACGGTCGGACACGGAATTGAACGCGCGGCGCAGTACGGGCGTTTGTTGCACGGCGAAGCGATCAGCCTCGGCATCGTCGCGGCGTGTGAAATCTCCGTTCGTCGAGCGGGCCTGCCGGACGCAGACCGCGATCGCGTCGTGCGGACGCTGCAGGCGTTTGACCTGCCGACCAGCTTGCCGGCTGACATTGCGCGCGATCAAATCCTGCCGGGGATCCGTTCGGACAAGAAGTTCGAGCGGGGCGAGGTGCGGTTCGTCGTGACGCCGGGACTGGGATCCGCACGTCTCACGAGCGAGATCACGATCGATGACATCGCAGCGGCGATCGAGCGGTTGTAACCGGGAGCGCTACTTGCATCGCGCGCGGTAATACTCGACCAGCCCGTCAATCACACCATCGGCATACTCGCGATAAATGCTCGGCCGGTCAGTGCCGTTCACATTGCGGATGCCGTCGTAGTCGCCCTCCTGGATGCGCCAGAACACTTCGTCGCTGTTCATCACGTACGGCTCGAAGTAGATCACCGGCGCATGATAGAGGCGCGTCGCGATGAGATTGCGCGCGTAGACGTAGCCGGTGGTGCCGACCTTCACCACGTTCGGGGTGGTGTATTCGTAGGGCGGCAGGTGCGTTCGGCGCGCCATTGTCTCTGCCAGCTTCTCTGAGAGTGGAAGCTCTTCCGTGTAAGTGCGGCTGAGCAATCGCTTCAGCATCTCGAAGCGCACGTCGTCGAACTCGAGTTCCGCGTCGAGATAGGAACCGTTCACGAGCATGTGAAGGTGATTGCGGTCGATCAGCTTCGGATTCTTCGGATCGTCCCAACCCTCGGCGTTGAAATGCAGGCAGAGCACCACGTCGCGACGGAGGTCGTCGTTTACGATCGCAGCTCGCTGGCGGATCTCGCTGTTGCGATAGAACAGGAGCTCGTTTTGCCAGCGCAGCGTCTGGTCCTTTTGCGGGTCCGCCGGACCGTCGTAGTCGTCGCGCGGCTTCGGATTGCCGGCGCGGAGCAGAATCTTTCGGGAGACTTCGCTGAGGTCGTTAGGGCGTTTCGGCGTCACCGGCTCCGGTTTGTCGCGCACCAGCGAGACGGTGGCGCCAAGTTTACGCAGGCGCGGCGCGAGCAGCTTCGCGACGTGCAGCGTCATGTCCCCTTCCTTGATCGGCTCGCTGTCGCCGACCTGGAACCAACGCTCCTCCATTTGCGCCCAGCTGCCGCCGATGTGGCCGGGATCAATGGCGATCTTCAACCCCTCGAGCTCGCGACCAGCCGGCGCACGAGGAAGTGCTTCGAGCGGGCGCCATGCGCGCGGCACGGGCTTTCTCGCGCCTTCATCCTTCGCGAAGCGCAACGTGAACCAGCTCTCCTGTTCGCGATCGATTCTGATGCGCACCACCTCCGCCTCGAGCTGCAGCAGATTTCCGCTGATCCCGCGCGGGCAGTAAACGGTTTCCAGCAGACGCTTGAACTCGTCCCGCGTGATCGTCCCCTGATACTGCTCGATCGATGACCAATCCGGCACGTTGCCGAGCGGGCTGATGTTCGGGGCGGCGGCAGCCAGAACCGGCAGCGCAAGGAGAGAGGCGGCTAAACAGGGGGCGAGGATTTGCGGGAGCCGAAGATTCACCATCTGGATTTCGCAGTAATTACCACGCATGTTGGTGCCATGCTGACGATTCTGTTCCTGGGCGACATCGTCGGCGAACCGGGACGCAGCGGCGTCATCGCGCGGCTGGCGGAGTTGAAGGCGCGGCATGTGGTCGACTTCATCATCGTGAATGGAGAGAACGCGGCCGGCGGGCGCGGCATTACGCCAAAGATCTCGATCGATCTGCTCCGCGCCGGCGCGTCGGTGATCACCACTGGCGATCACATCTGGGATCAAAAAGACGTGATTCCCTACCTGGCAACCGAGCCGCGTCTGCTGCGGCCGGTGAACTACCCTCCCGGCGCGCCCGGCAGCGGCTCCATCGTATTGGAGACGGCGAAAGGAAAGGTCGGCGTGATCAACGTGCAGGGTCGCACATTCATGCAACCGATCCTCGAGAATCCGTTCGAGGCGCTCGATCGCGCCGTCTCGGCAATGCACGACGAAACCCGCGTCATTTTCGTGGATGCGCACGCGGAGACGACGAGCGAGAAGATCGCGATCGGTCGCTTTTTGGACGGACGCGTTTCGGCGGTGATCGGTACGCACACACACGTGCAAACCGCGGACGAACAGATTTTTCCCCGCGGCACCGCGTTCCTGTGCGACGCGGGAATGTGCGGTCCGAGTCAGTCTATTCTCGGGCGCGCGATCGATCCAATCGTGAACCGCTTCATCTCGAATTTGCCCGCGCCGTTCCCGGTGGCGAAAGGTGAAGTGCGCTTGTGCGGTGCAGTGATCGGCATCGACGAGACGAATGGGCGCGCAGTGAGCATCACGCGCGTGGACGAACTGATTCCCGTCCCGCAGCCAGAGCCGGCGCCTGCAGTGGCAGCAAGCTGAGGCGCGCCTGCTAAGACTCGTCGTCGTCCGCGTTGTCAGCCGCGTTCGCGGCTTCGGCTTCCGCGTCGTCCTCCTCCACGGAGAACCGGCGCTTGCGGCGCGCGGCCGGCAACGGCGACAGCGTCATGGTGATATTACGGCCGGCGGCCTTCGGCTCCATTTCGACCTGGCCCATGCCGCTCAAATCGTCGCGCACTTTGTACATCAACTGCATCCCGATCTCCTGGTGCGCCATTTCGCGGCCACGGAATTGCAGCTGCACGCGCACCTTGTTCCCCTTGTCGAGGAACGCTTCGCCGTGGCGGAGCTTCGTCAGGTAATCGTGCGCGTCGATGTTTACCCGAAACTTGATCTCCTTCAGCTTCGTCCCGGAGGCCTTCTTTTCCTTTTCCTGCTTGGCGAGGTCGTAGCGATACTTCCCGAAATCGACGATCTTGCAGACCGGCGGGTTCGCAGTGGGCGCGACTTCCACCAGGTCCATTCCGATGCTTTGCGCGCGCCGGAGCGCATCGGACAATTTCATCACGCCGAGCTGCTCGGCGGTCGAGCCTATGATGACCCGGACTTCGCGTGCGCGAATCCGGCCGTTTACACGAATTTGTGGTTGCAGGTTAAATCAAGCTCCAAGCCGGCGAGATGGGGAGTGAACCGCGTCGCCGTGTGTCGTTCTTATCGCACCGCTCCCGGCGTGGCTACAGCCACTCCGAAACACTCCTGCCTCGCCGCGCTGCGATCTTCTGCGGCGACAACCGGCGCCAGGCGCCAGCCGACCGCAACTTGAAAGCAACATCGCCTCCGGAGCAAGGCGAAACTGGGACTCTTCCGTCGCGCCGCGAGGAGCGGCGGAACTCAAGCGGAAGGCGGTGAGCCGTAACGCGCCGCGTGCGATTCGTGGAACCCGAGATCTTCGAGCATGGCATCGATCGTCGTGGCGAGCGGCTCGATCTTCGCGAACCCGGAGAACACGGCGCGATCACCGATCTCACTGTCGATCACGAAGGTGGGACGCTGTGTGACCTGCAAGGCGTGAAACTCCGCTGTGCTCGCGCGAATCCGTTTCTCGATTTCCCGCGATTTCGCACGCTTCAGCAGTTTCGCTTTCTCGAGGCCAGAGGTCACAGCCCCGATTTGTGCGGCCATCTCCCATTGCCCGGTACGTCGCCCTTCGCGTAATCCAGCGGTCGCGAGCGCGAGCCGGACGCTGTCGTCATCGATGCCCAGATCCTTCGCCGCTTCTGCGACCGCGTTCGGTGCGAGATATTCCGAGACACCTTTCTCGAACCAGCCGGAGTCGAGATCAAAGGGCGACCGCATGAGCATGCTGCTGCGCCGATAGAACCATTCGAGCTGGGCGCGCGTCTTCGGCATTCCCTTCTCGTCCATGAGCGCGATCTTCCACTCGAACTCGACGCGCCCGGCGTAACGCTGCTTCAGCTCCGCGTACATTGGCTCCGCCCAGAAGCACCAGGAGGAGGCGACGTCGAGATAGTGCGTTAGTTTCAGTGCCATGAGCGCGTTCTGTTGAAGCAAGCTTCGGACCCCAAACGCCCGACGTCCACCCACTCGATCAACTCCCACTCCGCGACGGCAGCCTCGCAGCTCAATCATCAACGTCCCTCGTGCTCGATCTCAACCAGATCTTTCTTCTCATCGCCGCGATCTCGCCGGCGATTCTGCTGTTCCAAACGTGGCGCGGCGCGGCGAGTCCCCACTGGAGAACTGCCGCGCTCTTCGTGCTCCTTGTCGTCGGAGCGGCGTGGCTTTTCGCGCGGCCGTGGGCTGGCTTTATTAGCGGCGGTGCGTGGCTGCTGCTGCTGTTTTTACCGGCGACGGCTCTTCGCAAGTCGATCGAAGTGGCGCGACGCGGCCGTTTTCCCCGAGCTCGCCGCCTGCTGAATGCGGTGCGTTTCCTGCATAGCGGACGCGCCGTCCGAGAGCATGCGCAGCTCATTGACATGATCGAGCGCGCGCAGGCGGAGGGTCGCGCGATTCCCGCGGCACCGGGCGCACGCGGTTCGAGCTTCGGACGCTCGCGCACAGGAACCACGCCGGCCGTGGCGACACTGATCGTGTTGAACCTCGCGATGTTTGCAGCCCAGATGGCGTTCGGCGGGTCTACAAACCCCATGACGTTACATCGCCTCGGCGCCCTCGAACCGGCAACGGTACTCGTGAATGGCGAATACTGGCGGCTGGCGACGGCAATCTTCCTGCACTACGGCGCCGCGCATCTGCTGGTGAACCTGTTCGCGCTCCACTTCTTCGGGCCAACGCTGGAAAGCGCGATCGGGTCGCTGCGGTTTGCTGTCTGCTATCTGCTGTCTGGCATCGGGTCGTGCGCTGAGATCACGATGATGTCGCGGCTGCAGTGGCTGGAAATTGACCAGCTGGTAGGCGCGTCCGCCGCGGTGATGGGGATTGTCGGCGCCTGGGCGGGATCGCTCATGCGCGACCGCCATCTCCCGCACAACCGGCGCGTGTTACGCAACATTCTGCTCATCGTCGCGATCCAGTCGCTCTTCGATATTCTGACGCCGCGCGTGAGCATGGCCGCCCACCTGAGCGGGCTTGTCACTGGATTCGTGCTCGGCCTGCTGATCGCGCCGAAGCGACGTTCCACCGCCTGAACGCCTGCGACGGAACGCTTGCTGCTCCGAGTTTTCCTGACAGAATCCCGCCTCGGCTTCACCTGCTGACAATTCCCCGTTCCCATGCCGACGTACCACACCTACAACGTTATTCCCAACCTGCCGGCCACACTGGAGCCGCTGCGCGAGATGGTCTTCAACCTCTGGTGGACCTGGGAACCTTCCGCGCGCCGTCTCTTTCGCCACCTCGACCCCGAGCTGTGGAACCGCACCAATCACAATCCGGTGCGGATGCTGCAGCTATCGCGTCAGGCGCGGCTGGAGGAGGTGGCCGCGGACGATGATTTCCGGCGCGAGCTGAAGGAGGTGCACGACGCCTACCGCGCCTACCTCGCCCGCGGCGACACCTACGGAAAAACGGGCAAAGGGAGCGCGATCAAGAAACCGATCGCGTATTTCTCGGCCGAGTTCGGCTTTCACGAATCGATCCCGAATTACTCCGGCGGCCTCGGAATTCTCTCTGGCGATCATTGCAAGTCAGCGAGCGATCTCGACCTGAACTTCGTCGCGGTCGGGCTGCTCTATCGCCACGGGTATTTCAAGCAACAGATCGACAAGGAAGGCATTCAGGAAGCGGTCAGCTTGAACCAGAATTTCCACCATCTGCCGATCCGCGAAGTCCGCCGCAACAACGCGCGGCTTCTGATCTCCGTCCGCATCCTCGATCGCGAGGTGCTGGCGAAGATCTGGGAACTCCACGTGGGCCGGATCAATCTCTACCTGCTCGATACCGACGTGGCGGAAAACACGCCGGAAGATCGCTTAATCACCGCCGAGCTTTACGGCGGCGATCTCGAGATGCGGATGCGCCAGGAGATGATGCTCGGCATCGGCGGGGTGAAGGCGCTCCGCGCGCTCGGCATCGACGTCGAAGTCTTCCACATGAACGAAGGTCACTCCGCGTTTCTCGCGCTGGAGCGGATTCGTCTACTGGTGACGGAGAAGAAGCTCGATTTCTATTCCGCGCTGCAGCTGGTCGCAGCGGCGAATATCTTCACCACGCACACGCCTGTGCCGGCCGGGAACGACGCATTTCCGCGTGAGATGATGCGGCGCTACTTCGGTGACTTCGTAAAGGATCTAGGGATTCCCTTCGACGAACTCTTCACTTTCGGGCAGACGCGCATCAATCCCGACGATCCATTCAGCATGACGATCCTCGCCCTGCGCGCGAGCCGGCATTCGAACGGCGTGAGCAAATTGCACGGCACAGTGAGCCGCGGCCTTTGGAAGGATGTCTGGTTGGGCGTACCGGTCGAGGAGGTGCCGATCACGAGCATCACGAACGGCGTCCACACGAAGACCTGGATGGCGCCTGAATTTTCCGCCCTCTACACGAAGTATCTCGGCGACTGGGAAGAGCGCCTGACGGATGTTGAGTTCTGGCGCGGCGTGATCGAAATACCGGACGCGCAGCTTTGGGAAACGCACCAGCAACTGAAGCGCCGCCTGGTCGACTTCGTGCGCGAGCGGATGCGAATGCGGGCGGAACGAATCGGCGAATCCCCGGAGGTGATGCGGAACATCAATCACGTGCTCGATCCCGAGATCCTGACGATCGGCTTCGCACGCCGTTTTGCGACCTACAAGCGCGGCGCGTTGCTGTTCTCGGACAAGGAACGCCTTGCGCGTTTGCTGCACGACGACTCCCGCCCGGTACAGTTCATCTTCGCGGGGAAATCGCATCCGCGCGACGAAGGCGGCAAGGCGTTAATCCAGCAGGTCTACAAGTTCAGTCGCGAAGCCGGCCTCGAGAATCGCCTCGTCTTCCTCGAAGACTACGACACCTACATCGCGCGTCGCCTGGTGCAGGGCGTCGACCTTTGGCTCAACAATCCGCTGCGCCCGCTCGAAGCGAGTGGCACCAGCGGAATGAAACTGCCGCCGAATGGCGGACTCAACTTGAGCGTGCTCGATGGCTGGTGGTGCGAGAGCTACACCGGCAAAAACGGCTGGGCGATCGGTGCTGAGATCGAAACGGGCTCGGTTGAATTCCAGAATTCCGTCGACATCACGAGCCTCTATCAGTTGCTCGAGAATCAGATCGTGCCGCTCTACTACGCGAAGCCGGACGGTCGCCTGCCGCTGGCCTGGCTGCAGTTGATGCGCGAATCGATTCGCAGCGTGACGCCGGTGTTCAACACGCACCGGATGGTGAAAGAATACGCCGAGCGGCTCTACGCGCCCGCCGCACGCGCCTATCAGGAATTGGCCACTGATAATGGCAGCGCCGCCGCTGAGCTCAGTCGCTGGAAAGCGCAAATGCGTCGTGATTGGCCGCAGGTGCAGATCTACGACGTGCAGATCGGCAATGAAGACCGGCAGAACATCCTCGTCGGTCAATCGCTCGAGGTCTCCGCCAAACTCCACCTCGGGCCCGTCGATCCGCAGCATGTGCGGGTGGAAGCGTATCACGGCGAGGTGGAGATCGACGGCGTGCGCAACCCGCACGTGACGACGCTCCATCAGAGCGTGAACGATAGCGGCAACGGCCACCATTTGTATCGCGGCTCAGTCCCGGCCTCGGAAAGCGGCACCTATGGCTTCAGCGTCCGAGTCGTGCCGACGCATCCGCACTTGATGCAGGAGCACGAGCTGCGGCTGATCACCTGGTCGTAGCAGAGCGAGGGGTGCGCGAGCATCAGCCACGCCGCGACGAATGGAAGCGATTCACGCGGTGGTGGCGATTCGCAGCAGGTCGTCCAGCTCGGCTCCGTCGCGAAACGCCTCGTTCAGCCGGCGAACACGCGCGTCTTCGACCGAAGGCTCCGGGAGGTCGAGCCGCTGCGAGCCAAGACCGCAGGCGAACACAACTTCGTCCCATTGAATCGACTTGATCGCGGAGTTGAACTTCGCGACGGCCCGGCCCCGAGTGTAGGCGCGGGTGGTTTCAGGCGGAGAAAAAATGGCGGCTTCGATCTGTTCTTCTGTGGTGATCCGCCGCATGGACCCCTGCCGCAAGAGCTCGGCGTGCAAGCCGGCTTCGGCATCGATGTTGTGATACTCAAGGTCGATCGACTGCAGCCACGGATCACTCCAGGCAAGCCCCTCCCCTTCCTGCAATGCGCTCAGAAGAAACTTCTTCGCCACCCAGTCGACCCGATCCGAGGCGGAGGCAACGTCGCGCTCCAGATCGTTCAGGATGTTTTCCCATTCGGTCAGCAGCCAACTCCCCTCTTCATCTTCGGGATTGCCAATCTTCCGGGCAGCCTCCAGGTAGAGCCGCTGAATCTCGAGAGCGGAGATCGTTCGCCCATCGTGGAGCGGCACGATCCACTCATAGTTTTGGTCGCGACTGATCGACTTCACGGCTTCGACAGGCCGCGCGAGCTCGAGCGCGGGGGCCTCCCCTCGTTCGATCAACTCCAGGACCAGCGCGGTCGTGCCGATCTTCAGCGCCGTGGCCCATTCACTCATGTTCGCGTCGCCGATGATGACGTGGAAACGGCGGTAGCGAGCCGCGTCGGCATGCGGCTCGTCGCGCGTATTCACGAGCGGCCGGCGGTTCATCGTGTCGATGCTGACGAGTACGCTGAAGAAATCGGCTCGCTGCGAGATTTGATACACGCCGGGCGTTCCGGCAGAGCTCTCCGCCTCGATGCCCATTTTTCCGGCGCCGGCGAAAATCTGCCGCGTAACGAGGAACGGCAGCATCCCGGCGACGACGCGATTCCACGGCACATCGCGGCGCATCAGGTAGTTGTCGTGGCAGCCGTAGCTGTGGCCGACGAAATCGGTGTTGTTCTTGTAGAGGCGGAGCTGTTGCTCTTGCGGGAGCTTTAGGTTCCGCCGGCGGGCGCACTCCGCCACGATCCGCTCGCCCGCCTTGTCGTGCGCCACGATCTCGCTCAGCGTCGTGCACTCGGGCGTGGAGTATTCCGGATGCGCGTGGTCGTTATAAAAGCGGGCACCGTTCGAAAGAACGAGATCGCTCTTGATCTCCTCGAAGCTCAACGGCCGGTCCCGGTCAATTTCGAAGTAAGCCGACTCGTCGGTGTCCTGGAGCAGCTCGGCGGCGCGGAATCCGCGAGCATCGCGGTGGGGATCTTCGAGCCCGTAATCCCACTTCATATGGGCGCCGTGCTCGGTGTAACTCCGGACGAGTTCGATCGACTCCGCCACCACGTCGACGCTCTCGACTCCGTCGACGGTGATTCCGTATTCAGTTTCTATCCCAAAGACCCTGCGCACGCGCGCAGCATAACGCGCTTCCCAGTTTCGGTCGAAATAGCGGTCGACTCTGAAGCGCATTTCGTATCGAGCAGCCGCGGCCGGAGTGGGGTCCACTCGCCCGTCGGATTGGACGGCGGACGAGGATGGACTAACCCCTAATGAAATTATTCGGCATCAAGAGCGATCGGACGGGTGCGGCGGATGCCGGCGAGAAATGGTGTCGGCGAGTCTGGGCCGCAGGCGCCGGGCAGCGAGGCTGTGCCCGTGGAGAGTGGCGCCTTTGTCTTCACTTCACCGAGTTTCGGGCAGTGGCGCGAATTGGTAAATACTCCTCCCGGAGTAGCCCATTTGGGGAGGGAGGTTTGGCTCGCCGGCCGGCGTTTAGCCGCCGCGTTTCAGCCCGCGGTCGAGGGAAAGGCATCTATTTTCAAAAAAAAGCCCGTTGCAAAAGAAATCCGAGAACTTCGCCCTCCAGAATCCTTACAAGGGGTAGGAGGGCCACTACTCTGCACGACTATCACGAGAATCACGCTTCCATGCCCCGGACCCTGCTCTTGGCAGGCCGCGACGGTCAAATTCACTTCGCCGGCACACCGGCCAGGGTCTGCCTGCGAAAGCATTTCTCGGCCGGGAAGGAAGGCCTTTTACCAGCCGAGCTGTGCCAATGGGTGCGGCGCGCCTCACAGGAGGACCCGCCACTGTTGCGCCGGACGGAAGAGACGCTGCTCCAGGTAAAGCTGGTGCAGGCCGACGCACACGGGGCGGTTTGTGTGCTGCTCGAAGAGACGCCGATTCGGAGCAGTTCAGTTCCCGCAGGAGAACGGTCGTTGACCGCGCGGGAGGCAGAAGTGCTTTCCTGGGTGCGCCGGGGAAAGTCGAACCTCGAAATGGCGCTGCTCTTGAACGTGACGGTCAACACGGTGAAAAAGCACCTCCAAAATATCTATGTGAAGCTCGGGGTGAACAACCGGACCGCCGCGGCTGGCTTTTGACCCCGCTTTGGTTGTTCGCGAACGCGGGTCGAGCAGCGAAACCGCGACGCAGCTGGTCAGATGATCCCGGCGCCGAGCTTCTCGGAAGCGGCGTTCCCGCGGCGAGCCGGCGCGATCTTCACGACGTTTTCCGGGTCGTAGTCGATGAGCTTCAGCCAATCTTCCGTCATCTCAGTCGGAGGGAAGATATTGTTCTCGGAGTATTCGGTTTCAAACGAGAGCCGCAGATCCGCCTCGCTGATCCCGTGTCCGGCGGGTTCGCTCGTCGCTTCACCGTCAAGAGGTTTGGCGGCGATAGCACGCTTGATCGCGATTCCCTTCGCCCGCTCGACGATCGAGGCGATGATCGCGCCGCTCATCAGATCGCTGCGATACAGAATTTCCTTGCGCCCGCTGCGTAGCGTCACCTCGAGGAACTTGTTCTCCTCGCGACGGGCGAACTGCGACTCCACGAGCCTTTCCACCATTCGGTCGACCGCCGGTCCGACCGCGGCGGCTTCTTTTGGGAGCGTGCCGTCGTAGGGAAGGTTGTCCGTCAGATAAATCCGGTAGATGTCGCGCGCGCCATCTTTGTCCGGCCGTTCCACCTTGATCTTCCGGTCGATGCGGCCCGGGCGCAGGATCGCAGGGTCGATCAGATCGGCGCGATTGGATGCGAGGATGATTACGACGTCATCGAGCGAGTCGATCCCATCCATTTCTGAGCAGAACATCGGCACCAGCGTCGAGAGAATGTTCGAGTGACGCGACGCGCGACGCGTTCCGAGGATGCTCTCCGCCTCGTCGATAAACAAAAACGGCAGATAACCCTCCCGCCGTTTCTCGCGCGCCGTCGTGAAGATCTCCCGCACCATCCGCTCGGATTCCCCCACCCACATGTTGAGGATTTCGGGCCCCTTGATGTGCATGAAGTATTCCTTCATCTCGGTGCCGCTCTTCTCGCTCAGCTGCTTCGTCAGGTTAAAGGCCGTCGCCTTCCCGATCAGCGTCTTGCCGCATCCCGGCGGCCCGTAGAGCAGGAACCCTTTCGGCGTGGCGTGCTGATACTGCTGGAAGAGCTCCGGGTGCACGAGCGGCAGCTCGATCGCGTCTTTGATCGCCTGCAGCGCCTCTTGTTGTCCCCCAACCTTTTCCCACGGCAGCTGCGGCACATCATCGAGGAAATGCTGCCGGGATTCCGAATGCGACAGCGCCTCCAGCGCCATCCGGTAACTGGGGTCTACGCGCACTTCGTCGCCCGACTTCAGAATAGATTTCGCGAGCTCCGCCGAACGCTGCAAAATGGTCGATTGCGTCCCGTGTTCGCCGCCGACCCGCAGCCGATCGGCGCCGAGCACCTCGCTGATTTTCGTCACCGGACCGGCGGTCTCGAAGCCGAGATCGCCGACGACGACGTAGGCTTCATTCACGAGCACACGCGTGCCCTTCTTTAGCTCGGAGAGGTTAATCCGCGGATCGACATTGCAGTAGTAATCGGAGCCACCGACTACGATTTGCGCGGTGTGGCGCGAAGGATTCCCGAGGTACGTGCCGATACGATTTGCCGGCGCCGTGACCTTCGTGATCACCTCTTCCAGCTTTTCGATCATGCGACGCGCGTCGCCGATCATCTGCTCGTGGTCCGCAATTCCAGAGCGCAACGCGATCAGCTCGTCGCGCAGAGGATCGCCCGGTGCGACCAGCGCGAGAACCTCGTCGAACGCCTCCAGAATGCTCAGCCCCATCCCGGAGACAGCGCCAAACTTCTCCAGGTCGTCGTTTGGTTCGTCGCTCATGAGCTTGCCCTTTGCGTCACCCGCAGCCGCGCAAAAGGATATCTCTCGCACTCACTGGGCGCAAACTGCGTTGCGGCAACGCGCGACGCGCAGACACCAGCGACATGCCGGATCAAGCTCGGGCAGCAGCCCGAGAGTGCCTTACTCCCAGCCGATCTGGCGCCCCGCGTTTTCCTTCTCCACCCACGCCATCAGCGGCTTGAAGTACTCCATCATCGCGCGCGTGGAGAGCTCCTCGCCGGTTGCGTCTTTCAGCACTTTCCGCCAGTCCTCCGTCGCGCCCTTCTCCATGATCTTCTTCAGGAACGCGCCGACTTCCTTGTTGTCCGCATAGTTACATGCCTGCGGCGGCTGCTTCAGGATTTTGCGCGCGATGTGGTCGTGCAACTGGAACTTCAGCACGGTGGCGATGGCGTAGCTGTAGTAATAGGCCGGCGTGTCGTTGATGTGCGTCTTGATTGCGGCGTCGCAGAACTCTTCGCCGCGCGGCGCGGGCGGTTCGACGCCCTGGTGCTCGCGCACGTATTGCCACCAGCGCGGTTTCACTGTTCCGGCGGCAGGTTCTTCCCGTAAACATCCGCTTCCCAATGCGTCATCGTCCCCGAGCCCCAGAACATGAACGGGAGCGAACGTGAAAGCGCATCGTCGAGCAGGAAGGCGGTCGCGTCTGCTTTTAAGTCGTTAGGCAACACACCACGTGACTGCAGATAAGGCACCTGACTGGAAGCTAGCGAAATCAGCTCGCCCATGCCTTCGTGGAAGCTTGGATTCGCGCCGGTCCGCAGGAGCGGCCGTGGCCGAGCTCGTGATGCGCGGTGTAAAACCAGCGCGAGTTCGACTCGATGCTCATCAGTGAGCGGATGTCTTCCTCGAGGTCGATGTGCCAACAGGAGGCGTGCGTGTTCTTCTTGCGCGTCTCGCCTTGTTTCACCGGATAAAGATCCGACTTCGTCCAGAAGCTGGCGGGCAGCGGCTTGAACCCGAGCCCGGTGTAGAACTGCTCCGCGGTCTTCGTGATCCACTCCGGTGGACGATCCTTGAAGCGATCGTCGATGTTCGCCGCCTCGACGAGCCCGGTCCATTCCTGGCTCCAACGATTATTGATCCAATGCGCCGGGATGCGCTTCGGGACCGGCTGTTTGAATTTCTCGGCGAGCTTGTGCTTCGTCCACGTGTGGAGCTGCAGGTAAAGCGGACGCAGTTCTTTCAGGAAGCCGTCGTGCAGCTTCACCATTTCGTCCGTCGTCATGCCGTAGCCGGCGACTTGGAGCGCAAAGTAATCCTTGTGCCCGAGCTCTTTCGCCGCGCGGTTCCGCAGCTCCCGGAGTTTCACGAGCCCTTCTTTCAACGCGACCCTGACTCCTTTGACGCTTCCCACACGCGGCGGCGCTCCTCCAAGTCCGTGCTGGTGTCGAGTTTGTTATCAATCTCGTTCACGCTGATCGCTTGCCCGTCGAGTTTGAACTCGAAGCCGTTGAGCGTGGACGCCTGCCTGGTCTCCGCCTCCACCCGCGCGGCGACGAGCTCCGGATTCGTCATTGGACCTTCGGCGGCATTCCGTAGCAGTTTATCGAGCTGGCGCACCGTGATCCCGTTCAACTCACTGCGCCTGCTGAGCAGTTCCTTCGCTTCATTGATGAGCGAGGGATTACCGTTGAAGGCGGCGGCAGCTTTCCCGGCGGTCGCGGCAGCTGCGTCGTGCTCTGGTTTGACATCAGTGACGGCTGCCCATTGCGCCTCTGCGCTCACTTTGTAGAGGCCTTTGTAGCCGGCGTTCGCCAGAGCGAGAAAACGATCGGCGCGCTCCTGGAGCGGAGAAGTGGCTGCCAGCGCCAGGGCCGTTGTGCTCAGAAACAAGGTACCGGTGAGAAATCTTTGATAAGGTAACGGACGACGCATGACGGGAGGCTAGCGCGACTGCTCGCCGGTTGGAAAGACGCCATTCAACGACACAGCACGCGGCAGGTCATCCCGAAGCAGCGGAGACGTTGAGGGAGTTCGCAGCAGCACGGTTGAACTCCGTTTTGGGTGAATCGTGCAACCGTAGCCAGTGCGGGAGGTCCCTCGCCGTCATCGCGGCTCGGGATGACGAGCGACGGCACCCGCCGGACGACGACAGCTTTCTGCGTTGAGCCGCGATGACTTGTGAGAGAGCATACGCGCATGGCGCCCACGCTTCTCCGGATCGCTGCCGCCGTTTGCTTTCTCGCGGTGGCGCTCGGCGCCTTCGGCGCGCACACGTTGAAGTCAACGCTGCAGGCGCACGGCACCGTCGATGCCTGGCAGACGGCAGTGCTATACCATCTCGCCCACGCGGTTGCTCTGGTGGCCCTGGCGTTACACGGCGCGGCCAATCGCGGCGCGTTTTACCTGCTGCTCGCCGGGATCATCATCTTCAGTGGCAGTCTTTACGTCCTCGCGGTGACGAATTTCCGCTGGCTCGGAGCAATAACCCCACTTGGCGGCCTCTGTTTCCTCGCCGGCTGGGCATGGCTGACGATCTCGCCGCGTTAATCTGGCACCCGCCTCTCCGGGCTAAGAGCTTGTCGCCGCGCTGACGACACTGCTACTGTCGCCGCTCGCGATGTTTAACGCCTTGCTCGAGTCGCAAAGAGCCGCCGTCACGGTTTTTGTCTTCTTTGCGGTCTTCCTCGTCGCGATTGCGATCGGGCGCCTTCTGAAGCGTCGCGCGGCGGTGCGTTTCGGCGCCGCGTTCAAGCTCTTCTGCCTCACGCTCGCATCCTATGCAGCACTCGTCGTTTATGGCGCCGACACCTCGTGGCGCGGGCATGTCGGCGCTGGCCTGGTTCTTCTGAGCACCACCGTGGTGGTGGCGTTGTTGAACCGTTACCTGTGGGATTATTACTACGGCACCCAGCGAAACGTCGTGATCCCGCGCCTGCTGCGCGACTTCGTGGCGGTCATCCTGTTCGTGATCGCGCTGTTCCTGGTGTTGAGCATCGGGTACCGGGCGCAGGGCGAACTTAAAGGCCTCCTCGCCGGGTCCGGGGTCGCGGCGATCATCCTCGGCTTCGGAATGCAGAACCTGCTCAGCACGCTGGTTGCGGGAGCGGAGCTGCAGCTCGGGCGTCCTTACAAAGTCGGTGACTGGCTGAAGATCGGCGAGCACATCGGCCAGGTGACCGAGATCAATTGGGCCGACACCATCCTGCGCACGAATGACGCGATCTCGATGGAAATTCCTAACAACAA